>NZ_JBSXNQ010000060.1:0-71182 GCF_056857715.1 Marinobacter sp. L-13
GTCACTGCCGCTCAGGCTCACCACCCTCACAGTAGGTGGGATTGGTTCGTTACTTCCTCATGAAGCACCGGTTCAATATTCCAGATAGACTCGTGGTCCATTTGAGCTTCCATGCTCGCCCTGGACTCCGGGCACACGATAGGTGATGTCTCCGGTCCATACTTGATTGGGCTCCTCTACGCCGAACTCCCGGTCAAGAAGGTTTGGAATATCCAGGTGCGGCTGATCGGCCTTCTTGTAACCGTGGCTTGGCGGCTTCGTACTTACCAGTCCCAGCTGCTTCATCCGTCGGCTGGCACGGTACCGGCTCAGCGGTATTCCGGCCTGTGTCACCATGCTGGCAATCGTTCGTGCCCCAGCTGAACCATTGCTGGTCTCGTGTGCCTCGATAACCTGCTCCTGGAGCGCTTGCTCAGCCTCACAGGGCGTTCTATCCCGGTCACGCCATGCCCGATAGCTACTGCGATGCACCCCAAACACCTGACACAGGCGCTGCACCGCATGGCTCTCTTCAAGTCGCTCGATTATCGAGAATTGCTCAGGGAGTCCGACATCAAGAGAGCCGTAGCCTTTTTTAAGATTTCTTTCTCTTCCTCCGCCCGACGAAGGCGGCGCTTCAGTTCCTGAATCTCACGCTGCTCTGTGGTCAGGGCCTCGCCTCTGGGCGCTTTGCCAGCCCGTTCGGAACGAAGTTTACGGACCCAGTACTCCATGGTGGATTTACCGACACCCATGGCATCGCAGGCAGCTTTTACTGTGTATCCTTGGTCGACCACCAGTTGGGCTGCCTCCAAACGAAATTCCGGACTGAAGTTTCTAGTTTTCGCCATTGTCTTCACCTGATTCATTATGTGAGTGATCATGCACTCAAAATCAGGTGGCCAGATCCACTATGCCACTACATGGTGTATGGCATCAGCGAGACCTGCTATCGGTACCAGGCAAAGCTCAGTGGCGAGAACGCTCTGGTGGCTGACTGGCTATTGCGCCTTACCCAGACCCACAAACGCTGGGGCTTTGGTCTGTGCTTCCTGTATCTGCGCAATGTGAAGGGCTACACCTGGAACCATAAGCGCGTGTATCGTATTTATCGGGAGCTGGAGCTGAACCTACGCATCAAGCCACGTCGACGAATCCAGCGGGATTATCCGGGCGAGCTGGATGTTCCGACGGCACCGAACCAGGTCTGGTCAATGGACTTCATGAGTGATCAACTAGTCAGCGGTAAGACGTTCCGGACCTTCAATGTGATCGACGACTACAACCGGGAAGGACTGAGCATCGAAGTCGACTTGTCATTACCCGCACTGCGGGTGATTCGTGCTCTGGATCAGGTCATTGAATGGCGTGGCAAGCCCGCCGCCATTCGCTGTGACAATGGGCCAGAGTATATCTCACAGTCATTAATAGACTGGGCCAACAGAAACCGGATAACGCTGATCTACATTCAGCCCGGCAAGCCCACTCAGAATGCCTACATCGAGCGCTTCAATCGAACCGCACGGCATGAATGGCTGGATTTGCATCAGTTCGAAAGCATTGCCCATGCTCAGCTTCTGGCAAGGCAGTACAACAACGAACGACCGAACACGGCTATTGGAGGAGTTCCACCTTCCAGACTGCGTAAGGCAGCTTAACCTCTACTCAAATGAGCGGTTAAAAATGGGGGGATTACAGGCGAGTTGCGACTTGCCCTGGCGGCCCACAATCGAGGCGATATTGATAATCCACCCGTAGCCGCGGCGTTGTTGGACGGCGGTATTGTTGACCAGAATATCCAGACTGTGCGCGTGACCGACGATGGCCTCGGTCACGGCCTGCTCGTCGACCACATCGAAGGCGCTGGTCGAGACCGACAGACCTTTCGCACGCAGCGCTTTCGCCGCCCTGCTCCAGGTCATCGGACCGTACATCGTTGAGCACCACATGGGCACCGGCCTAGGTGAAGCCCTAGGCCGGTGCCTCGGGTCGCCCCCGTGACCAGAACTGTGCGACCATCCAGCGAGAAAAGGCGCTCCAGTTCGGAATGCTTGGTTAGGTCCCCGATGGCAGGAACTTCTCGGCGAATACCCGATCAGCCGGCACGCCACGTTCGGCCAGTGCCTTCTGGGCGGCCTCGATCATGGGCGGCGGGCCGCACAGGTACGCGTCGGTGGCGGCGGCGTCCGGCAGGGTGTCGGTGTTGAGCAGATCGGTGACGAAGCCGGTGGGGCCGTCCCAGTTGTCATCACCGGCGACCACGATGCGCTGCAGTTGCACCCAGTCGCCGTAGGCCTCGATGCGCTCTCGGCCGAACAGCTCGCCCGGCTGGTTGGCGCCGTAGAGCACGGTGACCTGCGGGCGCTCGTCCAGGCCGGCGAGTTCTTCGAGCATGCTCAGCATGGGGGCAAGCCCCGTGCCGCCGGCGATCATCAGCACATGACCCGCTCGGGGCTTGCGCAGGAAGAACTGTCCGTAGGGGCCCTGCAGCTGGATTTCGTCGCCCACGGCGGCGCGATCCCGCAGGTAGTCGCTCATCGCGCCCTTCTCCAGCAGACGGATGAAGAATTCCATCTTGCCGGGCTCGGCCGTCGGGTTGGCGAAGGAGTAGCTGCGCGCCTCCGCCGTGCCGGGGATGGTGATGTTCATGTACTGCCCGGGCAGGAAGGCGGGGGCCTTGTCCTCGGTGGAAAGCGCCAGGCGCATCACCGCATCGGCCACCGGCTCCAGGGCCTCGACCTTGGCGTTCAGCGTGGCCACTTCCTTCTTCAGCAGGGAGAGCGGATAGCCGAACTCCAGCACCAGGTCCGACTGCGGCCGGAACTGGCAGGTGAGCACATAGCCTTCCTCTTCCTGCTCCGGGGTGAGGGCCTCGTCGCTGATATCGCCGATATCGCCCTCGCCCTCGTTGCAGTGGGCCATGCACACGCCGCAGGCCCCTTCCCGGCAGTCGGTCTCCAGGTTCAGGCCGCTGCGCAGCGCCGCGGTGTAGACAGTGTCTATGGCGGTGGCCTCAAAGCGCGTGGTGGCGCCGTCTTCGAAGACACAGGTGATGTTGTACTTGGGCAGACCCATGGGCTTGCTCCCTCCTTCAATCGTTCATGGCCAGCAGCGGCTTGACTGCCTCGCCACGGATTACCAGCTCGAAGGCCTCGCGGGCGTCCTTGAGCGGGATCACGTGGGAGACCAGCGGATCCAGGTCCACCAGGCCGGCGTCGATCAGATCCACCGCCTGCTGCCAGCTGCGCCAGATGCGCCGGCCGTGGATGTTGCGGATGGTCGGGCCGGTGCGCAGCCACTGGGTCAGGTCCAGCTCAACCGGGTGGGAGGGGGCGCCAATCAGGCGATAATCCCCGCCCCGGCGCAGCGACTCCAGCGAGGCCCGCAGGCCGGGCTCGGAGCCGCTGAACTCCATGGCCACGTCCACGCCCTCGCCCCGGGTCTGGGCGCGGGCTTCCTTCACCAGATCACCGCCTTTGCCGGGGTTGACCAGCACGTCGGCGCCCATGCGCTCGGCGCTGGCAAGGCGCAGCGGGTTGAGATCGCAGGCGATGACCTTGCGCGCACCCAGTGCTTTCGCCACCCCCACGGCCATCAGGCCGATGGGTCCGCAGCCATTGACCACCACGGTCTGGCCGGAAACGCCGGTGCCCTCGTGGCAGGCGTGCACGGCGATGCCGAAGGGCTCCATCATCGCCGAGCGCTCGGCGGGGAAGCCTTCCGGGTTCTTCCAGGCGATGCTGGCGGGCACCACCACGTAGTCGGCGAAACCGCCGTCCACGTCGATGCCCGGGTAGGTGGTGTGTTCGCACAGGTGGCGTTGGTCGAGCATGCAGGGGCGGCACTGGCCGCAGGATATGTGGCTCTCCAGGCTGACCTGGTCGCCGAGGGCAAAGCCGCTCACACCTTCGCCCACGGCCTCGACGATACCGCAGACTTCATGGCCTAGTATCCTGGGCAGCACCATGCGCCGCGCCATGCGAGGCGCCCAGTGGTAGATGTGCATATCGGTGCCGCAGACACCGGCGAGCTTGACCTTGAGCCGCAGCTCGCCGGCGCCGGGGTTCGGCATCGGGACTTCTCTCACTTCCAGGCCGTCCGTCTGGGGTGCGATCTTGCAAAGTGCGAGCATGGGCGTCTCCTCAGACGTTGTAGACATCTACTGTGCCGTCGATGGTTTTCTCCAGCATGGTGACCTTTTTGTAGGCGATCTTCAGCTCGCCGTTCACCCGGCGCAGCTTCATGTCGTACCACACGCCTCGGGGAGTCACACCGGTACGCGGGTCCATGGTGATCACGCTCGCCTTGGCGCTGATGGTGATGTGCTCGCCATCATCGTCCAGGACCCGCACGCTGCCCACCGTGTGACTGGTGGTGGGCAGCGGGGTGGAGGCGTAGGAGTCACCCGAGGAGAAGCGGAACACCCGGTCCGAAATGCCCCGATTGGGCAGGTAGATCAGGCTCAGCTCCGTTTCCGGGTCCTCGGTGAAGCTGTCCTCGTTGCGCCAGGCGGGCATCCAGAACACGGAGTCTTCCGTGTACAGGTTCACCCAGTCCTGCCACTGCTTGCGGTCCATCAGGTCGGCTTCCAGGGCCAGCAGGTCGTTGACCTCGGCCCACAGCTGCAGTTTCTCGCTCATCGTTCAGGCCCCTTTCTTGTCGCCGGTCATCAGCTTCAGCCACTTGCGGTAGAAGCTGTAGTAGAGGGTTTCGAAGTCCCAGTCGTTGTTGCTGCTCACCGGGTTGATGCCCAGCTCCTTCGCCGGGCCGTCGGGGCCTTCCTGCATGCTGGAGAGGCCGCGGGTGACGTCGGTCCACCGGGAGCCTTCGCCGTGGGCGCCGATCTGGCAGTCTTCCAGGGCGGCCAGATCATCCGGCGTCGCCATGCCGGTGACCATGTAGAAGTCCTCGAACTTGCGGATGCGCGCGGTGCGGCCTTCCTTGCTCTCGCCCTTGGGCGCGACGCAGTACACGGTGACCAGCGTGCGGTCCACGGAGAGCGGACGGAACACGCGGATCTGGGTGGAGGGCTGGTCCATGAGCAGCATGTTGGGGAACAGGCACAGGTTGCGCCCGCGCTCCAGCATCCAGCGCACCTTGTCCTCGGAGAAGCGCTCCAGCAGCTTGTCGCGGTACTGCCACAGGGGGCCCACTTCCGGGGTGGCGCGGCCGGCCCAGATCATCATGTGGCCGTTGTCCAGGTCGTAGCAGCCGGTGGGCACGATGCCGGCGATGCGCCCGGCCTCGGTCTTGGCCGTGCCCTCGCGGCCCTCGCGCTCCTCGCGCTGCATCACGGTGGCGGCGAATACGCGGTGCACGGTACTGACGTGGTAGCCGTCCACACCGTTTTCGGCCTGCATCTTCCAGTTGCCGCGGATGACGTAGTCGGAGTGGCCGCCGATCACCTCGGCGCCCTCGGGGGACTGGTCGGCAATCAGGTCGATGAAGGGCTTGGCTTCGCCCAGATGCTCTTCAAGTTCCACCACGTCGGCGTTCAGGCTGCCGAAGACGAAACCGCGGTAGCTGCCCAGCTTGCCGATGGGCTTGAGGCTGCGCTCGTCCTTGTCGGCGCCTTCCGGCCAGCCGGTCTTCTCGTTCTTGATCCGGGTGCAACGGCCCTGGGTGTTGAAGCACCAGCCGTGGAAGCGGCAGCGCAGGGTGGTGGCGTTGCCCTGGCGGCGTTCGGTCAACAGCGCGCCGCGGTGGGCGCAGGCGTTGATGAAGCCGTTCAGATTGCCTTCCTTGTCGCGGATCACCAGCACCGGCTGGCGGCCGATGAAGGTGGAGTAATAGTCACCGGCGTTGGGCACCTGGCTCTCATGGCACAGGAAGACCCAGTCGTTCTCGAAGATCTGTTTCATCTCCTGCTCGAACAGTTCTTCGTCGGTGTAGATGCGCCGATCGACGCGGAACACGCCCTCATCCAGGCGGCTGTCCACCATGTCCGCGGCGCGCACGGACGTTTGCCCGGCGACCTTTTGTTCAATTGCACTCATGGCAAGTTCTCCTCTGGTTAAACGTCAGCCGTGCGCTTTCACAGCGTCGGCGGTACTGCGGTAGGCGCGGCCCTGCCACCAGGCCCAGGCGAGGGCGAGCAGTGTCAGTACCAGGCCGACCTTGTCAGTGTGGAAGCCCAGGGGCACCAGGCGGCCGTTCTCGGGAATGATCAGCAGCAGACCGCCGATCAGCGAGAGTGCCCGCAGGGCGCGACCGATGATCCCGAACAGATAACCTTCCATGGCCGCGGCCAGCATCAGAAAGCCGATCACGGCGGTGCCGAAGGCGAGCACCGTCTCCACCCAGTCATCGCCCTGCAGCAGCAGCGAGGGGGAGGCGACGAAGATGAACGGCACGATGAAGGCCACCAGCCCGAAGCGCAGCGAATTCCAGCCGGTGCGCATAAAAGGCGCGCCGGCCATGGACGCGGCGGTAAACGAGGCCAGACACACCGGCGGGGTGATCATGGAGAGCACGCCGAAGTAGAGCACGAACAGGTGCGCGGCGATGGGCTCCACACCGGCGGCCACCAGGGCCGGGGCGATCAGGGTGGCCATCAGCACGTACACCGCGGTGGTGGGCATGCCCATACCGAAGACGATCGCGGTGATGGCGGCGACGATCAGCAGCACGATCAGTATGGAGCCTGCGGCCGCGGCGATGCTCAGCCCCAGCGAGAAGCTCAGCCCTGTGGTGGAGAGCACGCCCACGATGATGCCGGCGGCCGCGGTGATGGCGATGATGTCCAGCAGGCTGCGCCCGGCGCCCTGCAGCACCCGGTAGAGGGCGCGCGGGCGAATGGAGTGCTGACCGACGACGGCCGCGGCGCCGATGACCGCCAGCAGGCTGGCGAAGCCCGCCTGTTCCGGGCGCCAGCGCCAGACGAACAGCAGCAGCATCAGCAACACGATGGGCAGCAGGTACGGCCACTGCTGCTTGAAGGTGGCCCAGGCGTCCGGGCGCTCCTCCCGGGTCAGTGCCCGGTGGCCGTTGCGCGCGGCGTGCAGATGGATCTGCACCAGCAGCGCCATGTAGAAGAGGATCGCCGGCAACAGGGCGGCCAGTGCTACCTCGGCGTAGGGTACGCCCAGGAACTCCGCCATGATGAAGGCCGCGGCGCCCATGATCGGCGGCAGCAGCTGCCCGCCGGTGGAGCCCACCGCCTCGATCGCACCCGCCTGGTAACCCTTGTAGCCGGTGCGCTGCATCAGCGGAATGGTGACGATGCCGGTGGTGGCCACATTGGCCACGGCGCTGCCGGAAATGGAGCCGAACAGCGAGGAGGCCAGCACCGAGGCCTTGGCCGGGCCGCCGCGGTAACGGCCCATGGCCGCCAGCGGCAGATCCAGGAAGATCTGCCCGCCACCGAGGCGGAACAGGGCATTGCCCAGCAGCACGTAGGCGATCACGGTGCTGACCACCACGGCCAGCGGCGTGCCCAGGATGCCGGAAGTGTCCAGGTGCAAAAAGCCCAGGAAGAAGTCGAACTGCTGGGGGCTGCCCTGGAAGGCGCCGGGCATCTTGTCGGCCACCAGGGCATAGGCGAGGGCCACCAGCACCAGGATGACCATGGCCCAGCCGGTCAGTCGACGCAGGGCCTCGATGACCAGCAGCAGGGTCAGAGCCGCCGCGGCGATATTGAAGTAATACTCCTGGCCGCTGCCCAGATACCCGATGCCCACCAGCCATTCATAGCGAACGGCGGTCTGGGCACACAGTGCAATGGCCAGGGCGGCCAGGAATATATCGTAGAGGGGAGGACGGCCGGGGCCGTCCTCGCTGACGATGGCGCTGCCGGCCGGCTTGAGCAGGAAGGTCGCGCTCAAGCCCAGGCCCAGCACCGCCAGTGCCGCCTGTTGACCCCACATGGCATAGCCGAAGTAGGAGCTGACGTTGAAGGCATAAGCCATGCCGAACACCGGAATGGCGGCCAGCAGAGCCTGGGCCAGCCGCAGCCAGGGACCGCGCAGGCGCCCGCTGGGCGCCACAACGGCGGCGTTCTCGACTTTCTCTTCTTTCATCTGTGGGGACTCCGCTTGGATCAGTGCTTACTGGGCAGTTTTTAGATTTTCCAGATGAGAGGCTTCGACCGCTTCGCTCCACATGCCCTTCTCTTCATAGAAGCGACGGGCACCATCGTGAACCGGTAGGGTCAGCTCGGCGTCTACCATCTGCTCAGGAATCCAACGCTTGAATACACCGCTGACCTCGCGTAGCTCGTTCACGTTCTCGTAGACTGCCTTCACCAGCTGATAGACCGTGTCCTCGGAAGTATCCTTGTTGGCTATCAGGTAGAAGGGGTAGCTCCAGACATTGATGTCGGAGAGTACGCCGACGTTGGCGCCTTCTTTGTAGGCGCGGATTGTGCCGGCGGGGAAGTGCTCGCGGGTGATCTTCACGGCTTCAGGGGAGTCGTTCAGGCTGAGGAAACGGATCGGTTTGGTGGCATTGACTTCCTGCACGATGGCCTGACCCAGGGGCACACACATGGCTACGTCGGCACGGCCATCGGCAAGGGCCTGTACTGCGGTGCGGGAGTGAGTTACGGGAACCACCTGCACATCATCCCAGGTTAGTTCTAGGTTAGCCAGCTGCGCAGTGGCTAGTTGCTCGCATGTCTTGTGGGCGGAGAACACACCAGTGACACGACGGCCCTTCAGGTCCGCGGGGCTATGAATGTCGGAGTCACGGCTGACGATGACGCCAAGCTCATTGGTGAAGCCCACGGCGGCCAGGCGCAGGTTCTTATAGGGGGTGCGATAGCCGGTGCCGCCACGCAGAGCGTTGAAGGAATCGGCGGCGTTCATCAGGGTGAATTCGGCTTGACCACTGTTCACCTGGGGTACGTAGATCTGGGGGCCGCTCATGGGGGCGGCCAGAACGGTCATATCGGTGTGTTTGGTGACCACGCTGGCAATGGCGGCACCGGTGGTGTGGACGATGGAGCCCGTGGGGGCGGTGAGGAGGCGTACGCGCTCCTCGGCGAAAGCACTCACGGACAGAGCGAAGGCGGCGCCAGCGGCGACGGTTTTCAACAGGTTGTTCTTGAGCTTCATGGCTCATCTCCTCTGGAGGGTTTGTCTCGGCGACCGTGTCCGCCCTGCGACGGGCTGCCGGCCACTCTGTTGTTTTTGTTCTGCGAAAGCAGTGGAGTTCTTCGAATATAACAACGTTCCACGATATTGCAAGCAAATATATATATTTTTATCTCGGTCAGCGAGAATGCTTCGCCGGGGGCTTATCGGTGCTGCCGCCACAGGCCGCGCACCAGCCACAGCAGGCTCAACAATTGCAGACCGGCCAGCGTGCCGAAGGCCACCTGGTAGCCCACCGGGCTGAGGGGCTCGCCGGGGCTACTCCAGGCCTCTACCACCACGCCGATGCCCCATTGCAGAACGAAGGCGCCGACGAACACCACCAGGTTCAGCGTTGTGTTCACGCGCCCGGCTAGTGCCGGCTCGTGTAGCCCCACGAGGCCGGAGTAGAACAGGGTGCCGCTGGCGCCGATGAAGGTGTACAGCATCCACAGAGGCAGGTGATAACTCGCGGGCTGCCAGGCCACCAGCAGGTTCATTACGCAGAAACCACTCAGGCCCGCGGCGCTGATCCACAGCGGCGGGATGTGCGCACGCAGCCGGTCCGCGAGCGTTGCCCAAGCGGCGTACCCCGCCGTCAGAGCAATCGCCACCCACAGCAGATGGGTGCCGACCTGGGCACGGGTGAGTCCGCTGACGTCCCGTAGCCACAGGCCTATCCACAATCCCTGCACGGCCAATGACAAAGCGTGGGCGGTGAAGGCCGCCGGCGCCACCGTCCAGAACTGTTGTCCGGTAAGCAGTCGACCCAGTGCGCGAATCTGCTGTCCCAGGGACTCGCTGTGGCTCTCGCTCTCGCTAGGTTTCTCGGGCACCACCCACCACAACAGTAGTGCCATGAACACACAGGCCACGGCCAGCAGCCAGAAGAGCGAACGCCAGGACGCATGGCTGATGAACAACTCCACCGGGGCCGTGGCGCTCATCATGCCTAGACCGCCGATGGCCATCAGGTAACCATTGAACAGCGACAGGCGCTGTGGTCCGAACCACAGACTGAAGGCCTTGAAACTGGCCATCAGGCAGGAGGCCATGCCGATGCCCGCCAGTGCCCGCCCTAGGGCGAGAGTGGCTAAGCTCTCGCCTAGGGCGAACAGTAGCGAGCCCAGACCCGCCACCAGCAACAGTGTGGCCTCCACCCGGCGTGGCCCGTAGCGGTCCAGCAGCAGGCCCACAGGCAGCTGCGCCAGCGCGAAGGCGAGGAAAAAGGCACTGGTCAGCAGACCCAGTTCCGAGGCGCTGATGGCCAGGTCTTCCTGTATAGTGCTGCCTAGCATGGCGTTCAGCGCCCGGTAACCGGTAGACAGAAAATGCCCTAGGGCGAAGGGTGCGAAGACGATCATCATCAGGCGCGCCACGGAGTAGGGCGCGGCACTAGCAGATTTACTCATTGGATAACCTTGGGACAGAGGCTTGAGAAATATTGTTTGGAAAAATAGGCTGCCAGTATGCGATGATGCTTGCAATTAATATCGATTCTATATTTCCGGTAAGATATGCGATGATCTGACCAGACCAAAACCGGGATATGAACCATGAAACAGAATGACATGACGGTGATTGCAAGACCGCCTAAGACCATGACCGACTATGCCTACGGGCGTTTGCGTGAGGACATTATCGCGGGGGAGCTGGCATCGGGGGCGCGTTTGCGGGTGGATCAGTTACGGATGCGCTACGACGTCGGCGCGACACCGCTGCGTGAGGCCTTGAGCCGGCTTTCGGCTGAAGGCTTCGTGCTCTCCCAAGGGCAGCGGGGGTTTCAAGTGGTGCCGATGAGCGCCGAGCACCTGGAGGATCTGACCCGGGTGCGGGTGCTGATTGAGTGTGAAACCCTGCGCGACAGTATCCATTACGGTGACGATCGCTGGGAGGCCGGGGTGGTGGCCGCTTATTATCAAGTCAGCAAGCTTGAGGGGCAGCCGGATGCCCGCTACGAGGATTGGGAGCGCCTGAACGACGCGTTCCACACCGCGTTACTGGCCAGCTGTCGTTCTGAGTTGCTGCTGGGAGTGCACCGGAGGCTGTACGACCAGCACATGCGCTATCGCAACCTCTCGCGGCAGGTGCGTGAAGATGTGCCGCGGGACGTGCACCTTGAGCACGAGGCGATCTATCGGGCGGCATTGGAGCGTGATGCGGAGGCCGCCTGCGAAGCCACCGAGCTCCATATACGCCGCACCATGGAAATTACTCTGGAGCTGGTGCGTAAGGGCAAGCTTCTGATGAAGCCCATTCCGGTGGAATGATCAATAGCCAATAAATATGTTTCAAAGAGAATGTAAAATGATAGAGGCAGGCGGGCTTAGGAAGTAATGTGCTGCTCGTCCTAGTGTGTCTTCTGCTTCTGGCTGTGCGCTAGGGGAAAACAGCGTATGAGTTATTCGCAAAAAGATGCCCTTCAGTAATGTAAAATTCCCACCCCACTCTGAATGACTCGTAGCATAAGTAAAAGATATAGCCCGGGCTCTTATATTCATTACCAGCTATGCCCTGGCTTTGTTAGAGTTGTTTTAATTAGACACAAAAACAACAGGAGTTGTGACATGATCGATCTTCACGACGTTACCTATGCACGGTTAGGAACACGAGACCTTGCTGGCGCAACAGACTTCGCGACACGTATTTTAGGCTTGGAACTGGTTCGCCAGGGGAAAGGCTGTGCCTATTTCCGCTCTGATAGCCGGGACCATACGCTATGTTATTTTGAAGGGGACCCGTCAGACCATACGCTTGCTTTTGAAGTAGGCGATGGTGAGCAGTTAAGTCGTGCAGCTAGTGAGCTGGAAGCTGCGGGCTTTTCGGTACATCAAGGGACACAGGAAGAGTGTGAGCAGCGGTTTGTGCACAGCTTCGTCCGTTTTCACGACCTGACCGGCAACAAAATTGAGCTGGCATGGCGTCCATATGTTAGTGGTCGGCGTTACTTTCCAAGCCGTGATGCGGGAATAACGGGTTTTAGCCATGTCGGTTTATGTTCCACTGACCCGGCCCGGGACGAAGCCATGTGGACTGGCGTGTTCAATGCCCGGGTAAGTGACTGGATCGGCCCTTCTGCATTGCTTCGAATTGATGATATTCATCACCGGGTTGCTCTTTTCCCCACTACTCGCAGCGGTATTCAGCATATCAACCATCAGGTTGAAACCGTGGACGACATTATGCGCTCCTGGTACTTCCTGCAAGAAGAAGGAATCAAGGTTGTGTTCGGCCCTGGTCGCCACCCAACTTCCGGTGCACGATTCCTTTATTTTGAGGGGCCGGATGGCATGATATTTGAGTATTCCTGCGGCGTTTCTGCTATTGAAAATGAAGACACACATCGCCCACGCCAGTTCCCTTTAGAGCCATCTGGCTTTTGCATGTGGGGCTCAAAGCCTGATATTGCAGAGTTCAAAAGCGACTAAAATTATTAGCTGGTTTGATGATCAAGTATGGGAATGACTGGCAATAATCCGTTCATTTTTTGTTCCTAAGGTTGTTGCTCTCCTTGGCCCGCTGTGCGGGCCTCTTTTCGTTTCGGAGGATGGGAAAGATGTCCCAATATGAGCCATTTCGAGGGCACTCCAAGGATCAGGGCCAATTCCTGGTACTGATGGACCCAGAAGGCAGAGTCACCTATGCCAGTAGCGGCACCTTGACCTGAAATGGGTCTGGCAGAACAGATCTTTTTGTTGAAACAGCTGCCGGTGGCACCGCTAGGATGCCCAGATCTCTCTCTGGATAGCGCGTAATATGCCCAAACTTCCCCATATTGCTCTGATTGCAACACTCGGAGCCATGTCGACTGCTCTTGCTTATCAATATTCGGAGATTCAGTCCTTGAAGGGTCAGCCAAGGCAATCTCAGGCAATTTCGGAACATAAGGTTGTAGCCCTGGTCGATCAGCGACTGGAGGTATTGGAACGCCGGCGCGCCAAAGATGGCTTTGAGAAAAAGGTGTTTGAGTTCGAACTGGCGCAGCAGTCAACGCCGGACCACCGGTTGATCTACGGCAACCCCGAAGCGCGGATTACCCTTCAGGAATTTGGTGATATCGAGTGTCCCTTCTGTCGAAAAATGCACGATGACTTAAAACAGGTTGTCGACAACGCAGAGAACACCGTCAACTGGGAGTTCAAGCACTTCCCTCTCGAAAGTCATAATCCGGCAGCGGCATTGCAGGCCAAAGTCATTGAGTGCGTGAAAGATTCTTACGGTAACAAAGTCGCCTGGGCTGCATTGGATCGGTTCATTTTCGAGACTGCCGGAAACGGTAAGGGGGTTGGAGACCTTACGAATTTTGTACGAGGTATGGGCCTTAGCGGCGTCGCAATCGACCTGTGCATGGCGTCGGACGCCCACGAGAATCGCATTGAGAGTGACTATCGGGAAGGACAGGCGCTTGGAATAACAGGGACACCGGCACTACGGATTATTGATACTCAGACTGGTGATGCGTACTTGATCAAGGGCTACAAGACGGCCGAGCAAATAGCCCAGGCCGTGCAGCACATACTGAGGGGCTGACTGTCGTGGCGATCACCTTCATTGTGGATCAAGAGGATGATGAGCCGGACATTTTGACGTCTATTGCGCACCAGAATCTGAGGATTTTGACTACCGCCGGAGCTGTCCTGCTGGAGGTACCGGCGCCTAATAGCGGCTGGACTCAGTCAACGCTGGAATACGCGACGCGGGATATTACAGGGCTTCCTCTGGATGCCTATTTGGGTAACAGCTGGGTTGGTTCGACTGAGGTTTGATTAAATTAATGGGCCCGAGCCCTGCTTACTTCTTGGTCTACCGGCCTATGAGATCGGTATTGCGGCGCATTTGTGAAGAAGCTCGATGTCGCCAAGGAATAGTTTTACCGGCTTGTTTTGGGCATCCCATATAGCAATGAGCGCCTCCTTATCCGCAGTGGCCAGGCACTTCGCAAATTTTTCGACGTCTTCAAAAGAGCCATAGCGAACGGCCGCAGCAACCGATCCGAGATAAGGTCCGCACTTATAAGCCTTCGTTTCCGGCACACTTTCCCCATTATTCATTTCACCTTTGCCCCTATTCCTTTAGGACGAGCTGAGCCTTAGGGTATTACTTGAGCACGCTCTTCAATAACTGGTCATATTGCTGGCGCATGTCGGCTGTCAGCCCAATCAGATGACCATGCTCGACCAGAGCGGTTGTCGCAGACACAAGTTCAGCATCCAGGACACCCTGGTAACGGGTGTCACGCAAGGTTGTGTTGACTGCGTTCTGCAACACAGTAAGACCATCCACCAGCGTCGGCTGAGAGTTACTCAACCAAAATCCAATCCGGTATCGGCATGGTGCGAACCCTAACTCTGCGCATCGGTTGTAGGCAGCCATTGTTTTCTGAGCCACTTCTTGAAGGTGGCTTCTATCAATTTCGTTCGACAATGGAACAATGTTGACAGGATCGCGGACCAGGTGATTCTGCAGATCCGTTTCAGCGATAAAGTAATCCGCTGGCCAGTAACCTGATCCCGCTGCCGCCGTCATCAAACTATAGGCAGCTTCTTCCCGCCCAGGAATCTCAGTCTCGGCGAACAACAGCAGAAGGGCATTATTCACAAGCACATCTATGCTGGCATCACCGGCGGCCAATCGGTTGACCCAGTAATGGGCTCCGTAATGGACAATGAAAGGCACCCCAACCTGTTCTCTTTTGTGCGGTGAGCTTGTCGATGTGTGATCCATCCCAATCGCCAGAAGCAGCGTTTTAAGCCGCGGATCGCTGGTATCCAGGTTGTCCCCAAAGATCGCATTCACTCTATCAAAGGTGACTTCCGGGAACGGTTTTGCTCGATTGGCATCTGTCTCTGCGGCAACGGTTGGGGACACCACGGCACTCCAGATCGCAACGCTCAGGATCAGGCTCTTGAATGTCATTCCTGAGCCACCGAATTACGTACACGGTGGATTTGCCACTGGCCAAAGTCCGAGGAATAGGACAGCACAATGGTTCTCTGGATCCTGGGTGGATAATCGACACATTGGTTGCTCACAGAATATATAAGCTTAGCCATCCGGGTTGCAGAACCTGACGTGTGGCCTCCCTGAAGGCTTAGCGTCTCGCACTGCGCATTGAGTCGCTCAATATCCAGAACACGCCGTTGCTCAATGTCTTCGTTCTGGCCTGTAATCGTGGCAAGCCGCCGTACCAGCTTGTTGTGTCGCTCACGTTTGTGCGCTGTATAAAAGCGATCGAGATCTTCGTCTGACAGCCCAATCGCTGCTTTCCGGTAATAGCCTTGAACTAGCTGAGCTGCCTTGTCTTGGGTCGCAAATTTGCGTGATTTCTCTCCAGGTTCAGGCGGATCAGCCCATACGGCATTGGCGGCCAGCAGGAAAGATAGAATGGTGAGGGCTTGTGGCTTCATTGGATAGTTACTCCGCGAAATAGCCTTTTCGGTCCATTTTGGCTTTGCGCCACACTGGAAGAAGGAGTTTGATGAGAGCATCCCGGTCCGGAATGGCTCGAATGCTTATGATCGGCTGATCGTCATCGTGTGTTTCTATAACGAGAGTGGACAGCCCGAAGATTCCGATCAGTCCTGCAGGGGGACTTTTGAAATCTGTTATATCGCTGATTTCACAGAACAGTTCCCGGCGGAAAATCGACGTAATCCCTTTAGCTTCTTTGATTTTATTTCGGGTAATCACGGTTCGCTCATAGCGAGTGCTCAGATAAGCCATCAAACAGGACAGGATCGCAAATACCAGGGTGCCGGCAATTGCATACTCGATCACTTGATCTAAGGCATCACCGTATGAGCGCCCGATACCAGAGTTCCACAAAAGCAGTCCGAACGCGGCGGCAAATGTGATGATTCCCCAGAAAATGTACGTCCCTAGATTCACCAACTGTGAAGGACTCCCCTGCCAGATCACCTCCTCATCGTCATAGCGAACCGGCTCGTCCACCCTCTTCGTTGAACCTGGTTCTCCGATAACTTGTGAATGACTCTCCGCCATAAAACCTCCCTATGCGGCCAGTTGATGCTGTTTCAGGAAACTGACGCCACCTGAGACCGTTGTGATTATTCGGGTCTGTGCTGGGTAAACAGACTGTCGCTGTTTACTGTCCGCACCCAGAACCAAATGACATAGGGGGCGGAGACCCTGCTGTTCCAAAAAATCGAGTTGCGGGGAGTTATCAACGATCATCAGCCACTCAATGTTGATTTCCGAGGCTCTGACCTGATTCATGATCGCAAGTGGGTTCAAGGCCTGATCGAAATGGTCCAGAACCAGGACTGGGTGTATTCCCGAGAACATGACGTGTTCACGACCACGACACTCACAGAGGCTGAAGCTGGTGACCGTTTCGAGCAGCGTGTAAAGAGCTCGGTCTGCGACCGGCCCCGAACTCGTGTATTCCGTGATATGGAAGACTTTCATTGCTATTCCTATTGGCGCGCGGCCTCATAGGCCCCCAGTAGCAACATAAAGCTAATGGCCATGCCAAAAGCCGTAATAGCGCGGCTGATCGAGCTATAAACACGGTCTTTGTACTTGTACAAACCGGACACAGAGAGGGCGATTTCAACCAAGCCAAAAAGAACGCTGAGCTTGGCCGAAATAAAAAGCAAAATCGGGAACGTCAGGCTTATCGGGTCGTCTGACCTGATGACAGCAAACATCGCAATGGAAGCGAGCGCCACAACAAGCACGGGGTAGGAACGAGGCGACCTCAACCAACGAATCATTGTTCAGCTCTGGCCGGCGGCGCGATGGTCAACCTGATGCCACACTTTCACCGGTGCCTGGTGTGATTGGCGCTCACATACCGCCCCATCATAGATTGCAACGCACTGAATTAACGCGGCACCCTGTTGGAACGCGAAGGCAACGGCTTTGAAATAAACGGCGGTCACCGACTCTGCATCGGTCTGGAATTGATATTTCCGCCGATCACTGGCGTAGAGATCAGCCGAGAACATCTGTGGCGATCTTTTTCTGTCTTTGAATCCGAAAGGCACAATATTGTTCAAAGAAGACTCCAATCAGATAAACAGAGACGCGATTAGGAACAGGGCTGCGCCGGTAATTGCGACATTGAACTGGCGATCCTGAAGAATCAGCTGGTCACGTTGCTGAAGATCGAGTTTTCCGGATTCATAAAGCCGGTTAACGAAATACCGGATAAATGGTGTGGTGATGAACATGCCCTGCTCTCCTCTATCAACAACAGCGGTAGATGGTAGGCAGAACAACCGGCGCCGAAGAGAGATAAAGGATCACCATGGAGCGACCCTTTTGAGGATGTTGGGGGACTAGGGTCTTGGGTAGTCGCCGGCCTTTATGGCTTCCTCTACCAGAGCCAGTTGGTATACATGATTTGCCATTGCCTTGAGGTTTTGAGGGGCACTTAGCCATTGCTGAAGGTCACCCGCACTCTGGTGCGCAATAACCTCGGCGGCGGCAACGGCCACAGCAGGGTTAATCTTTGCGTAGCTTTGCAACTCTTCGAAAGCGTTTTTATCCGCCAGGTCCAGCAACTGAGCCCTCGCCATGGATAAAACCGCCTTGTCCCGCCGGTACAGAATACCGACAGGTGTTTTCTCGACCAATGTTCGGGCAATCGCCTGCACCACACATTGTCCGGTTACTATGAAATGGACCAGAATTGTTGAGGCTAAGGCCAGCCCTACCTCGTCAGCCAGACCGGACGCTTCAAGTAACAACGCCAGCTTCACCAACAGGTAGCCAGTGCCGCCCCATATTGAGAGGGTGCTGAATAGCGCTATTTTTCGGTGCCTTGATGAGGATAGGCCCCGACATTGGAGCTTGTTCAAATCTATGCCGGAAATCGCTGAAACCATGGGTTAGCCCTCACGAATGATCACAAAACTACCCTCTCACACTCTCGTGATCCGGCAACTCACCCCATTGTCTTCAGACGATATCTTGTTCCTGGCGTATGTTTCTAAGACACTTGGTGCGACGGTCGCACTCATGTGATCCTCAAAAACAGCGCGAATCGCGAAGCAATCAAAGCATGCCGGAAACTCACAATGTCCAGTGATCAATCGAACGTCCTCAGCATCGACAGACCTCATTGCTCCCGCTGTGGGGCATTTCGCAGTCTTGAACAGCTGAACGGCTATGACCCACTTGCACCTGCAGGTCAGAAATACCGCAACGCTTACTGCATCCGCTTAGCCGATTGCGAGAGCCCTCAAACCAAAGCGCTCATAGACTCCCTGGCGAGAAGCATTGAGTAAACGCCACTATCTCAGTTGGGTCACTTCAAACAACCATAATTAGTTTGTTTCTTTTGTTTCTTTTGTTTCTTTGTTATTGTTAGGCACATCCACAACACGGAAGGATTAGCCATGCGGCACCCGGAAATATCCAATGAAGCAATCATTGCTGCCGGCAAAAAATTGCAGGAAGCGGGCCGTCGGATTACTGGCTTTGGTCTCAGAAAAATGACCGGGGGTGGATCGCCAGACCGCCTTCTTCGGGTATGGGAGGAGCATTGTGAAGCTGAGCGCAACCAAGGGCGTCCAAGCGCCAGAACTCAGGGACTACCCAAAGATATCGAGCACTCGCTGAAGGACTTGGCCTCCCCTTTGATGGACTGTGTGCGCCAGTTAGCGCTTGAGCTTTACGAAAAATCAGAAACGCATATCCAGCAGCAAACAGCGTCGGATATGGAGATGAGCCGAAAGGAACAGGAAAAAGCGAGGGCCGAGTTGCTGGATGCCCAATCCATGCTGCAGGAGCTCGAAGAAGATCTCGGTTATGCTCGCGCTGAGCGCATTAAATTATCGTCCGAGCTGAAATCCGCTCGAAAAGATATAGAAATTCTACAGCGCCAGGTCTCAGAACTTGAGCGCTCATTGGCGGTGGCTCAGGAAAAATACCAGCATGAAGGCGCGCTAAAAGACGCTGCGCTTGAGGCCTTGAAAGAAGAGAAAAGGGAGAATGAGGAGCTCGCCAAGACGATAAGCTTACTCAGAGCGCAAATGGATGAGCTTTCGCAGCATCATGCCAAACAAATCGACCAACTGCTTGAGAAAATGAAACCCATTGGCCCGATGACCAAAAAGTAAGCCAGGGCCCAAGGGGTCTGGCTTCCCCCCTGGACCTTGGCAATGGTTATTTAAGCTGTCTTTCGTGGACGATCTTTCAGCACCTGAGAGACGAGGTCAAACCCTCGAGGATCTCTCACCAGCTGATCTGCCCAATCGACACCTTTAATGTCCGATTCAAGAATCGGCGTTGGTGGCAGAAGTTGAATCACAGCTACCCCCTTCTCAGTCAGACGCTGAGTCAGGGTGTTGGCAGCGATTTCTCCGGCCTGGTTTCTATCTTTATCCACCATCACAAGTACTGTGTTGACGCCTTCTGGCGGCTCAAACGACTGCAGCATGGTGGTTGATAGCGTTGGCCAAACCGTCAGGCCTGTCATCTGCGACACCGCGAGAGCCGTTTCCAGCCCTTCCGCGATCCCAATGACGCCTTTTGGTTGCTGAAAGAGGCGGATCTGCCGTCCCTTACTGTGTTTATTCACAGAGGGGGTCAGTTTTCTGGCTTTATTCTTACGTCCCAGAAAATCCACTTTCAGGCCACTCTTGGTGATGAATGTCCGATGAATGGATACCGGCTCTCCCGCACTGTTGCGAACCAGGGCCAGTACCGCGCCATAGGTCCCCAAAACTCCGCCATCTGCGCCCACGTAATTCAGGGCGCAATGGAATCTCAGGTCACAGGCTGACATCGCGGCTTTCTTCACTCTTCTGCGCTCAAAGTAGGCCCTTGCGGGATAGGCACGCAGATCGTTTAAGGATACCGATTCCCGCCAAACCTGATTCAACCATAGCCTGAGCGTGGTCTCGTCAATGGGTTTTGGCTGGGGCACACGTATCGGTCCGGCTACGACAGATCGATTGCCAAGAAAGGCTTCGAGTTCGTCATAGGCCCTGGTAAAGGACCACTCATTGACCCACATCAGCATATCGATGCCTTCGGGAATGACGCGCCAGTTCTGTTTTACGCCACCTCCAGTAATGTTGGCGTCGCGGAAAAGCCGAAATCCATCCACACCACCCTCTACGGGGCAAGGCACATTGGTGCCCACTTTACTGATGGCCTGTTCCAGAGCCGGAGCAAGCGCCAGAAAGGCACTGAGCCAGCGGCCCTCCATTCGGCGTTTCAGGCTGGTTGAGTCTCTTTTATTCATGTTTTCTCCTCAATAACAGTGACTATCAATGGATTGCCACTGCAGAGCAGTGGACAGAAGGGGCGAAAGCCCCCTCAGAGACATCAGTGAATCGTCAGGACGACTCGCTTATAGGGCACCCAGGTGTCACCGAACTGCTGGTAAAACAGTTCGGTGACACGCTCGGGCTCATAGATGGTGATGAGGCGGATCGGCTTGCCCTGACGGGTTGTCAGGCTTTGCTCGATTTTTTCGGATGAGGGCATGGTGAGTTCCTTTCAAAAGAACGGGACACACCAGCCCATGAGGGACAGTGTGTCCCTTGTGGGGGTTGAGTCAGCTCATGAATTTGCGCCGGTAGTACCGAAGCCAATCGAGCATTTTGTCGGGGTCGACTTCCCATTCACGACAGCACTGCGCAAACGAAAAGGGCATTTCCCGGTTTTCAGACAGTATCCAATCCCAGGCTTCATCAGACGGCTTCCTTCGCAGGCCACCACGTGATTCGCCAAAGGCACTTCGGACGGTTTCGATCAGGAGTTTTTCCCTGATGACAGGGATCTCCTGGTCCTGGAACGCCAGCGGTTCGCCCAAAGGCGCACTGAGCTCCGGTTTTCTGGTGTAGTTCTCCATGTGTCCTCCTTGCGGAGAAACACGCCAACCCCTTGCGGGTAACGTGTTCCCGCTGGGTTGGTGGAAAGAAGTGAAATCACATATCGAGTTCGAGCACGTTGCTCGCGATGCTGAAAAGCGCCGATTGGAGCTGACTCACATCGCTGATGACGCACCAGTTCTCGAAGAAGCGTTTCACCGCTGGTGACCCTATGCCGATGGCGTAGGTGTCGATATGGCCTTTGATCAGGCCGTTGAGGTAGTTCACTGCCTGGGGATTGTTGGGGTCCCCATCGGTTATGACGATCATCACCTGACGAGCTTTGTGGCTCGCAGTAAGTTCACGGGCTGCGTAAAGCATGGCTTCCGCCAGAGGAGTTCCTCCACCGGAGTCCACGCAAAACCTCCCCAGATTCGGGCGAACGGGTTGTCCGCGTCGGATCATGGGGCTGACAGAACCACCGTTCCCGGGAAACATCGAAACTGCGATGTCACACTTGGGAATCGTTGATATCGCCAGCGCCAGTGAGACCGTTGCCTGGTTAGCAATTTCTTGCTGATGCTGCATGGAACCACTGCAATCAAGCAGAACATGCACCGAGGTCTCCGGTCGCGATGTCTCATCGCGCTGGATAAACACGCGAGCATCACCTGAAGCCAGACGGCTCAGTCGACGACCGTCTACCCGTCTGCCCCTGATATGAAGCCTCTGAGACTGACGGGTTTGGGCTTGAAGCAGGCCAATCAGGCGACTGCGGATCGCTGACGACGTCAGAATGCCCGCCTGCAATTGCCCGTTGTCACCCCGGTCGTTGCCACCAAGTTCCCCCACAGCTGAATCAATCTGGAAATGCTGTCCAGACTGGTCTTTGCGGGCTTGAGACGACAAAGCATCACGCAGTTGGTTGGCGGTATCTTCCGGCAAATCGGTTTCTTGCAAGATCCGATCGTGAGTCGATGCGCCATTCGATGATTGATCCATCGTGCCGTCCGTTGAGTTATCCCCGGGATCGGAGCTAACGGACGGATTCGCCGGGTCCGTGCAGGACGACGGGGCGGTGGCTGGATCCTCCGGAGAATCGGACTCCCCTGCCCCCTGGTTTTCTGAGGTTGATTCATTGGCATCAGCGTCCTGGCTTCCGCTTCCACCAGACGACTCGCCCTGGGAGGGCTTGTCCTGCTGCGGAGCTTCACCGGCATCGGTTTGCTGCTGTTGTTTCTCATCCTCAGCGTCTTTCAGCGCCTTGAGTATTGCTCGGGCAACTTTAAGACAATCGTCACTGCACTGCAGGTTGGTCATGTATTTCCCAAGCAATCCATCCAAACGGACGAAAAAGCCAGCGGGAAAGGTTTGCTCTACTACCTGTCGACTGGCAGTGATGATCGGTCGGTAGACCTCGCGGGACAGATACTCTCCATACAAGCGGTGGTAGAGGTAACGAAACAGCTGTGATGCTTCGTTTTCTTCACTGCTTGGTACGGGGGTCCATCCCTGTGCATGGATATATTCCTCCATTGCCGTCAGGGTGAATCGGGTACCGGGAAAAGCGTCCTGAATCAGGCCTTCTATCCGGATGTCCTCAATCAGGTTGGTCAGGTTGCGTTCGATCGCCGACCGGCACCTGCTCAATGTGGTGAAGTCGGAATCACGAATGTGAGCCGATTCATGAGCCAGATATCCGAACAGAACATCTTTTAGCTCAGACAGCGAATCGAGCATCGGTAGAACAATCGTCTGGCCGTTGGTGCACGCATCGCTGCCCGAAAGCACAACGCGAACCCCAAACTGCTCCCCATAGGCCGCAGCTACGATCGGCAATGCCCGTTCCAGGGCAGTTTTCTGATGTCTCATATAACCCCCTAGAAGTAGGCGCCCATCGAAACGACAGACGGTTTTGGTGTGGTTGATGCAAGTGAAGCGCCGCTTTCGCTCACATCCGTTCTCAGTCCTTCAATGAGCCTGGTCACCGAGAACTGGCCGTTTACGATGCATTCCAGCTTTTTATCGTCGGAACACATGGTCAGAAAGGTCAGCACACGCCCGAAACACGGGTGATCCTGATCGATCCGAACCGCGGGGATGGATTCCCGAAGTGCTCGGAACTCACTCAGGACCCTGAGAATCCGACCGTTGCCAAAGCTCAGGGTGTCCAGTTTGCTGACCAGTGGGTCCAGCTGCTTCGAGAGGTTCTGACCGCTGATGGCGCGTTTCCGCTCCAGCAGACGATCGGACATTTCCCGGCAGCTGAGGCCTATTTCGTGCAGGATCTGGTCAGCAATTTCGACCTCATCCGGCTCAAAACCCTCAAGGGGCTGGAGTTTGTAGAGCTTGAACTCGAACTTGAATGCGTTCGCTACCGTTTCCCGGTCTGGTACCTGGTCCCGGATAATGTGAGCGTATTCGTCGTTCTCCGTGATCCAGTCCTCTTTGTTCCTGTCAAAATCGTTGAGAAATTGCTGCAACGCTGACTCAAAGGACTGCTTTACGGTTTCCAGTCTGGCAACCACGTCATCGATGGCATCGTCGCGAACGGCGAAACCACCCATAAAGCGGGTTCCCTGTGCCAGACACGCTCTTTCAGCCGCTTTTCGCTTATTCAGCAGCGGATCGAGAGCCCTGGGCGGAAATATTTTCTTCCGGCCCAGGTCCAGCAATTTCTGTGGCGGTAGTTTGCCGTTGACGCCTAAAAGAATATCGCTGTCCCGTGAGGCTTTTTTCTCGCCGGACCAGCAACGCATTTTCAAATAGACAAGGGTGGTTCCATGGATAAATTCCATGTCGGATCTCCTGAGTTGAGAAGGTGGTGACCGCCGGGATTCCGGCGGGTATGAGGTTTGGCTCAATGAGCCTGGAGGTTCAGTGTCGATTTCAGAAAAATGCGGCTTTGGTGTCGGAACAGATGGCATTCAGATCAACCGGGGCATCACATGCGCCCAGTGCAACACCGTATTTTTTGAAATCCGATTCGGTGCAGCGCTGACGCAGCGCCGCGAATTCTGATCCTTTGGCGATAAGCTCGATGAGCTCATCAAAGTCCGAGGTCAGAAGTTGGTTGTTGTCGTCTGCAATCTGAACCGGGCCACGCAGGGTGTCCGAGGTATCGGATTTCCGGAAGTGGCGCCGAAATGCAAACAGAAGAAGCAATGCCAGGGGCCCTTCGCTGATTTCAGCGCCGCCACTGTACTTGCCATGGTAAATCGACTGATAAACCGGCAACTGCTCCAGTTCTTCAGCCATATCGCAGAATTGCTCTGCAAAACGATCGCTTGTGGCGTCCAGCCAGTCACGCATTTGATGGTCAGAGACCTTCGAACTGACGTGATACCACAAGGATGAGGGAAGCGAGTTCTGCTCTTCGGAAAGAGCGATCACGCGGCAGGTTTCGGGGTCCACGGTCAGGCCTTCTGCCCGGGTGTAACCTTTGCCTAGCTTATCGTTCAGCCGTTTCCGCCAATTGCTGTCACTCGTTGGCGAATAGCGGAGACTGGAACCACGGCGGCCATACCAGATGTCATGACCCCCATCCGAATTAGGCTTACTGTCGATGGCCCAGATCTTGTCTGAGGTTGAGTCCCGGTAGTGCAGGACGGTAATCGATCCGCTCATTGGGTATCTCCCTGTGTCCAGTTCGAACCAAAAACGTCCTTCGCGATCTGCTCGATGGCAATTCGCTGCTCAGGTTCGGCTTTTGCGGTCAGAGACTGCTTAAGCGCGTAGGCCAGAGCGTTTGGTGCATTACGAAAACTCAGAGACAGCTTTGCCCA
The DNA here is from genome assembly GCF_056857715.1 of Marinobacter sp. L-13. Taxonomy (NCBI): domain Bacteria; kingdom Pseudomonadati; phylum Pseudomonadota; class Gammaproteobacteria; order Pseudomonadales; family Marinobacteraceae; genus Marinobacter; species Marinobacter sp. L-13. The sequence goes on from NZ_JBSXNQ010000060.1 coordinate 24,625, forward strand.
CCGGCACAACGTACGAGTGGACATGGTGACGGTCAGCGGTGTCGCTGATTCTTCACCGCCGATGAATAGCCTGCGGATCTGATTCGCAACGCGAACCATATTCCGGCGGATTTCTTCGGGCAGCTCCGGGGTTTTCTGTTCGAGGATCATCAGTTCGACATCCTCGGTTGGATAGTCCACTTCAACCATCCTGAAACGATCCAGAAAGGCAATATCAAGCTGGTTAACGCCTTGATACAGCCCGGTGCTGTCGCCAGAACCGAGGCTGTTGCCGTTTACGATGAACCGAAAGTTTTCATGGGCGTGAATGATCTCTCCCCCGTTTGTCGCAATGACCAGCGGGTGTCCTTCAAGGACATCGTGGAGAGCCGCTAGCTGACCAGGATCAGCTCGGTCAATCTCGTTCAAAATAAAGAGATGGCCGTCACGCATGGCGATGGAAAGGGGTCCGTAGACGAACTCCATAGATCCATTGACCAGTTTCCAAGTGCCCACCAGGTCATCGAATTCCATGCGCGAGTGCGCAGTAAAACTCTGCACCGGCCAGTTAAGGCGTGAGGCGACTTGGTACGGCAAGGTGGTTTTTCCGGCCCCGTAATGACCGGAAAAGTACAAACCGTCACCATCGGGATCATCCAGAAAACTCAGGATGTCCCTCAGTGTCTCCCTGCGAAATACATAACCGTCATTTCGTTTTGGGATAAACGGGTTGTTGATGTCAGAGAATCCAGCGGTCAGCACTTCGACCGGGACGTCCAGGTTAAAGGTGTTGCGAATAGCCATAGCTTGGTCGCGTACAGTCATAAAAAGGCTCCTTGAGTGAGGCTTCTCACCGAACCAGAGCGCATCAACCACCCAGTAGGTGATGATGGCCTACTGGCTGGTAAAGATTTGAAGAGTGTGGATATACAGCCGTAGCCGTCGTGTCCGTTTCAATATCCGGGATAGACACTTATTTTGTCGTGCAAGCACGAACAAAATGCTTTCGGAGTTGCCTGGAGCCAGGTAACCGCCTTCCCTATGGCCCTATCCAAGAAGAACATAGGGGAGACAGATACAAAGCGGAAAATGAGCTGTTCCGAGGGGTAAACCCCGGAACAGTCATGCAGTGGATTAGAAGTAAGCGGCCTTCACTGACGTCACCAGCTCATCAACTGCGGGGTTGACCAAATCATCTTCTGACTTGGTGAAGCGAACTTCTTCCCGAGTTGGTTTGCGATAGGGTTCCAGTTCGCTACTCACATCTTTACCTGGGAAGGTATCCCGCAGATAAGCGAGGTAGTCGATGCTGCCGGCCTTCTCAAACCGCGTAACTTTGACACCTCCGATATCCGCGCGTTGAAACGCCCCCATCAGATCGGTCATAGCACGCTGGACGCCCTTCTGGTCTTTTTCCAAGGCCTTCAGTTCGTCCTTCAGTTTCCTGATGCGATGCTGCTGGCTGCGCCAGGCATCGGCATAGGCTTCCCACTTGAACTTTTCCGTTCCGCTTTCCGGTATATACCAGTCACGATCAGGGTCCAGTTCAGGAGGGGTTTTGGTCTGGACTTGTTCCCAGAACTGCTTGGCCGCTTCCAGAATCTGGTTCTCGCGTTCAGGCGTCAGTCTAATCTCGAAATCCTGATCCGAACCGTCTTCACGGTAGAAAATCAGCCGTCCGACACGGGTGCCAGCAACAGTTAACTGTGCCTGCACCTGGGCTTCGTAAAGCTTGAATGTCGGTGACGCAACGCCGTTGGCTTCAAGATCCTCCCAGACTGCTTTGGAGGGCGCTTTGAACTCATAAGGCTGATTGTGTGAATCGATGCCATCGAATGACGCACGAAGTACATCCCATCGCGAACATTCGCCGCACACCGGCAGCAGAATTTCACCGTAACGGTTTTCTGCGACCTTGCGCGCCTCATCCTCCAGAGCAATGCCCCGCTGGATGTTGGGACTACCAGAGAGATCTGGTGGGTTAATGCGACCTGTTTTCTCAGCCCAGAGCTGCCAAACGGTCTTGTAAGGACTGAGTCCCAGAATGACGGGAATGTCGGTGGCGGTGACCCCCAGACTTCTCCAGTTCAACCATTCGTCTGAACGCTGGTTCAGGTCTACTACAGTCATTTTCGGCATTACGAGATCTCCTGATCGGGGTAATGCCGCCCAAAGGGGTGCATTACCCCATTGGGAAGGTTGAGTGATTAAGCGGTCATTGCGATCGCTTGGTCTGTGATGTACTGCTCGCATATTTCGGCGAACAACTTCGCGTAGTTTTCACACGGAAAATCAGCAACCGGGAACTCCGGATACTGAAACTGAACGTCAGGCCTGAATTGACCAATGACGGAATACCAGGCTGGTTTCCCGTCGGATTGCTCAGCTTCCTTGTGAGACTCAAAAACCGCTTCGACCCTGAACGAGCCAAAGTCACGCATTTGTTCCAAGCGTTCAAAGTAAAACATCACGGGTTTGCGTTGAGTGTTCATCGGTTAAGTCCTCTTGAGGGTTAAGAGGGGGGATGAACACTCCTAAGGAGGCTCATGACCCCCTTGGGTGGTTTATAGATGGTTAGGAATTGACTGCTTGATCGCTGATGTCCGAGTTGCACTCGGTTCTGGCTTTTTCAAGCTCGTCGAACGCCCAGGCCAGCTCTGCTGGCTGTTTGATTCGACTTTCCATAACTTCTTTGCACGCTTCGAAGGCATTTTGTTGCACTGCCCGGTCCACCAGTTGTTTCACGGTGTTTTGAACAGCGATGGATACCTCGTCACGTGGCGGTGGTGCAGGAAGAGCAGCCGGTGAGACGACATTGTTTGCCAGCACAGCCAGGCCTTCTCCATTTTCCTCATTGAGAATCTGAAGGGCCCGGGCCATACGGGGCGTCGACATCGGCCACCATTTGCTCGCTCGTTTGACAATGCTCTTGAGCATCATTTGTTCAGCCCAATCAACCCATGGTCCAAAGCCTTTTTTGAAGGCTTCGCTGACATCCCGAATTTTATCCATGTCCGCCTTGGACATAGCTTCAACGAGAACGCCACCGGAAGGCAGCTCCGCAAGGCAGTAACCCCCGCGAATAGCGCCTCGATCCGTCGAAAACGGATCGCATTTGTGATCGGGTTTATCGGCGGGGCCTTTGTAGGTGAACTCATCATTCTCATAGACGAGTTCGGCCTTGGCCCACCGGATAGCACCAGTTTCAACGCCGATTGCGATCAGGCCGCGATAAGAGATATCGAGCATGACCTTGGCGTCTTCGTTTCGGCGCAATCTGCGTGGAACGAGATAGGCCAGACCCTGGTTTGGGTTGAGGGTTAAGCCCACAGCCGCGACGTTGTACATCGCGAGCCTGAGGCTAGACGGGTTATTCTTTGCGACATCGAGCAGGTATGAATTGTTCATTAACTGCTGAGTGGCAAAGATCTGCTCTTGCTTGAAGTCCAGGCCGGAGCCGGAAAACTTCTCTTTTGAGGATTCAATGGCCTGATGCCACTGAGCGGGTTTCACGACTTGCGGTGTGTGAGTCATAAAATGATCCCTTGCGAGTTGAGTGTTCAGGGGGATAATCCCTGAAGAGGTGAGAGTTGATGCAGACCAACCATTACATCGTCGATGACGCAGGCAATTTTCGGTTCACATCGGTTGGGCTTGAGGAACAGGGGCCTTTGCTGGCAAAAGCGGGCATTGATCCAAAGTCCATCAAGTCCTATGAGGAGTACCTTCAGAGCAGAAAGGCCGCGGGGCCTTACTTTCTGGAGTACCTCAGAGAGCAAACTGACCGAATGCTGGAAGGTCAGCCGAACACCACAGAGTGGCAGGCCGTGCGATCCATTGCGTTTGGTTCAGATGAAGAGCAGAAAGCTCTGATTGAAAAGATGAAGCGCAAACAATCGTTCAGGATTGTTTAGCCTCGGCACGGGCATTGATCTCTTCGATGATTCTGGCGCGAAGCCACTTCAGCGATTTGATCTGCTCCCGGTTGGTGAGTAGCACAAGCATTTCTTGCGAATTTGCCAGGTGCCGTTTGAGCTGCTCATCACTCGCTGTCTCCAGCCAGTAATGGACCTCTTTTCTTGAAAACCCCATGGCTGTTCCTTTGAAAAGGATGGGGCTCTCCGGTCAGGGGAAAGTCCCCATCCGGGTTTATTGGTCTACTTCACTACAGCCGAATGTCGTCCCAATCGTAATTGTCGATGGGCGGGCTCTCCTGTGAAGTCTGACCTGAAGGTACGGCAAGACCGTTCTGGGCGCCCTGAGCATCTCGTTTGAAATACTTCGGGAGCTTTTTCGGGAAGTCGTTCACCATAATTTCCGTGGTAAACCGATCTTCTCCGTTCTGACTTCGCCATTGACGGGTTTTCAATTCGCCTTCAATGAGCAGAAGATCCCCAGGTTCGATATTCATCGCGATGTGTTCAGCGGCTTTACCGAATGAAACACAGCGATGCCATTCGGTTGTTTCTTTCCATTGCTGCGATTCCTTGTCCTTGATGGACTTGGATGTAGCGACAGAATAAGAGACAACCTGGGTGCCGGTTGGCGTAGAGCGAACATCTTTCTGGCCAAGTCGGCCGATGAGCTGGACTCTCTGATACATAATCATTTCCTCTTGGGTGGAGTGTATTCAATCTCAACAGGCACACGGCTGTTGGACTGAATGAGTTGCTGCCTACGCATGTGCTCAAGTTCGAGAGGCGTAGCAATAATTGGCCGGATAGCCATGTGTTCAGGTTTCTTGACGCGGCTAAATGCATACCGAATCAGAAGGACAAGCCCTTTAACACAGTGCTGAAGGGCCCATTTCAGGGTTTGCCCCGTAACCACGAGTAGGCGATCGCTAAGAGCGGTGCCCCATCTCATGGCATTGAAGACAACCAGGCTGCCGAAGCAGAACCAGAAAAGCGCAAACAAACCGATCAACAGTTCCATCACGCACTCCGTTTAGTCGAAAAGACATAGCCGAACTCGGTGTCATACACCCAGGTCAGGTCATTTCTGGTCGAAGCGTTGAAGTGAGGAAGAACCAACACTTCACCAGCTTGCGAGGTGGCCACGATATAGCGCCCATAGGTGCTTTTCTCGATGGCCAGTTTGATTAAGTGCCCGATTTTGTTGGCGTGGGTAGAGTGATGCTTGGGAGCATCGATTTCATGAAGATTCATGAAGCGTTCCTTTTTTGAGTGTGAAACCAGATTGCCGCAGCAATCGCATCCATTTCATGGCTTAGTTGGGGATGCTTATCAGGCGCCGGCGTTCTATGAACGGTCAGCAGCAAGATTCTTGGAAAGCTTCACTGAGGACACACTCAAGTCTGTATCCGTTGACAGGGACACAGGCCGCAGTGGCCTCGGAACACTAGGGCGTGAGAATTGGCGTACCAGGTGAGATAAAGACAGACACGCAAAGACACCGGGCTGAGGTTAAGCAGCTCGAGTCAGTTGCGCGTACTGTCTGGGGGAGTTCGCGAGAAGCGAGGAGAATAGAGTCGGAAGACTCAGGACTGATGTGCGGTATGGCCGTGCTCTTTATCGGCTTCGGCCAGTAGTTTGCGATGATTGAGAGTATCAATTCTCGCAGCCACTGCGATTCCGACGACGATGAGCGCTGTTAAAACACCTACAAAGACTATCACTTGAGCCTCCATAGCTTATGAACCTCCTGTCAGTTTGGTTGATTCTTGATCATCCTTCAACTCCTTTGGGGAATTGGGGGGATGGTCCAGACGGGTTCGTAAGAGTTCAACAACGGTTGTGTGATAAGCGACCTTACCAGCAACAATGACCCGTATGGCGAGAATGATGATCGCAAAGATCATATAGATCGCCAGCTTCAGGATGTCAGAGTTGATCATGACTTCCCAAAGAGACAGGCTGATGGGTAACACAGTAAAACTGGTTACCGCCATTGAAACAGCTCTCCAGCGGGCAGCGTTGGTTTTTGAGCTGATGTACAGCTTTTGATTTGATGTGAACATGGTTTTCTCCGGTTGAGCGTTAAGCCAGATTGCCGCAGCAATCGCATCCGTTTCGTGGCTAGGTTGGGGATGCTTATCAGGTGCCGAGTTCGCAGAACTGCAGCAACAAGATTCCGGAGATCGCCGTTTACACGGTCAGCCCTGCCCTCTCAAAGAAAAAAGCACGGCATGACCGGAGTTCTGGCTTATAGCGAGAAAATCCAGCAGCAAGAGATGCACTGAAGAACAGAACTACAGGGTTGAACAACGCAGATGCGAGGATACGGGAGGTTTGAGTCTGGCTATGAGCCTGATGCCAGGGTCGACTCGGTGAGGCATCAATGAGAAAGTTACAACACCGGTCTGCACCTGACAAGCAGTTATTCGAGCAAAATGCTCAGGATTGTTACCTGTAGCTTGCGAGAGATGTCACTGGCCGCAATACAGATCTGGTGCTTTTTACGGGCTTCTGCTGGAAAGCTGGAGCAGTGCAGTGGGTACGGGAGGTACAAATAGCAAAATTTTGGGGTGGCCGCGCCAGGCGCTCAGTACCAACGTTGATTATCGTCGATTAAGGTTACTGAGATTTATTTCGAATATCAGCTGAGGAAATATCCTTTTAAGATCCTTTTTCGGTCAGCAAACAGAATATGCCCCCCTTTGCTATATCAGCCAATCATAGCGCCTTAGTGGCTGATCTGGGGCCTCATCTGATATCCGTGTTCTACATATTGTGAGTGCTCGATTCGCTTCAAAGAGCCAAACACGGTATAGCCGCCAGCAGTCCACGTACCCATGAAACCGGTCTGCGGGATCCGTATACAGTGGCACTTGAGTCGTCTGATAATTTCTTTGCTCGTACTCGCGACTCCCTACGGCGTGATTCTGCTCCCACGAGGACAGCATAGTCGTCACCGGCCCAATCTCGATTTCCGGCAGCGCTTCAGCTACAGTCTGAGAAATGCCATCATCAGCTTCGAAGTGATCCCGCATGATGTAGTAAAGACTCTTTAGCTGTTTCACTAATCCCACAATTGAGTCCACCGTATCTGGGATTTCGACTCCTCGTGAAACTGCTCGGTGCAGCATCTCGAAGCACGACTCCATCTCTGGTGAAAACCGAGCGACCGGCTCGTCTGGAAGAACAAATACCGGTCCCGTAGCTTTTCTGCTCATGACCTATCCTTACATCGATTTCTCATTTTTAACCACTACAAGAGCTTCGCCGATCACCCTCGGGTGTTAATGGATGGAAAGCTGAGCGCCACAGCTGGACCCCATGAATTTGGCTGTGGGACGAAGTGTTTTATGCCGTCAGTATATCTCGCAGAATGCAGAACACCTCGAGACTATCTCTAAAATGGAAGCCATGCGTGTTCGGAGCGAAGTATTCGAACACAGTACTCCATGGTAGTTTTACCGACTCCCATGGCATCGCAGGCAGCTTTCACCGTGTATCCCTGCTCGACCACCAGCTGGGCAGCCTCCAAATGGACTTCCGGACTGAAGGACCTCTTTTTTTCGTCTTCGTCTTCACCTGATTCATTATGTGAGTGATCATACAACTCAACATCAGGTGGCCAGATTCACTATGCCACTACATGAAATCTGTTAGGAACCGGAAGATGGATCGTGAACCAAACAAAGAATTTTCGATGACGATGCCGAACCCTCGCTTGTTAACAGAGATTCGGGGGCTGATTGAAACGGCTAGGCAGCAAGTCGTGCGAGCGGTCAACAGCTCTATGGTTCAGACCTATTGGCATATTGGCCGGCTCATTATCGAGGACGAACAGCAGGGGGAGGCCCGAGCTGCCTATGGAAAGCAGCAGCTTCAGCGTCTGTCCCAAGAATTAACCAAAGAGTTTGGAAAAGGCTTTGATGTCACGAATCTGCGTAATATGCGTCGGTTCTATGAAGCGTTTCCAAATCGAGAGACAGTGTCTCCCGAATTGAGCTGGTCGCATTACAACCATCTTTCTCGCATTGAGAATCCTGAAGCTCGCGCATGGTACCAGCAAGAAGCGATCCAGGAGGGATGGAGTGTTCGTGCGCTGGAACGGCAGATCGGTACGCTGTATTACGAACGGCTCCTAAGTAGTCAGGATCGGACATCAGTAAAGCAGGAGGCCAAGATCCAGACACGCCCATTGTCCGAGCCGGACGCCAAAAACTACCTGCGCGACCCCTATGTCCTGGATTTTCTTAACCTGCCTGGTGAACGGTACTTGGAAGCTGACCTCGAACGGGGGCTGATCGACAATCTTCAGGCTTTCCTGCTCGAGCTTGGCAAAGGATTCGCGTTTGTCGCCCGGCAGCAGCGCATCAGCACCGATGATCAGGATTTCTTCATCGACCTGGTGTTCTATAACTTCAAGCTCAAGTGTTTTCTTCTGGTGGACCTCAAACTGGGCAAGCTCACTCACCAGGATGTCGGTCAGATGGACAGTTACATCCGCATCTACGACCAGCACCGCAAGGGAGCCGACGATAACCCGACGATTGGCCTGATCCTGTGCAGCCAGAAAAGCGAGGCGGTGGTGAAATACTCCGTGCTCACGGACAGTGAGCAGATGTTTGCCGCTAAGTACCTGCCCTACCTGCCTACAGAAGAAGAGCTTCGGCGGGAGCTGGAACGAGAGCGGAACTTAGTACAGCAGCAGATTGAGCAGGCAAGTTCGCCTATAAATAGCAATGATTGAACGGTTCAGCGTCGTGGAATGACGCTGAGATCATGGGTTGCGGAATCCAGCCTTCCCCCAGGTTTCCGGGTTGCTAAGTCCAATCCGGTGGTGCATATTTCTTAAGTGACTCTCCCCTTGCAGGCGCATTCAGTTGCGATCAGCTTGGGGCGAAAGAACCGCCTCCTTGGCGGTTTTCACACCCAGGCACTGGAAATGAATACCCAAAGCAGATTGATTGCTGTCACTACGTGCCGGATTACTGCCACTTACCCCTGTTTTGATGCGATTTGACGGCGGTAAAACGCAAGCTTTAGGGTTTCTAACTGTCCGCTCGGGACAATAAGATTTTCTTTCTCAATGGCGTTGATGGCTGCGGGGAATTCACCATAACGTCCGATTATGCGCAGTGTACTTGGGAGACCACCAGAGCCTGAAGCGGGTTCCAGGGCACGTCCTTGTGCCGACTTCGTTATTTTTTCTTCCGAGACGGTTTACTCTTTTCACCGACGGTTTCCCGCGGGTGTTTCTTGGCAAAGGTCTCGGTTACATAACGGCCTGTTACAGCGCTTCGGTATTTTTTGGACATGCGTCACCTCACATCAATGAAAAGATTCTAGCGATGCCGAGGGATGTCCTCGGCATCATCCTCATTTAGCGGTTTGGCCAACTCCGGAAATGGGCGCAAACACGCTGAAGCGTGCCGTTGACCATTCGGAAGTAGGCTCGAACGTAGACAGCGGGTCTGATGACCATGGCTGATCTCCTGTACGAGATAGCCAGTGAGGTGACGGTAAGAGGCGTAACGATCACGGGACGATAGATCCAAAGGGTATTGGCATACAAGCGCCTCGTTTTGTACTATTCTCAGTCCATCAGCCTCATTGGCTGGTTGGAATTTGGTAAGGGAACATTCTTGGCGGAAGGCCCTTACCCCGTGCTAAAACCTCAGGACTTCGGTCCTGGGGTTTTTTATCGCCTAATAAAAGGCGATGGACTGATGATACTTGCCTTTGGCCACTTCGTCAGCCTACTTACCAAACAGACTCACAATATTGTGTTAGCCAATATTTTCATTTAAAAACATATAGTTGTTTTGATTTTTGCGAATTTCTATTTAAAAAATTAATTAGTAATGCCAAGTGCAATAGGGTGAATTATTGGGCGGCAAGTTTTCTGCCGTTTCAGACCGGTATTTGATGATGTGAGAGTGCTCCTTTAATGCGACTAGGAGCACCCTAAATTGATCGGAGATGGCTTCTAGAGGATATCCAGCTTCGGCAGATTCCTGACAATCTCCTGGGTTCTGAGGCTGACCGTAATCACCCGCAGGAACAGCTCAAGCGGGTACCGTGGATTCCCCATGGTTTCGATCGCCCAGTCGTTTGCATCGTTGACGATGCCAGACTTTTTATCGGTGGTGACCGCCTGACGTTCCATCACCCACTCCAGGGCCGGCTTACCGTTTACGACGTAGTCGTAGGCTTCTTCCGGAATATTTTCGATGGTGATTTTACCGTTGTAGATGACCTTGGATTTATCACCTCGCTTGGCGAATTTCATTTTGGTCACCCTGAAGTCGGCATCTTGCCCACCTTTGACGCCCTGAGCCGTTACTCGCAACCCCAGCTGTCCAGAAAGTTTGGCCTCGGTGTTCAGATCAACGCTTTCGTACTGCAGGTGCAGGCCGGCCAAGTCACGGCCTGCCTGAGCAAAGGCCGCGAAGTCTTCATATCGTTTCATTCGGGGAATGCGTGGCAGCTGCTTTATTAGGTTGTCGGTGTAGCGCTCGCGGTACTCCTCGCTGTGCAGCAAGCCGTATATATAATAAAAGATGTCTTCCTTGGTGATGGTGGATCCAGGGTAAGCAGATTGAAAATGGTCCAGTGCGTCGTTTGTGATGGCATCTCTCTGCTGGCCACATGCTTCATCTTCTTGATTGAGAAGATCTACCTTCTCCTCCGAAATATCATAGATATAAAGTGGAAAGCACTGAGAATCGCCAATTAAGTGAAGATCTGGAATTACATCGCTAATCAGGACTGAGAAATCTTTTGACCCTGCAAGCGATAGGCAGATAACTCGGTTTTCCGTACTTTCTTCTGGTTTAATTTGAGGGAACTTCCCCGGCCTGTGCATCAATTTCGGGTCGAAATACACCATCATTTTAGTAAATGGTCGATATAGTGACTTTCGTAGGTACTGGTCAGAAACACTAAAACGAATACCCTTGGCAACATCTTTGTAGTTGTCGCCGTACCACGAGAAGCTCGAAGTATCGACTTTTACAAAGTCCTTGAGCGGTATGCTTCCATCGTATTCTGATTCATACCTGTCCACCTCGGAGTTAAAGAAACTTACTGATTTTTTGATATTTTTTTTCAGGGTGGATTCGCTCGAATTGTAGTACCAAGCATCGCCTCTGGCTTGTAGGCCACTGGAAAATATCCCGAAAATTGTTGAGGATACTTTATCTTTTTTATCACCCATTTTGATGTAGGTATCAAAAAACGGATCACGCTGATTCAACCAGTCTCCAAACGCATCAGGCTCGATCGCTTGCCAGCCTACTTGCTGACTGATTCCCAAAATACTACCAAACTCAGAAACCGTTTCGAGTTTCTGTTCGCGGGTCAGGTAATCCCCAATATCATGGAAGTAGATCTTGCCGTGCTCGGCAGATTGGGGATTTTTGACCAGGATGGATACGGCAATAGGCGTGCGAGTGCCTTGTCCGAATACGTTGTCTTTTTCTTTTCGACGTCGCTCGCCTGAGGTTCGTGCATTACCTCGCAAATGGAAGACGTAAAGGTTACTGAACTCTTCAACCAGGCACTTACGAAGCCCATCAGCAGTGTTGGCCTCGATGAACCCACCATTGGTCACAAATCCGATCACACCACGATCTTTGATGCGATCGGATGACCATCGAATAGCCCGTATGTATGAGTCATAGAGCGCATTCTTATTCGTGGCAGATGACCTGGCGGCATAGGTACTGCGAATTCGTTCATCCAGTTTTGGATATTGAACATTGGCATTGTTATCGTTGGCTGACTCTTGCCCTGATGAATAGGGCGGATTGCCAATAATTACGCGAATATCAAGCTCCTGTTGGCGCTTACGCCGAGCACTGTTCTCTTCCAGAAGCTCATCAACCAGGTCAGCTTTTTCGCCCATCTGGAAGGTATCGGTCAGACAGATACCATTGAATGGCTCATATTCTGGCTCAAAGATCAGGTCATCATTTTCGCCACTAAGATTGCCCGTCAGGATGCCGTGGTAGGTTGCCTCAATGTTGATCGCCGCAATGTAGTAGGCTAGAAGGACTAGCTCGTTGGCATGGATCTCGTTTTTGTATTTCTCGGGGAGTCGATCTGGCGGGATAATGCCACTTTGCAGCAAACGAGTGATGAACGTACCCGTGCCGGTGAAGGGGTCCAGAATATGGACATTCTTATCGGCCATGCTGGTTTTGAATTCGGTTTTCAGAACGTCTTCCACTGAGTGGAGGATGAAGTCGACAACCTCGATGGGGGTGTACACGATACCCAGGCGATCCGTCATCCGAGGAAACGCGTTTCGGAAGAACTTGTCGTAGAGCTCCACGATGATTCGTTGCTTGCCTTCCGCGCTGTTGATGCCTTCGGCCCGAAGCTTTACCGATTCGTAGAAAGACTCCAGTGTGCTGCGCTCCTTGTCCAGGCTATGTTCATGCAGTTTATCCAAAACTTGCTGCATCGCCTGGGACATGGGGTTATGTTTGGCAAAACTATATTCTTCGAACAACGCATCAAAAACGGGCTTGGTGATCAGGTGCTGGGCCAGCATTTCGATGATTTCTTCATCTGGAATGCTGTTGTTCAGGTCGTCGCGTAGCTCATTTGCAAATGCATTGAACGCGGCAATTTCCTCAACGTGGCTGTCATCCTCCAATATCGCCCTGATCCGGTCGATATGGGTGTTGGCGATCTTGGCAATATCATTTGCCCAGTCTTCCCAGTGGTGCCTGTTGCCACATTTCTTAACGATTTTGGCGTAAAGCGCACGCTCAATATCGCCGACCTCGAACACCAGCTCTGCCTGCTGATGATTCGGGTTCGGGTCGTTAGACCCAATCGAACGTCCACCCTTGGCACGACTGGCTTTACGCTCTTTGGTCGATTTTTTAGTGGCTTTTGGCGTCACCTTGTCTGCAACTGCCACGACCTCCATCTTGCTGGGCATACTGCCGTTGAATTCCAGCTTGTTGATCATGGCGTCAAAGCGGTCATCGTGTGACCGAAGGGCGTTTAGAACCTGCCAAACCACGCGGTAGGTTTCGTTATTATTAAGGGCTTCTTCGGGCTCAACGCCCGCGGGAATAACGACCGGCAGAATCACGTACCCCAGGTCTTTTTCCGGAGCCAGGCGCATCACCCGGCCAACGGACTGCACCACATCCACTTGAGAGGATCTTGGTGTCAGGAATAGCACGGCATCCAGTGCGGGGACATCAACCCCTTCTGACAAGCAGCGCACATTCGAGAGAATACGGCAGGTATTGTCCTCCGTAGTGGCCTTCAACCATTCCAGTTTGGCTTCCTTTTCACTGGCGTTCATGCCACCGTCGACATGTTCGGCCTCGCAGGTCATGGTCAACGCCTGATCAAGCGTGGCATCAGGATCTTTGTCGCGGAGCGCTGCTATTTCGGCTTCCTGATACTGCGACACTACTGCACCAAACATCTCAGAGATCAGCTTCGAGCTGACCTTGTGGTTTTTGCCCTTGTATTCCTTTTCGATGACCTGGCAAAAAGCGACCGCTCGCTTCATGGGATCGGGCTCTTGCCCCATGGTTTCAACCAAGCCCTGTTTCGATAAGGCTTTCCAGCAACCCACGATCTTTGCGGCATCATCCACTTTGAGTGAGTTGTCGGCGTCTTTCAGAAGGCTCTGCAGGCGCCGGTTGACGTGAGTTTCCTCAACAGCGAGGACAATCACCTTGTAATCGACGAGCAGCTTGCGGGCCACGGCTTCGGAGAATGTGATGACATACAGTTCCTCTCCGTATAGCGACTTGTCGTCCATTGAGCATAGTGTGACGTTCTCGGTGCTCTTGGCATCGTCTCCATAGATGCGGGGGGTTGCTGTCATGTAGAGGCGTTTTTTGCCCTGGATGTAGCTGTTGTCATGGACTCGAACAAAAGCTGATTCTTCCTCACCGTCAAAAGTTGCACCGGTGGTTCGGTGCGCCTCGTCGCAGACGATTAGGTCAAAGGCCGGGATCGGGTTGGCTCCAGTGGTCTGAGCCTCGTTCAGAACCCCAATGGAGTGATAGGTGGAGAACACAACAGTCATAGCGTCACCGCTGTGGTGATCTGCCATGTGTTTCTGCAGTGAAGCCGCGTTGGTGGTGGCTGGATATTGCAGGTCACTGATGCCGGCAATCACTCGGTCATCATCTTTACCGCGCCGCTTCCCGACATCGCTATCTGAGCAGACCGCAAAGCTTTTCAGGGGGATCGCTGATTCCTGAGTCCACTCGGTGAGTGTCTGACCAAGTAGAGAGAGGCTGGGGACAAGGAAAAGTACCCGTTTACCTTTACCAGCCATTGTTTCGGCTATCTTCAACGAAGTGAACGTCTTGCCTGTGCCACAGGCCATAATCAGCTTGCCGCGATCAGCGGTCTTCAGCCCGCTCACTGCAGCGTTAAGAGCATCAACCTGGTGCTCACGGAGTTGCTTCTGAGCCTTGAGGACTGGCTTTGTATCCTCATGATACTGCGACCAGTCGATGACACTGTTTTCCAAGTTATGGAGGTCAATTCGGGACACGGGTGGGTGCTGATTCTCCAGGGAGTCCTGGGCATTGCCCGTCCACTTATCCGTCGTTGTGACAATGATCCGGTGACTGAAGTAGGTTTTGCCGGAGGCTGTGAAGAAACTGTCGATGTCGCTTTTGCCGATCGTGTGGTCTGGTGAATAGTTCTTGCACTGAATTGCATGGAACTCGCCATCGGTGGTGATGGCTACTAGGTCGATACCGGTATCTTTCTTCGTGCTGATGCCAAGGTTTGTGCCGTATCGGTCAACCCAGTCGGAGTAGGACAGCACCTCAGAATATTGTTCTTTATAGAAGGGCTCCGTTTTGAAGTATTGAACCATCAGGTTCTCGAAGCTGGTTCCCTTGTCACGCTCTGTCAGCGTCATTTCTCTGAACTGCGACAGTATTCTTTGGAGGGCTGTCATCATCATTCCTTGGTCAATTGTTTTCATCCGCAGTCTAGGACTACGGCTTCTGGAATCTTTGCGGTAAAAATACCAGTTAGTTAGCACACAAGCTAAATAGGGTGCCCATTACGCCGAAGTGAAGCGTTGAGCGTGGTCCGACTAATCCCAAAGTGCTGAGCCACCTCGGTCTTGGTGATCTTCGGGTCCAATAACATTGCGGCAGCTTTCTGTGTGTCCGTCTTTGACAACGAGGGCTTCCGACCGCCCTTACGCCCCCTGGCCCGGGCAGCCTCCAATCCAGCCATCGTCCGTTCCCGAATCAGATCATGCTCAAATTCAGCCAGAGCCCCGAAAATATGAAACACCAAGCGGCCACCTGAACTGGTAGTGTCGATGGATTCCGTCAGGGACTTAAACCCGATGCCGCGATCCTGGAGGTCCTGAACAATCTCCACCAGGTCCTTCAATGATCGAGCGAGGCGATCCAGCTTCCACACGACCAAGACATCGCCCGGTCGGAGCATACGGAGGCACTGCGACAACTCGGGTCGCTCACGTAAGGTTCCGGTAAATTTTTCCTGGAAGACCTGTTCGGCCCCGGCTTTCTTCAGGGCATCCACTTGGAGTTCGGGATTTTGGTCGTTAGTGCTGACACGCGCATAACCTATGATCATAAAAGGCACCTTTTCTGCTCATAGATTGTTGTACGTAATTGTTGGACATTAAACAAGCCGAAATCGGGTATTTTTGAGGGTTAGCCTTAAGCGTCCAACAAACGACCGCTTCCCCAACAAACACCCAACGTGAACCAATTTGTCGCTTCTCGTGCTTCGCCTGAGAGTAGCACTTCTGCTTGAGCTACCGGTAATGCCATTGCTGGTAGTGCATCCCCAGTGCCGCGCGGTGCTCAGTCATTGATTCTCCATAACCCAGCGTGAAGCCCTGGTTATGGTTGGTGCTATGGATTGTGGTGTCGACTGGAAGGAATGGGAAGCGTTCCCGGTTTGGGTGACGATTCCGATCCTAGTGGTTGCGCCGGTCTTTTCTATTTCCTGGTGGGTTCGATGAAACCAGCTAGCTATCAGCGGAGATAACCTCCACATCGCCTACCGGCTCCAAGTTATGAGTACTCCGTACGGGCTCGCACACCAACGGTGCAGAAATATGCGTTCGCATCAGCCCCCGAAACGCATCCGTCTCGTGAAACTCCGGATCCAGCCACAGATCAAACTCCTCTGGCCGCAGCATCAGCGGAATGCTTTTCGGGTGGATATGGCTGAACCTCGGGTGCGGCGGCAGTGTGATGACGGTGAAGGAATTCACCTGCTCCTCCCCGAAGTGCCAGGATTGCCATAACCCCGCAAGTGCCGTGGCTTCATTCTGCGGGTGAATGTTGTAGACCTGCTTACCTTTCCATTCGTGAAATGCGCTAACTGGAATAATGCAACGCTTGGTCGGATACACCTTTTTCCATAACGGACTGCTGGTCAGCCGATCGCTGCGGGCATTGAAGGTGTGAAATTTCGGGTTGGGCCGGAAGCCATAGCCGTTCGGGTTTGGCTCGATCAATAGCGACCAGATACCTGGTAGCAGATACCGGTCATCCGCTGCGTCTATGACAAACTCACCGATTCCGCCCGGAGGAACGTTGTGCTGAGGCCTGGGTGCGACACCGGGTAGCCCCAATTGTTCCATCAGCGTTTGGACTTCCGGAGAGTCGGTTACGTTGTACCGTCCGCACATAAATAAATCCTTGCCCGACCTATCTGACGCAGTGTAGCCAAAATCCAAGGGCGCTCTAGGCCCAGGCTTGAGGCGAATTCGCAGTTACCAGGCTTAGTGCAGGACATGCTTACCTCATACACTGTTTTAATGTACAGTATTTTGGCGAGACAACACGAGTGGATCAACCCATCGCCGGACACAATGTCCTATACTCGGACTAATGCAGCTGCCTAGAAGGCGGGAGAAGTCTGTATGAAAAGCGTGATACTGATGTTTGTTGGTGGCTTGGTCGGCGGCCTGATCGGACCGGTGACAGCGTTGGTCGGTGTGGCAGCCGGCTACGTGGTAGGCCGCGCCCTGACGCTCTCAGGAGTTACCCGGAAGCCTGCTGAGAATCAAGCTCCCTGTCGGTGAGGCCTCAATATAAACCGTATTTCCTGATCCTTTTGGCGTAACAGGTGACCTCGGGGGCAGCTCCAGATATCTGTCCACCAGAAATAGGCCCTGCCGGCCTGGACTTCGTTTGCCCTCGCGATCGCAATGTCTTGGACTTCATGACCGCATTCCGGGCAATACACCGTAGCGGTTCCATCGGTCACCCAGCCATTAATCCGCTTTTCAACGAGGCCGAAATGGCCGCCCGGTAACCGACTCACCTTGCGGGTGTCGAAGGTCGAGTTCGCTAGCCAGATCGGCAGAGCCTCCCTCGCCGCTTGGGCACTGACGTTTTGAATCACCGTTTTCTCGGCGTCTTCCCTGGCCCAGGCCAACAACACTCTTGCAGGCACCGTAACATCGCAGAAAAAACCCTCTTCCTGGTCCTCGCTGGTGGCTACCAGTATTTGCCCTTCACATCTGGGAAGTTTCTCAAGATGCTCTTGAATCAAGACCTTCAGCTCGCTTTGGCGTTCTTCAGCGGCAAGCTGACGGCGATACGCCCGAGAAAACAGTTTTTTTTAGATAGTGCGGAATGGAGTTCATAGTTACCCGATTACGGCCAAGCTCCTCGCTTTGGTACATCGCGCTGTCAGCGCGGCTAACCGCTGCTGCAATATTCTTTCAATCCTACTTGATTGATCAAGACTGGGCGTACGTTAACGAGGGGCTGCGGAGAATCCCGTAGCCATCCAGAGCGGGTATATGAACCTGGATGTGGTGAGTTTGGGTTTCCTGGACAAGACCCTTTTCATCACTCCACCTGATCCCCCGTTGATAAGCTCGCTGGCCAGAAACCTCAGGCAGGGCGAACAATGATCTCTAAGCAGCGTGTGGCTCTTATCCTCCTACTGGAGGGTCTCGCCAGTTCTGGCGTACAAATGGTCACTATCCGCCAGACGGTGGCGTTTGTCGGCAGTTCCGTGCTTTGCACCTCTATTATCATCAGTTGCTTTTTAGCGGCCCTGGCGCTTGGCTATTATCAGGGCGGGAAAACGGCACCTGAAAAATTTACCAGAGCCCTGTTGGTGAATCTCATTGTTGCCATCGGATTGTTCGGCATCGGTCTCTCCTACCCGTTTGTCAGCTGGTATTTTCTGACGGTCGCAGACATTACTGCGGGCATCCCGGGACTCCGCAATCCCCTGATCCATCTGCTGAGTTTCTGTGTGGTCATCATGGGACCACTGGTTTTCTTACTCGGACAGACAGTTCCCCTGCTACTCAACACAGCAGACCAAAACACTCGAAAAAGTGAAGCGGCCGGCAGCGCCACGGCTTTGAGCACGATCGGTAATGTTGTTGGCTGCCTGCTAACCTCTTTGGTGCTGATGTACTTTCTTGGCGTGGGCTATTCCATCGTCATTAATTGCGCAATTCTGGCTATTTGCGCTGTATTGGTGATCAGTCCCGAGCGATCACCCTTGAAATCCGCCCTGCTGGGCGTCGCCGCAATCTCACTCGCCATCACATTTGTTGCCAACGTGCGTATCCCGGGCCAGCTGTTTGCTGCGACCACCCCGTACAGCGATATTCATATTGCGCAGGATGCCGAAGGCAAGCGATTAATCATCAACCGCAGCTCCGCCTCATACATTGGCAGGGAGAATCGCGAAGGCTGGCCCTATATTGAGATGATGAAACAGGCCATTTTCTCTGATGATGTGACCGGAAAGAACATCCTCGTATTGGGCGCCGGCGGGTTCACTTTGTCGGCAGAAACAACCGGTGGTGCTCGCTTTACCTACCTCGACATTGATCCAAAGCTGAAATCGGTGGTTGAGGAGGACTTTCTGGAGGAAAAGATTCAGGGGGACTTCATTGCTCAAGATGCCCGAGCCTATTTGCTGACCAGTAAGCGGCAATGGGATGTCATCGTCGTGGATCTTTACACGAACGCCGCCACCATCCCGATGCATACGGCCACCTTTGAATTTTTTTCGCTCGTATCCGAACGCCTGTTACCTGACGGCAAAGCCATTCTGAATATCGCGGCCAACCCCAGGCTGACGGATCAATATTCCCTGACTATGGATAACACGGTTCGCCGGGCGTTTTCCCGGTGCGTGACAGACATCACTGGCTACCGGGATGGACTGGAGAATCTGGTGTACCTATGCGGAAAGCCGTCCAGCAAAGACCCAGTTGCGGGTTTGTATCGAGATGATACAACCAGAGTAACGGTAGACGGATATTTGTCTGCACTGAATGGCACGACCGGGCAGGACTGAACATGGGGAAGAATCAGCCTCAGCAACGAACAGAGTGGATTTCGGCTTCTGACGTCGGACGCACCGTTTTCTGCCCGCATTCTGTGGCGCTCAAATATCAGGATGCCACGCCAACCAAGCAGGCTGTCCTGGCCCGGCAGAAGGGTGACTTAAAGCATGAGGCATTGAACCGGCAGGCTCGACAGGACAGGCGCTGCTACGTGGCGTCATATCTTTATGGCGTGGATGATCCACGAACCAATGTTCTCCGAAAGTTTCGAGATGACGCGATATTAAAGTGGCCCGGAGGAGCCCTGCTCGTCAGGCTCTATTATCGACTGTCCCCACTGGCCATTCACTTGAGCCAGTCATCGCCCAGGATTACAGGCATTTTGCGCTTCCTGGTGGATCGACTGGTGTGCTGGTGCTCCCGAAGAGGGAATCAGTCATGACAGGTTTTCTTGCCTCGGCACTGCTTTTATTCGCTATCGCAGTCGTCATTCTCTGGCACCGTCTCAAACGTTCAGATGCGCTTGGCATTGATGGCCGTTTAATCTGGGTCGACGACGGACGGCGTACCAAGCCGTTTTTTAACGCCAGGTACAAGGTGTTCGGCAAACCGGATCTGCTCTATCGCGTGAACGGCGGTGTTCTGGCGGTCGAATACAAAAGCCGGAATGGCCCGATCTTTGAGAGTGACATCGTGCAGGCAAAATGCGCCGCATTGTCCGCAAGGGGCGATCAGTACAAAGTCTCCAGAATCCTAGTCAAAACAGGACAGGCCGAGAAATACATTACCCTGCCCCGCTCTGACCGAGCCCTGTACCGGGAGATTGAATCCGCAACGATTCTGGCCAGAAAAGCAAAAAATGGCGAGGCGGTACCCTGTCTGCCGGCGCCCCAGAAATGCCGTTCCTGTGCCTACCGGGACCATTGTCGGGAATCTGCAGGTAATTAAGACATACACCGAGCAATGCTCTTCAATACCGGCCAACCGCGGCTCCGACCGAACTCAGCGATTTTGGTACTCTGAAATCTCCTGCTTCAGGCTGGCATACCATCCGAGCAAATCATCCTCGGTGACCTCACCCTGGGTTTGCTCACTGGCCTTTTGACGCTCGATCTGGGCGCGTTGTTCAGCATACACATCGTGAAGTGCTTCAACCGAGATGTTGTAGCCTTCATGCTCGTTGAGTTGTTTACGAAGCGCTTTGAAGGCAGAAGGGCCAACCGGATGTTTGCGCTTCATTTCAATATCTTTAGGCCGAATATCGAAAACCTCACCCCAATGGTCGACCGCTTGCTCCCAGGCTTGGGATAAGGTGCAGTCTTTTGTGATGAAGAAGCGGACTGGATTTCCGGGCTCATTCACGGAGAAATAACACCGCTCCTGATCAATCCGTTCCCCGGTAGTGATCCCCATCGTGATACCCCGGAACCCCACACCACGGCATGGGCGCGTGTTTGGGTGATTCGTTTTTAAGGCATCGATGTATTTCAAAGCCGCCGAGCGGGCAGACCAACGGGCATCGTAATAACGCGCTCGTGTTTCCTGATAGCGATGCCAGAATTCATTTGGAATCGCAGACGCTGGAGGAATCAGGCTGAAGTACTTTTGGTAGCGCTTACCTCTTAGTGTCGCTGTCACCTGCCAGCCGTGAAAACCAGAGGATAGCTGGCCTTTCTCATAGAAATGGATGGCCATAGGTCGGTATCAGACCTCCGTTTTGGTTAGTGGAAAATTGCACAAATGCGTCTTACTTCTGAAAGCAGTCCGCCAAGTACCAGGAATACGACTCACCCCAGCATTCAGTTTCCCATCAGCGAGGCCCTTTCTCCGCCGGGTCGCCCTCGACTAAAAAAGGATGCAACGTCGTGCGGCGGGCTCAAACAACCAGGAGAACCATTTCTGACTCACTGAGTTTCCCGGCTCAAGGTAAGAACGCCTGATTGCTGAGTGAAGTTCAGCTGGCTGAGGACGCTCATTCCCAACAACACCATGTCGGGATCCATGGCGGGACTGATGGTGCCGGGCACGTTAGTGAACCTCATATCGCCCAGACGGAGCTCCGGTATGATAGTACTCCACACTTTCACCTTACCAGCCGCCGTCTGTGCAACGCCGGGGCGGCCCCGAGTAAGGCCCGCTTTCTGGGCTACCGATTCTGAAATCGACACGGTAGTGGCGCCAGTGTCCAGAATAAAGGTGACGCTGTGGTTATTGATGGAGCCGTCCACCAGGTAATGCCCTTGGCGGTTGGCTTTCAGCTCAATTTCGGTGGCACCGCCACGGACATGGCTGACCAGTTGCTGATTGGGGTTGTTATTGCGGGCATCCACTCGGTCGAATAAATATGTCACAACACCGATCAATACAGCCCAAAAAACAGCAAAGTAAAGAATGTATCTGATTTCGGGTCTGATGGCACCGGGTTTACTCATCCCATTCCTTGCTGTGAATCCGCGACAGGCTGTTTTCTATTCTAACCCATCCTGAATTCCGGAACAGCCGGCCAACACGACGATGAATTCGAATCAGTATCCGTAAAGTACGGGCCACCAGAGCCGCACATAAATCACGGTTGTTCTGTCGCCCCTCCTCCTCGCGTACGAAAGGATCACGCAGAATCTGCAACGGCGCTCAGTTCAACTGCAGGCTGAGCTGGTGGGAGTCGCACTTTTCGGGCTCATTATCTAAACAAGCCACAATCAAGAGCTCCACTGTTTTAGGAATGACATTCAGAAACTCTGTGATATCCACCACATGACTTTCAAGCCCCCGTTCCCGCCCAGCCGGTAAGCTTGAGCAGACAAGCTCATTTCTATTGTCAGGGGCATAGTCACACCGGAAAGATGCAAACTGACCACAGGCTGCCTGTTCTGAGGAGGGAAAAACACACTGAACCGAAAACAGCTCTACGTCGTCTTCCACCTGGAACGCGCCGTCCTCACTCAGATAAACAGACGCTGTATAGGGAAAGGTCTCATCGAACCCGGGAACAGAGAGGTCGTCATAGTAGACATCCGTATTCCAGGTCAGACTGATGATATCTCCCGGTGAGAACTGATTTTCCTGGTCTTCTGAGAACGCGGCCAGATTGAAAACACTCGGCTCCAGTGGTGAACCGGAAAACTCGAAAACAAGTTCCTTGTTTGCGTCAGTGTTGCCTGATGATGAGGATTTCTCGATAGCAGCCCCATCGCCCCCTCCCCCACCACAACCGAGGAGAAGAGACGTTGTGAGTCCTATTAACGCAAACTTAAGGTGGGGCATGGCAAGGCTCCTCAGAAAAAAATCCATGGTATGCCGGGACTGCGGGGAGTAAATCGAGAATAGGTCTTTCGTTGATGTCCCTTTAACGGTTGAAAAAGGGCCCTCTTTCGAGGGCCAACCTCACTCAACACCCACCACAGGATCCGCACACTCTCGATATGAGTAATGTCTCATGGGTTTTGAAACCCGCAACCCCAGGGGCAGGCCCGCCTCTATACAGAGTGTTGCCGCCGGGCCGCTTGGTCCTATACTGAGATAAGCGCAGTCGGATCCGTCAATCCTTTGAAGATCGCTTGGGTTTGGGCCTACCCCCGGCCGTGAGTGGTGTTATTGACAGCATATTTTGGCCGGCTCGACCAAGTTATGGTGACATAACCCTTAGTCGTGACCGCCGCTCTTAAACAAAAGCGAACATTCGTAGCGATGGCTGGAGTGATGATGGATGCGTCCATCCCCGGTAATGGCAAGTGGATTCCGCAGGCGATGACGGTGAATTATCTGGCGAGGACCAAAACAGATCTGCGTGCGATTGCAGCCGGAGACGGTATTGATTGGGATGGCGTCAAGCGTTTTTCTTAAGCTTGGCCGCCGCACCACCGGTGGTGAGATCCGCTGGCTCAACGTGACATTCGATGCGATGTGCTGAGCTCATCAGCCAGCTTTTTCAGGGCGTCAATTCGCCGAGCCGTTAAAACAAGGCTATCACCTTTCTTCGCGTATTCCTGGGCAAACACCTTGCCGAGACCACTTGAGGTGCCTGTGATGAGAGCCCATTACTTTATATCTCTCATACCGTCGGTTCTCCATGTGTCGGTTCGACTCCAGGCAACAACCAGATTTCAGGATTAGCGATCCATGACGAGCAGGGTCGACGTTGCGGACGCCAGAAGTCGGTCATTCCCATCAACAAGACGCACGCGCCTCCGCAAAGGCTGTGCGCCGGCCTATCGTGAGTACGGAACCGATGGCTCGCACCGTGCCGGTTTCGGCCGTCATGCCACGGTGGTAGGCGGTTTTGAGTTCCAGGGTCGTGTAAATCTGGTCAGCTCTGAATTTTGAGTGGACGGCACAGCCACAAGCGCTGTCGAGCAACGTTGCGGCAAATCCGCCGTGTATGCTGCCGATGGGGTTATAGGCACGAGGGCCCGGTTCGGCTTCGAAAACAGCGTGGCCGTCATCAATTTCGACAAGACGGAACTTGAGTGTTTCGCCAATCGGGGCGCCGTTGCCGTTAGACAGCATTGCCTGGAGTTGTTCGAGCCCTCTAAGATTGGGATGGATATTATTTACGTTCATAGAACCGCTCTCCTGAATCAATGAAAGGCCTATTTGTTAACGCGCTTGAGCAACAGAATGCTGCGCGTTTCCAACAAAGGCGACTTCAAATCATGCTGATGACAACTTTCCTTTGGCGTGACCGAATTCGACAAAGTTGAAAGCCTCTTTGTTCCAAGCGAAAAGAAACGTTCGATCGAACACCGGGCGAATCGAGTCGTCGCTCTCTTGTGGGGATCGATAACGAATGCCTTCATGAAAGTACACGGATCTGTTTGCGCCCGTGGCCCGGGGCAGAAGATTGCGCGCGGCATTTTAGTTCACAAACTCAAAACTGGCGCGCATTACCCCTTCCTTTTCAGCGTCTGGCTGCTACTGGAGGGCTTTTTCCACCCAGTCCAACCGATCCTGACCAAAGAACATTTCGTTCTCAACAAAGCAGGTAGGTGCGCCAAAAACGCCCCGAGAAACCGCTTCCTCTGTTGTCTGTTTAAGGCGTTCCTTCACCTCCGAGTTATTACAGAGGGTCAGCACTTCTGATGGATCAAACTCCGCATCACTGAGCACCTCAGACACAACCTCCGGGTCGTTAAGATTCTTCTTGTTCATCCAGAGAGCCGCAAAGATGGTGGAGAGGTAGTCCTGAAATCGTGGGCTGTGGAGGTAACCGGTAGCTCCACGCATCAGCTGGAGGGTATTGATCGGGAAGTGTGGATTGAACTCAAACCGTACGTCGTATGCTTTGGCGAAGCGATCAAAATCCACCGCTGTGTATCGCCCTTTGGCGGGAATAGTCATCGGGGACTGATTGCCAGTCGCCTTGAATACACCGCCCAAAAGCATGGGCTTCCAGTTGATCGTGGCGTTGTGCCGGTCTGCCAGAGCAGGCAACTGTGTCCAGGCAAGGTAGCTGGCAGGGCTGCCAACGTCGAAGTATACGTCGATGGTTTTGCTCATGATTTTGTCCTTCTCAGAAAGTTTCCATCCAGGGGCGCAGGTCCAGTTCGTGGGTCCAGGCGTCCCGGGGCTGGCAGTAGATTTGCCAGTACTGTTCTGCGATGTGCTCGGGATTGAGTATGCTGTCCTGCTCCTTTCGGGCGTACATGTCGGGGAAATTGTCCCGGATGAAGTCGGTATCAATTGCACCGTCGATAATCGGGTGGGCAACGTGAATGCCTTCAGGGCCAAGTTCTCTGGCCATACTCTGTGCCAGTGCGCGCAGGGCGAATTTGGCCCCTGAAAAAGCGCTGAAACCGCTGCCTCCGCGCAGTGAAGCGGTTGCGCCCGTAAATATGATGGTGCCTTTGTTTCGTGGCAGCATGGCTTTGGCGGCCTCTCGGCCGGCCAGAAAACCGGCTAGAGCGGCCATTTCCCAGACCTTCCTGTATACACGTTCAGTAGTCTCCGTGATCGAATAACGGACATTGGCGCCGATGTTGAAGACCATGACTTCAATGTTGCCAAACTGTTCCTCTATATGCTTGAACAGCTCAACCATGGCATCTTCGTCACGGGCGTCGCATCCAAACCCGTGAGCCTGCCCGCCGTCGGCTTCGATAGACTCCAATAGCGAGTCCAGTGCTTCGCGGCGACGGCGTGTAACCACGGTGATATAACCTTCCCGGGCAAACCGCTGGGCAATGGCCCCGCCGGTTGCATCGCCAGCACCAATAACGACCGCTACGGGAGGCCTTTTTTGTAATTCGTTCATGCCGCTTCTCCTGGGTTCTTTTTTGGAACCTGTCAAGTTATTCTTCCCGGGAGTATTGGGGAGGTGAGTTCTATGAAGTGGGAAGATCTAGACAAACAGCCATGTTCGTTGGCTCGAGCCCTGTCCGTTGTTGGAGACAGGTGGACCCTGGTGATTCTGCGAGATTGCTTTCTGGGTGTGCGACGTTTCGATAGCCTTGAAAAACGCCTGGGTATTACCCGCCACGTGCTGGCAGACCGCCTGAAGAAGTTGGTTGAACACGGTGTTCTGTACAGAACTCCCTATCAGCAGAAGCCGGTTCGGGAGGAATACCGGTTAA
This sequence comes from Marinobacter sp. L-13, assembly GCF_056857715.1. Classification (NCBI taxonomy): domain Bacteria; kingdom Pseudomonadati; phylum Pseudomonadota; class Gammaproteobacteria; order Pseudomonadales; family Marinobacteraceae; genus Marinobacter; species Marinobacter sp. L-13. The sequence continues at coordinate 50,406 of NZ_JBSXNQ010000060.1, forward strand.
CAGAGAAAGGGCTGGCACTTCACCCGGTTGTCATGGCGTTGGTTCATTGGGGTGACCAGCATATGGCAGACGAGCGTGGGGCGCCGATCGTTCACGTGCACAAGCATTGTGGTCAGTTCATGCAACCGGTCACGGTATGTTCTTCCTGCGGTGAGCCGGTGACTGCACGGGATATCCGGGTTGAGGTAGGTTCCGGATGGCAGGATCTTTCGAGTGAGTTGATACCTGAAAAAGACTGTTGCTAATCATGACGGATTTGCGGGGGAGCCCCATATTTACTGGGTTAGAGTTCAATTGGATAAAAACTCAATTTCTCCAAGGAAGTGCTGGTCTATCCGTCTGAATATCCGCTTCGCGACCAGAAGCAAGACACTTACAAGGACAGTTCCAGCTAAGAAACGCTGCCTCTGACTTGGGTTTATTAGTCTCTCCTGCAATTGTCGATGCGCTCAGCCCGTAATGCCCAGCTTTGACTCCACTGCTGCCTTTGCGTCCATGAGCGCTCGCAAGTAATTTTGCCTGTGCTTCTGAGCCCTAGACGTTGGAACAACAACGGTGATCGCGAAGTGGCCAAGGTAGGTATCCAGCTCGGTAGCGTAGGCGGCGACATCTTCCCGGTAAGTCTCCAGATCTTCGGCAATCCCGGTCACGCGGACCTGCTCGAGTTCTTCCAGTAGCGGTTGTCGGGCCGAGGGCGATAGGGTGCCTTGCTGTTCAGCCAGGTCTAGTAAGCGGACCACCGCTTTTTCCTCCATATTGGCGAGCAACGCCTTGCCAGGAGCGGTTGAATGAAATGGGACGCGGATAGTCCCCATCTGTGGTACGACCCTTAGCTCTCGTTCGGCAACAATACGATCAATAACCAGAACGCTGTCTCGTTCCCCCACGCAGAACACGACGGTTTCCTGGAGACTTGATGAGAGTTCCTCAAGAAAAGGTCGAGCGACCGAAAGCACATCGATGCGCGTGTAGTAGAGAAGGCGACCCAATTCCGGGCCAAGCCGATAACCGGTTCCGGAAACACCATGTTCGGCAAACCCCTCCGTTTCGAGTGCGCCGATGATACGTTGTACGGTGGATCGCGGCAGTCTCACCGTATTGGCCAGTTCACCCAGGCTAAGCCCCTCGGGGTGGTTACCCAAAACCCTCATTATTTTCGCTGCCCGTGCAATGACCTGTATTCCGGATCGGTGCTCTGAAGTGGAGGCTTGCTCCGAAGCTCTACTCATCAGGACGATTTTCCTCGAGTCTGTGGTTTGCCGACATTAAGTCCCCCAGCCCGGAGCATGTCAACCGAAACAGTGAATTCCTATGCGCAGTACTTTCCGATATTATTTCTGGATCACAGTGTGGGTACTATACCGCAATTCGATACAGCGTCTGATAACTACGGAGATATAAAATGACAGACTCCCCTTTCCATTTCCGCCGCGCCTGGCTGTTCTTGCCGCTGCTGGTCACTATCAGCTTCCTGGCCGGGTGTAGCAAACCGGATCCGGTGGCCCAAGGTCAGCGTCCGCCCCCAGAAGTCGGTGTGTACGAGGTTGCTGAGAAGCCCCTGCAGCTGGAATCAAAGTTGCCAGGCAGAACTCGCGCCTGGCGGACTGCGGAAGTTCGCCCGCAGGTAAATGGCATTATTGAAGAGCGACTGTTCGTTGAAGGCAGCGTAGTGGATGAGGGGGCAGTGCTTTACCAGATCGATGACGCTCCCTACCGGGCCGCTCTGGCCCGGGCCAATGCCAGCCTGACCAATGCCCGCAACCTGGCCAAGCGCTACGAAAACCTGGTGGGCACCCGTTCCATCAGTCAGCAGCAGTATGACGACGCCCTGGCTGCCCTGCGCAGCGCCGAGGCGGAATACGAAGCCGCCAGCATCAACATGAACTACACCCGGGTGAAAGCCCCGATCACCGGCAAGATCAGCCGTTCGCGAGTCAGCGAAGGCGCCCTGGTGACCAGCGGCCAGCAGCAGGAAATGGCCACCATCACCCAACTGGACCCGATCTACGTGGATATCGTGCAACCGGTCACCCGCCTCCTGGACCTGCAGAGCGCTATCGAAGCCGGACTGATTGAAGCCGATGAAAACGACGTTGTTGAAGTCTCGCTGGTGCTGGAGAACGGCCAGGACTATCCGCACACCGGTTTGCTGAAGTTCTCCGAAGTGGTGGTCGATGAGGGCACCGGCTCGGTCACCCTGCGGGCTGAATTCCCGAATCCGGATGGCAAGCTGCTGCCGGGTATGTTTGTGCGCGCGCTGGTGGAAGAAGGCACCCGCCCGAACGCCATCCTGGTGCCCCAGCAAGCGGTGTCACGCGATACCCGCGGCGTACCGACCGTCTGGGTGCTGGCCGAGGACAACACGGTAAGCGTCCGCCAGATTGAAACCGAGCGCACCGTGGGCAACGCCTGGCTGGTGCAAAAGGGGCTGCAGGCCGGTGAACAGGTGGTGACCGAGGGCGTTCAGCGCCTGGCGCCGGGCATTCCCGTGCAGCCGGCACCGGCAGCCAATGTCGACCTGAAAACCGAATTCGCAACCCAGGCCGAATAAGGAGCTCCGGACATGCCCCGATTTTTTATCGAACGCCCCATATTTGCCTGGGTCGTCGCCCTGATGCTGATGCTCGGCGGCGGACTGGCAGTAAAGAACCTCGCCGTTAACCAGTTTCCGGATGTCGCCCCGCCGGCGATTGCCTTGTCGGTGAATTACCCCGGCGCTTCCGCCCAGACCGTGCAGGACACGGTGGTCCAGGTGATCGAGCAACAGCTCAACGGCCTGGACGGCTTGCGCTACATCTCCTCCGAGAGCAACTCGGATGGCAGCATGACCATCATTGCCACCTTCGAACAGGGCACCGACCCAGACATCGCCCAGGTGCAGGTGCAAAACAAACTGCAGCTGGCCAACCCGCTGCTGCCCGAAGAAGTGCAGCGTCAAGGCATCCGGGTGTCTAAGTACAAGGTGAATTTCTTCACCGTATTTGCGCTGACCAGCCCTGATGGCAAGTACACCCAGGGCGACCTGGCCGATTACATCGTGTCCAATATCCAGGACCCGGTTGCGCGAACCCAGGGCGTCGGTGACTTTCTGCTGTTCGGCTCCCAGTACGCCATGCGCCTGTGGCTCGACCCGGAAAAACTCAACAGCTACCAGCTGACCCCGCAGGACGTGATCAATTCGGTGCGCGCCCAGAACGTGCAGGTCTCTGCCGGCCAGCTCGGTGGCCTGCCCACCGCAGAAGGCGTGCAGCTGCAGGCCACCGTTATCGGCAAGCAGCGCATGAAGACCGCCGAAGAATTCGAAAACATCCTGCTGAAAGTGAACCCGGACGGCTCCCAGGTGCGCCTGGCCGAGGTCGCCGAGGTGAATCTGGGCAACGAGAACTACGCCATCACCGGTAAATACAACGGCGCGCCGGCAGCCGGTATGGCCCTGCGCCTGGCCACCGGCGCCAACCAGCTGGAAACCGCTGGCCGGGTAAAAGAAACCCTGGCAGAACTGGAACGCTTTCTGCCTGAAGGCGTAGAGATCGTCTTCCCCTACGACACCACACCGGTCGTGTCGGCGTCTATCGAGACCGTCGCCATGACGCTGATCGAAGCCGTGGTGCTGGTGTTCCTGGTGATGTTCCTGTTCCTGCAAAGCTGGCGCGCCACCATCATTCCCACACTGGCGGTGCCGGTGGTTCTGCTGGCTACCTTTGGCGTACTGTACGCCTTTGGCTTCACCGTCAACGTGATGACCATGTTTGCCATGGTCCTGGCCATCGGTTTGCTGGTGGACGACGCCATCGTAGTGGTGGAAAACGTCGAGCGACTGATGGAAGAAGAGGGGCTGTCGCCCAAGGAAGCCGCCAAGAAATCCATGGACCAGATCTCCGGCGCACTGCTGGGCATCGGCCTGGTGATTTCGGCGGTGTTCCTGCCCATGGCCTTTTTTGGCGGCGCCACCGGGGTGATCTACCGGCAGTTCTCGGTCACCATCATCTCGGCAATGTCGTTCTCTGTGCTGGTGGCATTTATTTTCACCCCGGCCCTGTGCGCCACCTTGCTGAAACCCGGCGACCAGCACGTCAGGAAAGGCTTTTTCGGCTGGTTTAACCGCACCTTTGACCGCAGCGCAGACCGCTACAAATCAGGCGTCAGTTACCTGATCAAACGTAAGGGCCGCTTCATGGGCGTGTACCTGTTGCTGGTCGTGGCTGTGGGCTTCCTGTTCAAGGGCCTGCCCACCGCGTTCCTGCCGGACGAAGATCAGGGCGTGATGATTGTGATGGTGCAGCTGCCCACCAATGCCACGGGCGAGCGCACCGAAGCCGTACTGGCAGAAGCTGGAAATTATTTGCTGGAAGAAGAGTCCGAGGTGGTCAAGAGCGTGATGTCTGTGCGGGGCTTCAACTTCGCCGGCCGTGGCCAGAACTCCGGTATTCTGTTCGTGGACCTGAAGCCCTTTGCTGACCGGGAAAGCTTTGCCCAGAGCGTGTTCGCCCTCGCGGGTCGCTCCGGGGCAAGGTTCGCCCAGATCAAAGACGCCATCGTGTTCCCGATTGTGCCACCGGCCATTCTGGAGCTCGGCAACGCCACCGGCTTTGACCTCTACCTGAAAGACAACGGGGCTATCGGCCACCACGCCCTGATGGCCGCCACCAATGAGTTTATCAGCAGAGCCAATGCCGCGCCGGAGCTGAACATGGTGCGCCACAACGGCCTGCCGGACGAGCCCCAATACCAGGTGATCATCGATGACGAAAAAGCCCGGCTGTTGCAGGTGTCCATTGCCGACATCAATGCCACCATGTCTGCCGCCTGGGGTTCAAGCTATGTGAACGACTTCCTGCACAACGGCCGGGTGAAGAAAGTCTATGTGCAGGGCAAACCGGATTCACGACTGGCACCGGAAGACTTCGACAAATGGTTTGTGCGCAACGCCCAGGGTGAGATGGTGCCCTTTGCCGCCTTTGCCACTGGCGAGTGGGTGTTCGGTTCGCCGCGCCTGCAGCGGTATCAGGGCGTACCCGCTACGCAAATCCAGGGTGCTCCGGCTAACGGTTACAGTACCGGTGATGCCATGGCCGCACTGGAACGCATTGCCGCCGACCTGCCCCAGGGCCTGGGCCTGGAATACACCGGCCTGTCGTTCGAGGAAAAACAGGCCGGCAACCAGGCGATGATGCTGTATCTGCTGTCGATCCTGGTGGTGTTCCTGTGCCTGGCAGCCCTGTATGAAAGCTGGTCGATTCCGTTTGCGGTGATCATGCTGGTGCCACTGGGCGTGCTTGGCGCGGTCCTGGCCACCATGGCCAGAGGGCTGTCCAACGATGTGTTCTTCCAGGTGGGTATGCTGACCACCATGGGACTGGCCGCCAAGAACGCCATTCTGATCGTGGAATTTGCCCGACAGCTTTATGAGCAGGAAGGCAAGCCGCTGCTGCAGGCCACCGCCGAGGCCGCCCGCCTGCGCCTGCGTCCTATCATCATGACCTCGCTGGCGTTCATCTTCGGGGTACTGCCCATGGCCATCGCCAGTGGTGCCTCCAGCGCCAGCCAGCATGCCATCGGCACCGCGGTGGTCGGTGGCACCCTGGCTGCGACGCTCCTCGCCATCTTTTTCGTCCCCCTATTCTACGTTGTGGTTGCCGGCCTTGCCGCACGATGGAAAAAGACCGAATCGATCAAGGAGGCAGTATGATGATCGTCACCAACCGACTAGTACTGGCGTTCGTGAGTTCGGTCTTGCTTGCAGGGTGTTCGCTGACGCCTCAATACCAGCAGCCGGAACCACCAGTTCCGGCGCATTGGGACGTTAGCGAGCCAGACCTGAACGAGGAGCTGCATAACCTGGACCTCAGTTGGCAGGCGTTTTTCCCTGAGCCTGCATTGCAGGCGTTGATTTCGGCCTCCTTGGAGAACAATCAGGATATGCGAGTTGCCGCGCTGAATGTGGAGGTTCTGAGAGCCAGGTATCAGATCGAGCGTTCCGCGCTCTATCCAGGTTTGTCGATCGGGGTTGGAGCTGCCCGGCAGCGGGTTCCCGGCAATCTCTCAGTTTCAGGTTCCGATGAAATTTCAGAGCGGTATGACGCCAGCGTAGGTCTGACCAGTTATGAGATCGACTTTTTTGCAAAGACCCGTAATCTCTCGGCGGCGGCGCTTGAGAATTACCTGGCCACTGCACAGGCGAAACGCAGCTTTCAGACATCGCTGATTAGTGAGGTTGCCAATACCTATTTCTCCTGGCGCACCAACCGCAAACAGTTGGCACTTGCCCGGGCGACGCAGCGAAGCTTTGAACAGAACCTAGCCTTGATTCAACGTCGATATGACAGCGATGTGGCATCGGCACTGGAACTTACTCAGGCGGAGACGCTCGTGCACCAGGCACGAACCCAGGTTGCGCAGTTCGACAGACTTGCCCGGCAGGCGGTTAACGCGCTGGCCTTTTTCTCAGGCCACAACTTGCCGGAAGGTATGACCAGTTCATTGCCGGAATCGCCGCCGTTGAACATTGCGCCATTGGGTGCGGGATTGTCGTCCGACTTACTGAAACGCCGACCAGATATTCTGGAAGCGGAGCATAGGTTAAAAGCCGCCTATGCAGACATCGGAGCAGCTCGGGCCGCGTTTTTTCCCAGCATTACCCTGACGGCGAGTGCCGGCACCGCCAGTAGCGAGCTCAATGAGCTGTTTGGCGGCGGCAGTGGTAGCTGGTTGTTTGAGCCGCGAATCAATCTGCCAATTTTTACGGGCGGACGAAACAAGGCCAACCTGGAGGTTTCCGAGACTACCAAAAAGATTCGCCTCGCCGAATACAATCGCGCTATTCAGCAGGCGTTTCGTGAGGTGGCCGACAGCTTAGCCGCCCGCGACACCCTTCGGGACCAATTGAACGCGCAACAGGCGTTGGTTGACACTTTGGATGAGTACTATCAACTGGCCCAGAACCGCTACGATGCCGGTATAACCAGTTACCTTGCCGTTCTTGATGCCCAGCGTGAGCATTTTTCTGCCCGACAACAGCTTCTGTCTGACCGCTTCAATCAGCTATCCGCCGAGATTGAGTTGTTCCGATCGCTAGGTGGAGGTGTGGGCTCCGAGATCGCTCGGGTAGACCGGAGCAGAGCGCAATGAAGTGATTTACGAATTTAGTGAACCCCTGACCGAGGTGGAGAATTCAATAAGATAGATAGAGTCGTCTATCAAGTATGCGTTTTTAGTGCGGCTCTGATCGGCCAAAGTGTGACTGCAATAGCAATAGCCAGAGCAAGCGAAGGAAGTTAAGTTCTACTCCAAGCCCTTTAAAAGCAGCTATAACCACGTACGCTTTGGCCACAGGAGTCCCCACCCAGAAATCCTCCGCTACCTATTAGATGAAGGGGGGTAGCGCTTTGTGGGCCAGGGGGAGATTCAAGCGATTGTCGAGAAATGACTGGCCGCCGAAGCGTCCTCTGACGATGCGTTGAATGTGAGCCTTTTTCCGCCGCGCTTTGATCGGCGTTAGGAGACCTGACAGTTGTCCATAGTAGTTACTCTTTGTGCCAACCGGAGATACGGGATTTGAGTCGTCGCTGCGAATGTGCCTTCCTGTTGCTCTTCGTTATTAGTGTTCTGCCAATCAGCCTCAGGGCAGAAGTTGTTAACCTGTCCTGGGACAACGACCTGCTTACTGGAACAGATCGTGGATATACAAACGGCGTACGCTTGTCGTATCTGACGGACACCGTTGGCGAGGACGATGGAAAGTCGGCAAGATTTGCCCGGATTCTGCGCGATGAGCTGCGGTTTCTGCCAGGTATTGGTGCTTCCGATTCAGAACATGCTGGAACGGTGAGTTTGCGGCAATTCATGGTTACGCCTGAAAATATTACGGTTAAAGGTCCGCAGTTCGACGATATTCCCTATGCTGGCCACCTGTCGCTCAGCGGCACACTCTGGAGCTGGAATGCAGATACGATTACCGGCTTTGGTGCTCATATTGGTGTTGTTGGTCCGGAAAGTGGTGCTGAGTCGGTTCAGAAATGGGTTCACAAAGCCACTGGAAGCGACAAGCCGCAAGGGTGGGGCAACCAGCTTGGAACGGATGTGGTGGGTGGCATTCAGGCTGCGCATGGCCGAAAACTGCTGCAACTCGGGCAGCGCGGTGACATTGAACAGCGCTTGTCGGTGATTGCGTCCGGACTACTGTCGAGTTTTCGGACCTCTGCTAAAACCGGGTTGGTCTGGCAGCTTGGCAGACACCTTCCTATAAATTTTGTGCCGGACTACGCTGGTACCTCCCCAACCATTGCTTTGCCGGGCTCGTTCAAGGACTCAGGCAGTAGCTGGTCTGTATATGTGGGGCTGGGCCTGGAGTATGTAGGCTATTCCTACATCGACGACAATGCCCGGGCTTACCGTTTCGACGAAGGGCCGCTGATTGGTCAGCTTGGTCTGGGCGCTACCTGGCAGTGGGATCACCTGCTGGCCTCTGTCACACTGCGTGCCTCAACCAGCGAAGACGAGCGCCATAAAGACAACTTCAGCTTTGGGACGTTGTCAGTTTCTTGGGCAATATAGAGAGGTCGGTTTTGACCGTTGCTTACGGGATGTGGTGGCGCTTGTTTCCGCTTTAAACAAAAGCGAACATTTCAGAGCCACCCACTTACAGCCATTTTTCATGTTCATCGTCTTGTTTGGTATTTGAGGCTGGTCACGCAGCCCTCGCCTTGAAAGCTTCTTTCATTCGCGAGGAGCCGATGCCAGCCTCACTTTTAAATGGTCAAACCGTCACTACGATCTTTCCAATCTGCTGATTAGCTTCCAGAAATCTATGTGCTTCCTGGATCTCGTCCAGCGCAAAGGTTTTTGCAATGAGTGGTCGGAGCGCTCCGGATTCCAAACCCTCAAGAATAAACGCTTTGGCTCTCGCGAGAGCGCTGGGGTCAGCAACGATTTCCGCATAAAGGTAGCCCTTGAGAGTCAGGCTCTTACCCAGAACGGTAAACAGTGGGAACGGGGTTGGCTCGGTGCTCAATGCGCCATATTGCAGAAGAATGCCGCCTCGGGCCATGCTCTGTGTGAGTGGCTCGAAAGCTGGGCCACCAACAGGATCGAACACGACGCGGGCACCTTGCCCGTCAGTCAACGCCATGACTTGCTCGACGATATCTTCTTCATCGCTCACGATGACATGAGCTGCTCCAGCATCCAGAAGCGCTTGTTTCTTTGCACGGGTGCGGGTAATCGCTATTGGTGTAGCGCCGACCATGCGAGCCATCTGGAAGGCAGCCAGGCCGACGCTACTGGAAGCGGCAGTGACCAGAACAAAGTCGCCTTCCTGCAGTTTCGCCTGCTCAATAAGGGCGCCCCAGGCCGTAACGTACTGCATCCAGGATGCAGCGGCCTCTTCGAAGGACAGGTTCGCTGGGTTCTTGACCACAAGGTGAGCCGGCACATTGGCCAATTCGCCGTATGTACCCCAACGTGCTATATCCAGTGGGGGAATCAAAGCGACGGAATCTCCCACTTTGATATCCGTTACCTCGCTACCAACAGCCGTTACAAGGCCTGCGGCCTCGTAGCCAAGGCGACTGGGAAAGTCGGCCTCCTGCAGGTAAGCGTGATTACGAAACATCACTTCGGCGCGGTTCAAGCCAATGGCTTTAACACCAATTTGGATCTCGTCTGCTGCCGGTGCATGTACGTCCAATTCTTCCAGCTTGAGGACGCTAGCGTCACCGTATTCATGGATTCTTACAATTCGTGCCATTGAGGTTACCCCTTTCGTCGTTAAGGCCAGGCAAGAGGGCGCATTGGGCAGAGTGATGGGAATGCTTCTCATATATCAACGCTGGTTCCGTACGCTCTCGTGGTGTAAGCGACAATTTAGAGGTTGCCCGGTAGTTGATAAAGCCCTATGTTGGCTCAAGATTAGAAACATGGGTTTTATAATGGATCGCCTGTCTCAGATGGCTACGTTTGTCAAAGCCGTGGAGTTGGGATCTTTCAGTGCCGCTGCTGATGACCTCAATATGTCCCCTCAACTGGTTGGCAAGCAGGTAAAAATGCTTGAGCAGCACCTAGGAGTCTCTCTGCTGAATCGAACGACACGTCGGCAGAGCCTCACCGATTTCGGCCGGACATTTTACCAGCGCGCAAAGATGATCCTGGCAGATATGCACGCTGCAGAGAGCTTAGCTGCTGAGGCCCGTGGCGTACCTAGTGGCCGCTTGCGGATCAACGCCCCCGTCACCTTTGGCATTCACGCTTTGTCCCCGCGTCTTCTTGAGTACATGGTCAAATACCCTCAGGTGTCACTGGACCTGACACTGTCGAACGAACTGGTCGACGTGGTTGATGGCGGTTACGATGCCGTGTTTCGGATCGGTGTGCTGCAAGACAGTGGCCTAAAGGCAATTCCGCTCGTGCCCTATCAGCTGGTTCTGTGTGCCGCTCCGTCCTATCTGGAGAGGTGGCCCCCCATCAAAACACCCTGGGATCTCCAGCAACATGAGTGCCTCGGCTTCGGCTACTCCGATGGTCGTTCGAGCTGGAGTTTTGACGGTCCTGAGGGACGGATAGATGTACCAATTACAAGCCGATTGACCATTAATCAGGGTGACCCCTTACTGGCGGCGGCCGTAGCTGGACTAGGTGTTATTCTGCAGCCACTAGAATTAGTCGGGGAGGCGCTGAGAAATGGGACTCTTGTGAGGCTACTTGGTCAATATTCTGTGCCTGCGTCGCCGTTGCACATTTTATACACCCCAGACCGCCGGATGACTCCTAAACTGCGCAGCTTCCTGGATTTCTCTGTAGTGGCATTCGGAGCTAGGGGTAAATAATGTTGATCTGGATTAATTCTCCTTGGGCCGGTCGACTCGGCTAAACAAAAGCGGACATTCGCGACCCTCTACTTCGAGTCGGTTTTCGACCCAGTTTTGAAGGATGATGAACCGCTTCAATGGTTCGGCAATCGATCAAATGGAATATGGCCTTGTAACCTGCGGGTTACCGGTCTCGCTTATTCTGGATCCCGTGCGGTAGTTAAGTCGGGTCGTACCCAATTGAGCGAGAAATCTCTGAGGCGGCACTTAGCAGAGCTTCCACTGTAGCTTTTTCCGGCGTGGAAGGAAGGTAATGAATGGAGCCTGTGAGCACTAGTGTGCCAAACAAGCTACCATCAGCATTGAACACCGGTGCTGAAAGCGCGTTAATGCCCGTAAATACTTCTTCGGGAGCATCTGCCCAGCCTCGTCGTCGAACTAGGTCAACTTCTGCCCGAAGCCGCTCTGGTTCGACTATTGTATGACGAGTGTTTGCTTTCAGACCTTCGGCGATAACCCGTTCCATCAGTCCAGGCGGGCCAAACGCCATGGCAACCTTGCCCTGTGCTACGGAGTTGAAGCTGAAACGAGTTCCTGCTCGCATGACGATCTCAAGCTCGGTGCTCCCTGGCAAAAAGTCCAGCACAACCATTCCGGTATCGGTGAACGTTGAAATGACGACCGTTTGGCCAACCTTATCCCTCAGAGCTTTCATAACGGGCTTTGCGAGGCTCACAACATCGTAGTGATTTACTAGTTGTTGCCCGAGTAAATACAGTTTCCAGCCAACACTATACTGGTTATTTCTTGGATTCTGAGCGACATAGCCGTTATCACGCAGAGCTGAAAGGTGCCTGTGGACACGAGCCTTCGGCATACTAAGCGAGTTGGCCAGATCGGTCACTCCACATTCACCACCGGATTGTGCAAGTGACTCAATAACCTTCAACGCAACAATACTGTTGGGGAGTGTTTCGCCTACCGATGATTCGTTGTTGGAGTTCGACTTTGCTCTCTGTCCGACGACCCGCGAGGCAGTATATGTGGTCTCGTCCTTGTCCATAGGCTATATCATTTCGCTCACAGGTAAAGGGCCGACAAGTTACAATGCTTAATCGGCCGGTTTCTTGGATCTTTATGGAAGTTCTATAAACTGTTCGGCGTACACATGGTAAGTTTGAACCTTGGGCACGGCAGCGTCTTCTACCTTTACGTAGCGGATGGAGCTCCGGCCTTTGCAAGCTCTCGGTAGTATGAAGCATCGAATGAAGATGGTGTCAGTTTCTTCAGTGGTCGGTGCAAGCACTGGCGCGGTTCCACGCTCAAACCAAGCCCCTCCGGGCCCATAGCTATTTACCTCACCCTCCGCTTCGATGGTGATATTACCTTTTAAAACGCAGCGGATTCCAGGCCCCTGATGTACATGGGTCAGAGCAACGCCGCCGGGAGGGAATCCGACGCTGTCACAACGCATTAGCCATGAATAACCTGGATCCAGCTCAATTTCCTTGTCCAGTTTCAACGTAGATTGGCAGAGTGGCGAAGATCGCAGCTCCGCCTGAAGCTCTGCTGGAGTGCTGGCCAGCTCCCAGCGCCAAATTGTAGCGCCTTCAGGGCCGGAAACCAAAGATGTCTCTCCGCTTCCAACCCAGCCGGTATGTGTTGGTTGATATTGGCATCCGTCACAGGACTCAATGGTCACGCTACCGTCTCGGACATAAATGGCTCGGTTAGCGGAAGGTAAAAAGACCGGAGCATTAGACGGTGGAAATCGGTCTTCATACAGTCTTAGGAAGTAATTATTCATATACCTACCTCTAATCGTTCACAAATCCCTTCGGTTACGGTCATAGGCGATCGACAGTCCTTGTCCAGAGTCGCTTTCAGTTTATTTTATTAAGGCTACCGAATATTGCTCATCGATACAACCGTTTCGATTGTAGCATCTCGTGTTGACATAGCAGTTAAAAATTTGGTTATAATCGACAAAACGATACGTCAGTATTGGTCATCAATACGTAGATGGTGTATTGATTTTGAGGAGATGAAGCGTGCCAATTGTTCAGATCACTATTGTGGAAGGTCGGGAAGAAGAGAGCATTCAGCGCTGTATCCAGGAAGTAGCTCGCACCGTAAGCAGTTCGCTCGAATGTCCCATCGAAACGGTCAGGGTAGTGGTTAGTGAAGTGCCGCCAACGAGATTTGCCGTAGGTGACAAGCTGAAGAGCAGTAAAAACCAACGCTGATGAGGCAACCAATTTTAAGGCACTAGGTGCCTCGGGGGAGTTAGAAGATGCTTGACCAGAACAGAGTCAACGAACTGGGTGATGAGCTATACCAGGCCATGCTCAGCCGGGAAGCCGTTTCCCCGGTGACCAGCCGCGGCGAAGACATCACCATTAACGACGCCTACCACATTTCTCTGCGCATGCTGGAACGCCGTTTGGCGGATGGCGCCTCGATCATCGGCAAGAAGATCGGCGTCACCAGCAAGGCGGTGCAGAACATGCTCAACGTTCACCAGCCGGATTTCGGGTATCTGACCGACGACATGGTGTTCAACAGTGGCGAAGTTGTGCGTATCAGTGACCGTCTGATCGCTCCCCGTGCCGAGGGTGAGATTGCCTTCATCCTGAAAAAAGACCTGACCGGCCCCGGCGTCACTAACGCTGATGTGCTGGCCGCTACTGAATGCGTTATGCCCTGTTTCGAGATTGTCGATTCCCGTATCCGGGACTGGAAGATCGCGATTCAGGACACCGTGGCGGATAACGCTTCCTGTGGTCTGTTTGTGCTGGGTGACCAGGCTGTATCTCCCCGCAAGGTAGACCTGGTGACCTGCGGCATGGTGGTGGAAAAGAACGGCAGTGTGCTGAGTGCAGGCGCCGGTGCTGCGGCCCTGGGTTCCCCGGTGAACTGCGTGACCTGGCTGGCCAACACCCTGGGCGAGTTCGGAATCACCCTGAAAGCCGGCGAAGTTATCCTTTCTGGCTCACTGGTTCCGCTGGAGCCGGTCAAGGCCGGTGATTACATGCGCGTTGATATCGGAGGCATCGGCAGTGCCTCCGTGCGCTTCGCCTGATCCAGATTAGAGAGGACAACATCATGAGCAAGAAAATCAAAGCCGCGATCATTGGCTCGGGCAACATTGGCACCGACCTGATGATCAAGATTCTGCGCAACGGCCAGCACATCGAAATGGGCGCCATGGTTGGCATCGACCCGGAATCGGACGGCCTGGCCCGCGCTCAGCGTATGGGCGTGGCCACCACCTCCGAGGGCGTTCAGGGCCTGGTGAAGATGCCGGAGTTTGCCGACATCGACATTGTGTTTGATGCGACGTCCGCCGGCGCGCACATTCAGAACGACAAGCTCCTGCGCGAGCACAAACCGGATATCCGCATGGTGGACCTGACCCCGGCGGCCATCGGCCCCTACTGCGTGCCGGTGGTGAATCTGGAGCAGAACCTGAAGGAAGGCAACGTCAACATGGTCACCTGCGGTGGCCAGGCGACGATTCCCATGGTGGCGGCAGTGTCCCGCGTGGCCAAGGCTCATTACGCGGAGATAGTTGCCTCTATATCCAGTAAATCGGCCGGCCCCGGCACCCGCGCCAACATCGATGAATTCACCGAAACCACCTCCAAGGCCATCGAAGTGGTGGGCGGCGCCCAGAAGGGCAAGGCCATCATTATCCTCAATCCGGCCGAGCCGCCCCTGCTGATGCGGGACACCGTCTACGTGCTCTCCGATGCCGCCGACCAGGCGGAAGTGGAAGCCTCGGTGGAAGAAATGGTCAAGGCCGTTAACAGCTACGTGCCCGGCTATCGCCTCAAGCAGAAAGTGCAGTTTGACGTAATTCCGGAAGACCAGCCCATGAACGTCCCGGGCCTGGGCCGCTTCAGCGGACTGAAGACCTCCATCTTCCTGGAAGTGGAAGGCGCCGCCCATTACCTGCCGGCCTACGCCGGCAACCTGGACATCATGACCTCCGCGGCCCTCGGCACCGCCGAGCGCATCGCCGAATCGCTGGTCAAGTGAGGAGGAACAACCCATGACCTTTAATCCCGGCAAGAAACTCTACATCTCCGACGTGACCCTGCGGGACGGCAGCCACGCCATCCGTCACCAGTACTCCATCAAGAACGTGCAGGACATTGCCCGCGCGCTGGACAAGGCCAAGGTGGATTCCATCGAAGTGGCCCACGGTGACGGCCTTCAAGGTTCCAGCTTCAACTACGGCTTCGGCGCCCATACCGACCTGGAGTGGATTGAAGCGGTGGCCGAAGTGGTTACCCATTCCAAGATCGCCACCCTGCTGCTGCCGGGCATCGGCACCGTCCACGACCTGGACAACGCCTACAGCGCCGGCGCCAGAATCGTGCGGGTGGCCACCCACTGCACCGAAGCAGACGTCTCCAAACAACACATCGAACACGCCAGAAAACTCGGTATGGACACCGTCGGCTTCCTGATGATGAGCCACATGCAGACCCCGCAGGGGCTCGCGGAACAGGCCAAGCTGATGGAAGACTACGGCGCTACCTGCCTTTATGTCGTCGACTCCGGCGGCGCCATGAACATGAACGACATCCGCGACCGCTTCCGGGCGCTGAAAGACGTACTCAAGCCGGAAACCGAAACCGGCATTCATGCCCACCACAACCTGGCGCTGGGTGTGGCCAACTCCATCGTGGCGGTGGAAGAAGGCTGTGATCGGGTGGATGCCTCCCTGGCCGGCATGGGCGCCGGCGCCGGCAACGCGCCGCTGGAAGTGTGCATCGCCGCCTTCGACAAGATGGGCTGGGAGCACGGCACCGACGTGTACGCCCTGATGGATGCGGCCGACGACATTGTCCGTCCGCTGCAGGACCGCCCGGTCAGAGTAGACCGTGAAACCCTGGCGCTTGGTTATGCCGGTGTCTACTCCAGCTTCCTGCGCCATTCCGAAGTGGCGGCACAGAAGTATGGCCTGAAGACCGTGGACATTCTCGTTGAACTGGGCAAACGCCGCATGGTGGGTGGCCAGGAAGACATGATTGTGGATGTGGCGCTGGATCTGCTGGCGGCACAGAAGGAGCAGAACGCATGAGCAAGACACTAAGCCGCGAGCAGATGCTGGCCCTGGCCGAACACGTGGAAAACGCCGAGCTGCAGGCACACGATATCACCAAGGTCACCAACGACTACCCGGACATGACCTTCGAGGATGCCTACGACGTGCAGTGGGAGATCCGCCGCCGCAAGGAAGAACGTGGCAACAAGATCGTGGGTATGAAAATGGGCCTCACCTCCTGGGCCAAGATGGCCCAGATGGGTGTGGAGACCCCGATCTATGGTTTCCTGGCGGACTATTTCAGTGTGCCGGACGGTGGCGTGGTCAATACCAAAGAGCTGATTCACCCGAAGATCGAGGCCGAAATTGCCTTTGTTACCAAGGCGCCCTTGAAGGGCCCGGGCTGCCATATCGGCCAGGTACTGGCGGCAACGGACTTCGTAATTCCCGCCGTGGAAATCATCGACTCCCGCTACGAGAACTTCAAGTTCGACCTGGTGAGCGTGGTTGCGGACAACGCCTCGTCTACCCGCTTTATTACTGGCGGCCAGATGGCAGATGTCGCCGATGTGGATCTGAAAACCCTGGGTGTTGTGGTCGAGAAGAATGGCGAAGTGGTCGACGTAGGTGCCGGTGCCGCCGTGCTGGGCCATCCGGCCTCCAGTGTGGCCATGCTGGCAAACCTATTGGCAGAGCGGGGCGAACACATCCCGGCCGGCACCTTCATCATGACCGGCGGTATCACTGCGGCTATTGCCGTGGAGCCCGGCGACAACATCACCGTGCGTTACCAGGGGCTGGGAACAGTATCCGGACGATTCGAATAATTTAATCCAGCGACTCAACTTGGAGTTGCCATAAACAATAAAGGTTCCTGTTGTGCTGTGGTTAAATTGCGGCACTTGGATGCTCCGTAAGAACACTGAGAAAAGTGTGCTTGCTTAAAATAAACATAAAACCCCAGTAAGCCCGAGGCTAAGTTAGTGACGGCTTTTCTTTAGGAGACAACACGATGAAAAGATTACTATCAAGCTTCCTAGCGGTGGCAACTCTTGCGTTTGGTGCGCAAACTTCAGTTGCAGAAACGACGATTAAGCTCGGTCATGTGACCCAACACAGCCATCCCTTTCATATTGGTGCGGAAATGTACCAAAAGGAAGTGAAGGAACGGAGTAACGGTGACTTGAATGTCAAAATTTACCCTGCCCGTCAATTGGGCGACGATAAGCAGCTTATCGAAGGGGTTCGTTTAGGGACAGTGGATGCCGCTATTATTTCGTCAGCGGTTTTCTCCGGCTTTACGCCGGTAATGGACGCACTTCAGCTCCCCTTCTTGATCGATAGCTATGATGATTTGTCGCAGGCGCTGACCTCTCCGGTGGCGTTTGACATGCTTGACTCTCTTGATGAACTCGGGCTGAAGGGACTGGGTTATTACGAGGGTGGTTTGCGCAACCTACTTGTTTCTGACAGTGCAGTAACCGATCTCGAAGGAATGAAGGGTCTAAAAATTCGCGTTGTGCCTGCTCCGTTGCATCTGGATATATGGAAGGCTATAGGGGCAAGCCCAACTCCGATGGCTTATGGTGAAATCTATACCTCGCTTCAAACAGGTGTACTCGATGGCGCGGAGATAAATATCACCTCTGTGTACAGCGAAAAACTCTACGAAGTTGCGGACCATATGACTCGGAGCAAGCATTATTTTTGGCCTGGTGTCATGGTGATCAACCCCCGGTTTTTTGAACGTTTGAGTGAAGAGCAACAGAGCATTCTGATTGATGCAGCGCATGACACCATTGCGCGACAGATTGCTGCTGCGGAAGAGCAGGAAGTGGTTGCTGAAAAGGCACTGCTGGAAGCGGGCTTTGAGATTCACGAAGTTTCTTCCTCCAGTGATCTGAGAGAGGCAGTCCAGCCTGTTATAGATAACTACTCCAAAAAACATCCGCTCATTAAGGCCTTCGTCGAACAGGTAGAATCACAATAATCAAAATTGCCATGGCTCCGGGGTATATTGGCCCCGGAGTGTTCCAGGTTTCTGGAGTTCTGAACTCATGACAGCTCAAACGTTACAGGCCAAGTCTCCCATGATGCGTGGCTTAATCTGGGTTAACTGTATATACGAAAGGGCGCTCTATTATTTAGGAGCGGCTTTGATGGGAACTATGGTTGTGGTGGTTGCGATGCAAATATTCGCCCGCTACGTACTGGGAGACTCCTTATCGTGGTCGGATGAACTGGCCAGGTTTTTGATGATTTGGATTACCTTTCTTTTTGCCGGTATTTCATTCCGTCGAGGGGAAATGATTGCCATTGAAGCACTTTCCGAAAAACTCCCAATCTTGGCAAGATCTGTTCTGACAGTCGCGGGTTCCCTGTGCTCTATCATATTGTTCGGGCTCCTTGCCTGGTTTGGTTACAGTTATGCTGAGTGGAATATGGTGCAGACCTCCAGTGCTTTGCAGGTTCCTCTCTATTTCGTGTATCTCGCAGTTCCTGTCGGCTGCGGCTTAATGATTCCTCATATTATGGTAGGTACTTTTTTGTCCGTCCGTAAACTTATGGCAGGAGAATCCTGATGGGCGCATTTTTGTCTGCATTTGCCGTATTTCTGGTTGCGGGTGTGCCGATTGTTGTGGTGCTCGGGCTTTCAGCTCTTGCCTTCATTTTCTTCAACGATCAGATGCACCTAATTGCTGCCTTTCCCCAAAGAATGATAGCGGGTGTTGACCAGTTCGTACTGCTGACGGTGCCCCTGTTCATCTTGGCAGGAAATCTCATGAATGCCGGATCGATTACCGACAAGATCATTCGCTTCTGTCAGGTATTGGTCGGCCGGTTTCGTGGGGGGCTCGCCATGGTGAATGTGCTTTCCAGCATGCTGTTTGCCGGAGTCAGCGGTTCTGCCACTGCTGATTCCGCAGCCCTCGGATCAGTTTTGGTGCCGGGTATGAAAAAGGCTGGGTACGACGCGGAATATGCCGCTGCTCTTACTTCGGTCAGTTCGGTGATCGGCCCGATCATACCACCTAGTATTCAAATGATTGTATTTGCAGTGCTCAGTGGCACCTCGGTTGCCGGGCTGTTCCTGGCTGGAATTGTGCCTGGAATCCTGATTGGTGTGGGGCTGATGCTGCACGCAGTGTGGGTGGCACACAAGAGAAACTATCCCAGGGAAAAAGCTTCCAGCAGAAGTGAAATCTACAGTGCAGCCATGGGTGCATGGCCTGCTCTAATGCTTCCTGTGATTATCCTCGGCGGTATTTTGTCTGGAGTGTTTACCCCAACCGAAGCAGCAGCTGTAGCCAGCATCTATGCCTTGTTTATTTCGGCTGTGGTGTATCGGTCGCTAACGTGGAAGTCTCTTGTCCGAGTACTTTATAACACTAGCGTCATTTCGTCGGTGATACTTCTTGTTGTATCGATGGCCAGTATTATTTCATTTGTTTTCAGTATCGAACAGATTCCCGAGCAGGTTGCTGAAGCCATGTTTTCCATCAGTGAGAATAAATACGTCATTCTTGCAATGATCACCGTCGGGCTGCTGATTCTGGGAGCTTTGATGGAACCAATCGGTGCTTTAATACTCGTAGTGCCGGTTCTACTGGAGATAGGTGACGTAATTGGGCTTGATCCGCTTCATCTGGGGGTGATTGTGGTAATGAATCTTGTGATCGGTTTGGCGACTCCTCCGATTGGCCTTTGCCTGTTTATTGTATGTTCCATTGCCAAATTGCCAATTGAAAAAGTCGCAAAGGCTAGTTTGCCTCTGCTAGGAATTTGTTTATTGGTGCTGGTACTTATCACATTGGTCCCCGACTTAGTGTTGTTTTTGCCCAGATTTTTTAACTTCTGAGATGGGTGTTGGCCCGAGGTGGTGCTAAGTCATCTTCAGCGAAGTAAAGACCTTTGTCTGATCCATTTCAGGTGAACGGTTCTCTGGAATGGTTAAGAAGTCGGATTAAACGTTGGGATCAACTCCATCCACGTACGTGCGGTGCTGACGGATGGGGGTTCTACCCCGTTTCCACGGACGGTTCAGCGTTGAGCTACCAGACACCACTGGAGTTTGCCGCTGGCTACCGGACTACGGGGAAAGGGTCAACACTAATCGACATTACTGTGCCCTGATCGGAAATAGATCTATGCAACTGCTATCAAGGTAACTTTCCCTGACGTTCATGTGTTAAAAACGCTTCGAAATCGTCCTGCGTTAAGGGCTTAGAGAACAGGAAGCCTTGGACATAGTCGCAGCCAGCACGCGAGAGGAATTGCAACTGCTCGTCCGCTTCAACGCCAACTGCAACCACTCGAACGTCTATCGCGTGAGCCATAACGATAATTCCCTCCAGAACACGGTCCGGTTTGCCACCTTGACCAGCGTTCCTGATCAACTCTCTGTCTATCTTAACGCTGTCCATCTCGAACTCCTGAAGAGCGAGAAGCGAGAACGAGTTATGGTGATTTCTGGTGTATGGAAGCAGGCTGAAAGGATGGCGTATCCTGTTGGTTGATCACCACCAAGATCACAAGCAACAGAGGATGGATACGCCATGTCCAAGTCTAACCTGCATGCTCTTTCACAACCAGACGCGACCACGAACGATCCCTTGCACGATCTGATCCGACAGGGTGCCCGTGACCTGATTGCGCGGGCTGTCGAGTCTGAGCTTCAGGGGCTACTGCATCAGTACGCCGGTGTATTGACACCCGATGGTCGCAAGGCGGTAGTCCGGAACGGTCATTTACCAAAGCGAACCATTCAGACACGCGTTGGACATGTTGACGTTCAGCTGCGCAAGGTCCGGGACCGCAGCGGCTCCCGCATTCGCTTCAACACTCAGCTCCTGCCACCGTATTTGAAGCGGGCCCAGAGTCTGGATGAACTCATCCCCTGGCTCTACCTGCGCGGTGTC
>NZ_JBSXNQ010000061.1:0-102161 GCF_056857715.1 Marinobacter sp. L-13
CAATGGGGGAAAGGGGGAGTTGTGCCTGAATGCCGGAAACTGGCTAAATAATCGCCAACTTCGACCATGACCACTCGGATCTGGCACTACCAGGCTTGGTCTGCGAAGGTTGTTGGAGCACTATGAGAAATCCGGGCTAGCGCCGACCGGCTTACTCCAGGCCCATCGGATCCGTCTCGTCATCCCACTCCGGGGTGAAATGAGCCGCAACCACGTCTTCCGGCACATCGGCCACGCTCGGGTAACTCCATTTTGGCTGGCGGTCCTTGTCGATAGCCAGAGCCCGGATTCCCTCTGTCAGATCAGGCCGGCGGATGCATTCGGAAACCATCGCCAGTTCCATGCGGAAGGCGTCCTTCAGGGACATTTGCTGCGCTTTCTGTAACTGGGTCCAGACCAGCCATGCAGAGACCGGGCATCCGTTTCTGAGCGTGTTCATACAGGCATGCCACCAGTCGCAGTCAACCTCCGCTGCCAGCAGTTGATCAACGATGTCCGGAAGTTCATCGCCGGCGCTCAGCCTGGCAATCCGCTGTTCGTGCCGGGCGAGGTGACTGGGTGGCAGTGTCCGGTAATCCGGTGTCTGGATCTGGTTGAGTAACCTGAACAGTCGATTGTCATCGGCGGCGGTTTGGCCGGTCCAGCGTTCCGAGGCCAGTCGGTCAAGCAGGCGATCCCGGTCCTCCGGCAGGATGGCCATGTCGGCGAGACCAACCCGCAGCGTATCGCTGACGTTCAAACGGGCGCCGGTCAGCCCCATGAACAGCCCCAGCCTTCCTGGCAGCCGTTTCAGAAACCAGCTGGCACCCACATCCGGAAACAGCCCGATCGTGATCTCGGGCATTGCCAGCGTGACATCGGGTGTAACCAGCCGATACCGGCAGCCTGAGAACACACCAAGACCGCCGCCCATCACCACGCCGTGGGCTATACCCAGCACCGGCTTTGGGAAGCGATGGATGTTGTAATCCATCCGGTATTCCCGGCTGAAAAACCGTACCGGTTTCTCCGGCTCTTGCCCATCGAGAATTGCATCATAGAGTTCGCGGATATCACCGCCGGCGCAAAAGGCTCTCTCACCGGCGCCCTGAATGACCACGATGCAGATTCGGTCATCATTGGCCCAGCGGTCCAGGATGTCCTGGATCTGCTCGATCATGTGTTCGGAAAGCGCGTTGAGAGTGCCCGGGGAGTTCAGTGTCAGAACACCCATGTGCCCTTCGCGGCATGCAAGTTCCTCGGCCTCTACAGACATTGGCGTTTTCTCCGGAGAATTAAATCAATCTTGGATACGGAATCGAACGTACTTTCACCCTAATAGCCAGAACAGGAAAGAGGACTAACGTCGAAAAGATGTCCTTGACCTATCGCATTTGAGGTTGCCCCGCTCTGTGCTATAAGTGCAAGTCAGTTTAGTGCCCGGTCTCCGAACCGGCCTTAAAATCTGGAAAATGACGATGAGAGGGTAATATCAATGAATCTGAAACACTACGCTGTTGCGGGAATTTTTGCGCTTGGCGCTGCTGTGCCTGCAGTAGTTTCTGCCGCAGATGCCGAAGCCGGCAAGGCCAAGGCGGCTGTCTGTGCTGCGTGCCATGGCCAGAATGGTCTTGCGCAAATTCCGACATACCCGAACCTGGCGGGCCAGAACGAGCAGTACCTGGTATCGGCCCTGAAGGCGTACAAGAACAAGCAACGCTCTGGCGGCCAGGCTGCGATTATGCAGGGGCAGGCTGCTGCCCTGAGTGACACTGATATCGCCAACCTCGCGGCCTACTACGCCAGTCTGCCGGCAGACGGCGGCAAGTAAGCCTTACCCTGTCAGCGAAGCGGCTCAGGCCGCTCCGCTGACGATGCGATAGCTCGGTCTGTAAGCCGAAGAACCCGGTAGTTTCATTCGGTTCTGGGTCACAAACTGCTCGAGCATGGCTTCGAGCGGTTTTATCAGAGTCGGGTCGCCTGCGATTTCGAATGGCCCCTTTTCCTGAACCTGCCGTATACCACCCTCCTTGACGTTACCGGCAACAATGCCACTGAAGGCCTTGCGCAAATTCGCAGCGATCAGGTGCACAGGCTGGTCCCGATGCAGTTCCAGCGCCCGCATGTTGTCGTGATTGGGCTCGAACGGTAGCTGGAACACCGGGTCGATCTTCAGCATCCAGTTGAAATAATAGGCATCCTGCATCGCGCGCCGGAACGTCTCGACCTCCTTCATTCCTTTTTTCATGGTCTGGGCCACACGCACCGGATCGTCGATGATGATCTCGTATTTGCTCGCAGCCTCATCCCCGAGGGCGTTCCGGATGAACTTGTCGATCATCTCGAAGTATTCCGCGTTTTCCTTCCGGCCGGTAAATACCACCGGGAAGGGCAGATCCGCATTGTCCGGATGCAGCAGGATCCCGAGCAGGTAGAGAATTTCCTCGGCGGTGCCGACACCGCCCGGGAATACAATCACGCCGTGACCACAGCGAACGAACGCTTCCAGGCGCTTTTCAATGTCCGGCATGATGACCAGTTCATTGACGATCGGGTTTGGGGCTTCGGCGCCAATGATGCCGGGTTCTGTAATACCGATGTAGCGACCGTTCTTTACCCGCTGCTTGGCGTGGCCAATGGTGGCACCTTTCATGGGTCCTTTCATGGCACCCGGGCCACATCCGGTGCAGATGCTCAGGGCCCTGAGACCCAACTGATGACCGACATCCTTGCTGTATTGGTATTCATCATGGCCGATTGAGTGACCACCCCAGCAGACCACGAGGTCTGGTTGTCGTCCTGCCTGCAGCACCCGGGCGTTGCGGAGAATGTGGAATACGTAATTGGTCAGGTCCTCCGGATCATCCCGGCGAAAACCGGCGGCTGTCTGAGGGATTGAATGCGAGTAGATAATGTCTCGTAAAACCGAGAACAGGTGCTCGCGGATCGCCCTCAGCATTTCGCCATCAACAAAGGCATGGCCGGGCGCATTGATCAGTTCCAGTTTGAGGCCCCGGGGCTGCGGTACCAGGCGGACATCAAAGTCGGCATGGGATTCCATCAATGCCTTGCAGTCGTCAGTCTCGATGCCGGTATTGAGAACCGCCAGCGCGCATTGGCGGAACAGCCGGTAAAGGCCGCCTTCGCTGCGGTCCTTGAGGCGGTTGACCTCATGATTGGAGAGAATTTCAAGGCTGCCCTCTGGTGAGACGAGGGCATTGATGGTGGTTTCCTGCATTAACGGTGAAACTCCTGGATGTTGCGGAAATGCCCGATTTTGAGGCACGCAGTCAAAAGGGTAGACTAAGGCCTTTCAGTACAATACGCCACCCGACAAAATTCCGATTTATGAAACTGCTTATTCGTCCCGCTCCGGAAGTTGCTATCAAGAGTAAACCCGTCCGTCGCCAGCAGATGCGTCATCTGCGCCAGAACATCCGAAAGCTGCTGGCGCGGCTTGATCCGGAGATTCGGGTTGAAGGCAGTTGGGACAGGGTAGACGTGGAGGTGCCAGACGGTCGCGGGTTGTCCGGGCCGGCCCTTGAGCTGCTTTTGCGCATACCGGGCATTTCCACGATCCAGGAAATCGGAGCGTTTCCATTTGTCAGTCTGGAAGATGTTGCCGAGAAGGCTGTTGAGGCCTTTGCGGACAGGTTGACTGGCAAAACCTTTGCCGTCAGGGCCCGACGTCACGGTGAACACAGTTTCCGCTCTATTGATCTGGAGCGCACCGTGGGTGCCGCGCTTATGCAGGCATCGGGTGCCAGTGGGGTTGATCTGAAATCCCCACAGGTTGAGGTGCGGATTGAGGCCCAGGACGACCAGTTCCATATTGCCCATCGCAAGCACCGGGGGTTGGGCGGCTATCCGCTGGGCAGTGTCGAAAATGTGCTGACCCTGATTTCCGGGGGTTATGATTCGTCGGTGGCGGCTTACCTGATGATGCGAAGGGGTTTGCGCAATCACTTCCTGTTTTTCAACCTCGGAGGCACGGCTCACGAGGTTGGTGTGCGCCAGGTGGTGCACTACCTGTGGGATCGCTACGGTGCCTCCCACAGTGCCAAGTTTATCTCGGTGCCCTTCGAGGGTGTTGTCGCTGAAATCATGCGTTCGGTGAGTCACCGTCACTGGGGCGTGGTGCTCAAGCGTCAGATGCTGATGGCGGCAGCAGAGATCGCCCGCAAGAACAACGCCTCGGGGGTGGTGACAGGAGATGCCGTGGCCCAGGTGTCCAGCCAGACCCTGAGCAACCTCAATGTGGTGGATCGGGCCAGTGACGAGGTGGTCCTGCGCCCTTTGGTGTCCATGGACAAGGAATCCATTATCCGCATCGCGCGGGAAATCGGCACGGAATCTTTCGCACGAACCATGCCTGAATACTGCGGAGTGATCTCCCAGAAGCCTGCCACCCGGGCCAAGCTGCACCGGGTGGAAGAAGACGAGGCCCAAATGGACGCCGCGGTTCTGGCAAACGCCATTGAGGCACGTGAGGAAACGCCGGTAAACCGGTTGCTGGAAACCACGGTAACGCCAGAGGAAGTGGAGCTCGTGCAGACACCCTCGGTGGATGATGTGATCATCGACGTGCGTCACCCCTCGGAAGGCGAGCAGTCACCGTTGATGTTGACCAACAACGAGATTCTGCAGATTCCATTCTATGAGCTGAACCAGCAGATACCAGAACTGCCGGCGAACCGGCAATACCTGTTGTACTGCGATCGCGGCACCATGAGCCGCATGCACGCCGGGCATCTGAAGGCCGAAGGGCACGAAAACGTGAAGGTTTACGTGCCCGCAGCCTGAAGCGTCAGCCTGCCAGACCTTTGAAGAACTGCTGGACGTTCTCGCTCAGAGCCTCCAGATCGTAACCGCCTTCCTGCACTACCAGCGTCGGCAGCCCCAGCTGACGCACATGGGTGCTGAGCTTGCAGAACCCTTCGGAAGAGACTGACACCTTGGCCTGTGGATCGTTCTTGTAGATATCGAAGCCGAGGGCCAGGATCAGGGCATCCGGCTGGAAAAGTTTGATGGCCGCCAGGGCTTCATCCAGTTTTGCGAAGAAATCTTCTTCCGTTGAACCATGGGGCATCGGCATGTTGATGTTGTAGCCAAAACCTTCCCCTTCGCCACGTTCGTTCTCAAAGCCGCTGACGACCGGGTAGAAGTTGGTGGTGTCGCCATGGATAGAGATGTACAGCACATCGCTTCGATCGTAGAAAATCTCCTGGATCCCCTGGCCGTGGTGCATGTCAGTATCCAGGATAACAATTTTCGGGAACCGGGCCTTCATATGCTCGGCAGCAATTGCAGCGTTGTTCAGGTAGCAAAAACCACCGGCGGCATCCCGGCGGGCATGGTGCCCCGGCGGACGGCACACGGCGTACGACGTTCTGTCGCCGGCGATCAGTGCATCGGCCGCACCCAGCGCGCTCTGCGCAGACCAGTAGGCGGCATGCCAGGTGTGTTCGCCGATCGGACAGCTGCCATCGGCCTGATAGCGGGCTGCCTCGGCGAGAATGCCAGTCAGGTGATTCGGGGAGCGGACGAAAATATTCGAAATAACCTCATCGCCCCAGTCATCCATCTGCTTCCAGCGCCGATGCGCAGATTCCAGGAAGCGCAGGTAGCCCAGATCGTGAACTTTTGAAATAGGCCCCGCGCCCTGGTCTGCAGGCTGCAACACAGAGATGCCCAGTTCCCTGAGTCCGCCCAGCATTTCACCAGTGCGGGCAGGAATTTCCTGGGGCTGGCGCATTTGTCCCCGGGTAAAGTAGGTCTGTGGAACATGCTCATCCTGTGCGGGATGGAAAAATGCCTTCATTGTTCGGTCTCCTGGGTGTCTGATTCCCCGAGTATAGGCACACTCAGGCGATGATCAAAAGCCTGCCCTTGACTTTACAGGTCGGGATACAACATCCACTATGAAAGACATAAAACACTGACGCAACCAGATTACCTGGACTGCGCCCCACACGGGGCGGAGCCAATCACAGAAGAGGAGTCGAGATGATCGAGTCACCCCTGCTGGAAAAGCTGACCGGCTATATCGGTGGTCGCTGGATTGATAATGAGCATGGCAACACCTTCGATGTTTACAACCCGGCAACGGGCAAGGTGATCGCCCAGGTCGCATCCATGTCGGAAGATGAAGTGAGCGCCGCTATTGCCTCCGGCAAGTCGGCACTGCGGTTGATCAGTCCCTACAGCATCGAGACCCGCCGCAAGTGGCTGGAAGACATCCGGGATGCGCTCAAGGCCAACAAGGAAGAAGTGGGCCGCATCCTCTGCATGGAGCACGGCAAACCGCTGCAGGAGGCCCAGGGTGAAGTAGATTATGCCGCCGGGTTTTTCGACTACTGCTCCAAGCATATTCAGGCACTCGACGCCCACACCATTCCGGAAAAGCCGAAAGACTGTACCTGGACGGTCCACTACCGCCCCATTGGTGTCACCGGCCTGATTACGCCCTGGAACTTCCCCATTGGCATGATCGCCAAGAAGCTGTCTGCGGCCCTGGCGGCCGGCTGTCCGTCGTTGATCAAACCGGCCAGTGAAACCCCGCTGACCATGATTGCCCTGTTCAGCCTGATGGATAAGCACACCGATATTCCGGATGGCATGGTTAACCTGGTGATGGGCAAGGCCAGCGTGATTGGCAAGGCTCTGTGCGAAAGCCCGGATGTTCCCATGCTCAGCTTCACCGGTTCCACCGAAGTGGGCCGTAAGCTGATCGTAGACACCGCGGATCAGGTCAAGAAACTGGCCCTGGAGCTGGGCGGCAATGCGCCGTTCATCGTGTTTGATGACGCCGATCTGGATACCGCGGCAGATAACCTCATAGCCAACAAATTCCGGGGTGGCGGCCAGACCTGTGTCTGTGCCAACCGGATTTTTGTGCATGAGAAAGTGGCCGATGCCTTCGGTGAAAAACTGGCCGAGCGGGTCAACAAAATGACCGTCGGTGACGGCATCAACGGCGATGTGGATCTCGGCCCCCTGATTAACCAGGCTGGCTACGACAAGGTCAAGCGTCACGTCCAGGATGCCCTCGAAAAAGGCGCCACCCTGGTTGCCGGCAAGAAACCGGAAGATCTGGGTAACGACCTGTTCTTCCCGCCCACCGTGGTCCACGGTGTGAACCGGGAGATGTCCTGCTACCAGGAAGAAACCTTCGGCCCGCTGGTACCCATGGCCCTGTTCCGCACGGAAGAGGAAGTCATCGAAGCCGGTAACGACACCGAGTTCGGCCTGGCCTCCTACGTGTTCACCAACGATGCCGAACGCGCCCAGCGTGTGGCTGCCGGCCTGCGCTTTGGCCACTGTGGCTGGAACACCGGCACCGGCCCGACGCCGGAAGCCCCGTTCGGTGGCATGAAGGCCTCCGGCATAGGCCGTGAGGGCGGTCTGGAAGGTCTGTTCGAGTTTGTAGAAGCGCAGACTGTACCAAGAGGTTTTTAACAGAGAAGCCATCTCCAAAGCGAGATAAGCGCGGGGGCGGGGCTCTGTTCAGGACTGTCTGTGGCCAAGGATGGCCACAGCCAAGCGCACATGGATGTGCTCGTAGCGTGTCCTGAACAGAGCCCCGCCCTCGTGCGTTCCTCCCTGGATAAGGGCTAACCCAGACCCCAAAGAAATCCCTCTTTTCTCCTGTTATACTCAACAACCTGTTTATTTAACCAGTAGCGAACCGATTCTTTATGGACGTCTCCCACATCATCGATCCGTTGAACGATGCCCAGCGTGAAGCTGTTACCGCTCAGAACGATCACCTTTTGGTTCTGGCCGGCGCAGGAAGTGGCAAAACCCGTGTTCTGGTGCACAGGATCGCCTGGTTGATGACCGTGGATCGGGTGCCGCCCACTGGAATCCTGGCGGTGACCTTCACCAACAAGGCCGCCAAGGAAATGCGTTACCGCATCGAGCAGATGATGGACATTCCGGCCCGCGGCCTTTGGTTCGGCACCTTTCATGGTATCGCGCACCGACTGCTGCGTTCGCACTGGAAAGATGCTGGGCTGCCGGAGAACTTCCAGGTTCTGGACAGCGACGACCAGCTGCGACTGATCAAGCGGGTGATACGGGAAAACCAGATTGATGAGAGCAAGTGGCCACCGAAGCAGGCCCAGTGGTTTATCAGTAGCCAGAAGGACGAGGGGCTGCGGGCGGATCACATCCAGGAGAATCCGGGCGACCATTTCCTGTCGATCATGCTGAAGATCTATCGCCAGTACGAAAAACTCTGCCAGCAGGGTGGTCTGGTGGATTTTGGCGAGTTGTTGCTGCGATCCCATGAACTGTGGCTGCATCGTCCGGAGCTGCTGGCCCATTACCAGAGCCGGTTCCAGCATATCCTGGTGGACGAGTTTCAGGACACCAACACCATTCAATATGCCTGGCTGCAGGTGCTGGCCAGCAATCGCGTGCCAATGACGGTGGTGGGGGACGACGATCAGTCTATCTACGGCTGGCGGGGCGCCAAGGTCGAAAACATCCAGCAGTACCAGCGGGATTTCCCCAATGCCCGGTTGGTGCGTCTGGAGCAGAATTACCGCTCCACCCAGATGATCCTGAAGGCGGCCAACGCGGTGATCGCCAACAACCAGGGCCGGCTGGGCAAGGAGCTCTGGACCGACGGTCCGGAAGGCGAACCGATCAGCCTGTACGCGGCGTTCAACGAGCAGGACGAAGCCAACTACATTGCCGACAGCATTTCTGCCTGGGTGCAGGACGGCAACCTGCGCAGTGAATCCGCGATTCTCTATCGCTCCAACGCCCAGTCCCGGGTGCTGGAAGAATCGCTGATGCGCCAGGGCATTCCTTACCGGGTATACGGTGGCCTGCGATTCTATGATCGTCAGGAAATCCGCAACGCCCTGGCATATCTGCGGTTGGTCCAGTATCGCCGCGACGATGCGGCGTTTGAGCGGGTGGTGAACGTGCCGCCCCGTGGCATTGGCGCCAAGAGCCTGGCGGAGCTTCGGGAATACGCGACCGAGCAGAGTATCTCATTGTGGGAATCCGCCGAGCGTCTGCTGGAAGCCGGGCAGGTTAAAGGCCGGGCCAAAACCGGGCTGCAGTCTTTCATTGCGATCATCGAAGGCCTCTCCGACATGGTGGGCGATGCTTCGTTGCATGGCCTGATGAAGCAGACCATCGAAAACAGCGGGCTGAAGGACTATCACGCCAGCGAAAAAGGTGAGAAAGGCCAGGCCCGGGTGGAGAACCTCGAGGAACTGGTCAATGCGTTGTCTGACTATGAGGTGGAGGACGGCGTGGACGCGCTGTCGGAATTCATTGCTCAGGCGGCTCTGGATGCCGGTGAATCCCAGGCCGAGGACCATGAGGACAGCGTTCAGTTAATGACCCTGCATTCCGCCAAGGGTCTGGAGTTCCCCCTGGTTTTCCTGGCGGGCGTGGAAGAGGGGCTGTTCCCCCACGGCATGTCCCTGGAAGAACCTGGTCGCATGGAAGAGGAGCGCCGCCTGGCCTACGTGGGCATCACCCGGGCCATGAAAAAGCTGGTGCTTACTTACGCCGAATCCCGGCGTTTGTACGGTCAGGAAAAGTTCAATGCGTTGTCGCGGTTTGTCCGGGAGATTCCGGGTGACTGTCTGCTGGAAGTGCGGCTGCGCAACACAGTGACCCGCCCCGCTATGGTGGCGCGTCCGAATGAGAGCATGTTCAGCCAGGATTCGGCCCAGCAATCCGGTTTCAGCCTGGGTCAGCGGGTGCGCCATCCCAAGTTTGGCGAGGGCATCGTGATGAATTCGGAGGGCACCGGGCACCATACTCGGGTGCAGGTGAACTTTGATGAGGGCGCCAAGTGGCTTGTTCTGGCTTATGCGCCTCTCGAGGCCTGCTAATTGTAAGCAGGCCTACATCAGAACTGCGTAAATCACGCCCGCCAGAACAATCCGATAGATAACGTACGGCCACATGCCTACCTTGTTGAGCCACTTAAGGAAGAAGTGGATTGCGGTAATGGCCATCAGGAATGAAGTCACCCCGCCAATCAGAAAACCACTCCAGTCGACGATCACATCCGAAGTTGCCACTTCCAGCAGTTTCACGGCTGATGCCAGCACGATGATGGGGATTGCCAACAGGAATGAGAACCTGGAGGCGGTTTCGCGGGTCATGCCCAGGAACAGGCCGGCGGTGATGGTTACGCCGGAACGGGAGGTGCCGGGGACGAGGGCCATGGCCTGGGCGATGCCAACCAGGACGGCGTCTTTCCAGTTCAGTTTGTCGAGGGTGCGCTGACGTTTGGGCAACCAGTCTGCAAGGCCGAGGAGCAGGCCGAAGAACAGGGTGGTGAAGAAGATGACTTCCACCGCCCGCAGTTCGTTGTCGATCATATCCAGCAACGCCAGGCCGGCCAGGCCCGCAGGGATGGTGCCGATGACGAGGTACCAGGCAAGGGCGCCCTGGCCAACGATTTTGCGGCGGCTGACGGAAATCAGTCCGTCCCGGGCAATACCAAAAACATCCCTCCGGAAATAGAGCACAACCGCCAGTAAGGTCCCGACGTGCACCGACAGGTCGAAGCCTACGCCCTGATCGGTCCAGCCGAACAGCGCCGGGGTGAGGATCAGGTGAGCGGAGCTGGAGATGGGCAGGAATTCGGTCAGTCCCTGGAGAAGGCCAAGGAAAAGGGCCTGGAAAACGTCCATTGCGTGGATTCCGTCAGATTCAGTGCGTCAGAAATGTGGCCGCGATATTAGCAGGGTGACGGTGAGCTGAACAGGTAATGCGAGTGAGGTCAGCGCCGTGACCAAAAGCCCGGCGCTGGCCGCCGCGATTTATGCCGGGAACCGATCCCGGGTCTTGTTGGCGATGCGAACGAGCACCAGCATCAGAGGTACCTCCACCAAAACCCCGACGACGGTTGCCAGCGCTGCGCCGGATTGAAGGCCGAACAGTGCGATGGCTGCGGCCACGGCCAGTTCGAAGAAGTTGCTGGCACCAATCATGGCACCCGGCGCCGCGATGCAGTGGCGGACTTTCCACAGCCTCGCCCAGCCGTAGGCCAGGAAGAAAATCAGGAAAGTCTGAACAATCAGCGGCACGGCGATCAGCGCAATGTGCAGGGGATTGTTCAGGATCACTTCACCCTGGAAGGCGAACAGCAACACCAGAGTGACGATCAGCGCCGCCGGGGTGACCGGGCTGAGCCGCTTCATGAAGACATCGTCGTACCACTGCTGACCGTGGCGCGAAATCAGGGTGCGGCGGGTCAGATAGCCGGCCGTCAGCGGAATCACGATGTACAGGACTACCGACAGCAGCACGGTATCCCAGGGCACCTGTATGTCCGAAATGCCCAGCAGGAAAACAACAATTGGCGCGAAGGCGAACAGCATGATGATGTCGTTGAGAGATACTTGGACCAGGGTGTAGGCGGCATCACCTTTGGTCAGGTAACTCCACACGAACACCATGGCGGTGCAGGGCGCCGCGCCTAGCAGGATTGCGCCAGCCAGGTATTCGCTGGCCAGTCCCGGAGCGATCCATGGCTCGAACACCACCATCAGGAAAAACCAGGCAATGGCAAACATGGTAAAGGGCTTGATCAGCCAGTTGACGATGGTGGTGATGGCGAGGCCTTTCGGTTCTTTTCTGACGCCGACCACTGCACTGAAATCAATCTGCGCCATCATCGGGAAAATCATTGCCCAGATCAGAATGGCGATGGGGATGGAGACCTGCGCGTATTCGAAACGGGACAGGGTCTCGGGTACCACTGGTGCGAGCTGACCGAGCGCCACGCCGGCGATGATGGCCAGGGCTACCCATACCGACAGGAACTTGCCGAACAAATCCATGCCGCCGTCGGCGTCTTCAGCCCGGGTTATTTCTGTGTTGGTGCTCATCGTATTTGATGATTCCTTTACTCGTAGGGAGACTGAATCTATTATGCACAAAATTAGATATTCATAAAACCGAATATACGGAACTCCAGATATGAAGCGCCGCGTTCTATTTGTTTGTACCGCCAACAGTGCCCGTTCCCTGATGGCAGAAGCCTTGCTTCGTGACATGGCGGGGGACCGGTTTGAAGTTGCCAGCGCCGGTACCGAGCCAACCAGGCCCCACCCCATGGCACTGCAGGTGCTGGAGGAAGCCGGCATATCCACCGAAGGCTTACACAGCAAGCAGCTGGCCGATGTGCAGGGGCAACACTGGGATTATGTGATTACCCTGTGCGAGAAAGCCGCGAACGAGTGCGGTTCGATCTGCCAGCCGGCCCAGCAGATTGCCTGGGATTTCGCCGACCCGGTACCGGCAAACCGCCATTCTACTTTCGCCCTCAGGCTTGGGGAAATCAAAGAGCGGGTGGCTTTATTCGCACTAATCCATCAAAAAGAAACCGGACCAAAACCCGCCAGCTATGACCCGGTTACAGTATTCAAGGCCTTGGCCGACGACTTCCGTCTGGCAGCCCTGCTGCTGATTCGAAGCCAGGAACAACTCTGCGTCTGCGAGCTTACGGAAGCCTTTGAGGCGCCCCAGCCAAAGGTCAGCCGGCATCTGGCCACTCTGAGGGATGCAGGCCTGCTGGCCACGGAGCGTCGGGGCCAGTGGATCTACTATTCCCTCAGCCCGGGCATTCCACAGTGGTTGGCCCGGGTGCTCGATGAAACCGCCAGCCATAACGAACAATTGATAGAGAGCCCGCTGGCGCGATTGCTGGCCATGGCAGACCGCCCGGCTGTCCAATGCCTGTAGTGCCCGCGCGGTTAAATTCAGGGAACAGGTCCATCAGGAGCAGATCATGAGCAAAATCAAAGTAGGCATTAATGGATTCGGCCGTATCGGTCGTCTGGCCTTGCGGGCCGCCTGGGGCTGGCCAGACATGGAGTTTGTAGCCATCAACGATCCGGGTGCCGACGCAGCTACGCTGGCGCATCTGCTCAATTTTGACAGCATCCATGGTCGTTGGAGCCATGAGGCAACAGCGGATGGAACGGAGATCGAGATCGAAGGGAAGCGCATCCGCGTGACCCATAACCGCACCATTGGCGAAACTGACTGGTCCGGCTGCGATCTGGTGATCGAGGCCAGTGGCGTCAACAAGAAGGTCAGTGCCCTGCAGGCGTATCTGGATCAGGGCGTGAAACGCGTCGTGGTCACCGCACCGGTGAAGGAGGCGGGCGCCAAGAACATTGTGGTTGGTGTGAACGACGATATTTTCGAGCCGGCCAACGACCGTATTGTCACTGCCGCCTCCTGTACCACCAACTGCCTGGCACCGGTGGTAAAGGTGATTCATGAGAAGCTGGGCATCAAGCACGGCTCCATCACCACCATTCACAGCCTGACCAACACCCAGACCATTATTGATGCGCCCCACAAGGACCTGCGCCGGGCACGGGCCTGCGGGAGTTCACTGATTCCTACCAGCACCGGCTCGGCAACGGCGATTATCGAAATATTCCCCGAGCTAAAAGGGCGTCTGGATGGCCATGCCGTGCGCGTGCCTCTGACCAATGCGTCGCTCACCGATTGCGTGTTTGAAGTTGAAACAGCCACGGACAGGGATACCGTAAACCAGCTCTTGAAAGAAGCCGCTGAAGGCGAGCTCAAAGGCATCCTGGGTTACGAAGAGCGACCGCTGGTGTCGATTGATTACAAGACGGACCCGCGTTCCTCCATCGTCGATGCCCTGTCCACCATGGTGGTCAACGGCACTCAGGTGAAGGTCTACGCCTGGTACGACAACGAGTGGGGCTATGCCAACCGCACCGCAGAACTGGCGCGCAGGGTGGGTCTGGCCTGATATGACGGCGGCCATCCGACAGTACCTGGTCATTACCGGCAACTACTGGGCTTTCACCCTTACCGATGGCGCCCTGCGGATGCTGGTGGTGCTACATTTTCACCAGTTGGGCTACTCGCCCCTGGAAATCGCCTTGCTGTTCGTCTTTTACGAGTTCTTCGGGGTGGTCACCAATCTGGTGGGTGGTTACCTGGGCGCCCGTATGGGGCTGAACCGCACCATGAACATCGGGTTGTTCCTGCAGATTGTGGCGCTGGCCATGCTGGCAGTCCCGGCGGTAATGCTGACGGTGCCCTGGGTCATGGCGGCGCAGGCGCTCTCGGGCATTGCCAAGGATCTGAACAAGATGTCCGCCAAGAGCGGCATCAAGCTGCTGGTGCCGGATGAGCAGCAGGGCACCCTGTACAAGTGGGTGGCCATTCTGACGGGCTCCAAGAATACCCTCAAAGGTGTGGGCTTTTTCCTCGGTGGGGTCCTGCTGATGGCGGCCGGCTTCAAGGGTGCCGTGATTATCATGGCGGTGGCTTTGGGACTGGTCTGGCTGGCCAGCCTGTTCTTGCTGGGACAGGATCTGGGCAAGAGCAAGGCCAAACCGAAGTTCAGCGAGATCCTCTCCAAAAGCCGGGCCATCAATGTCTTGTCGGCGGCCCGGATGTTTCTGTTCGGCGCGCGGGATGTCTGGTTTGTGGTTGCTTTGCCCGTTTACCTGCACACGGTCTTTGGCTGGGACTTCTGGAAAGTGGGCGGCTTTATGGCCAGCTGGATTATCGGCTACGGCTTTATTCAGACCATTGCCCCGCGCATCACCGGCAACATGGAAGGCAAGCAGCCTGCTGTGCTCTGGGCGGCAGCACTGGCGCTGATTCCGGCAGCGATTGCCATCGGCCTGGCAGCGGGTTGGTCACCCCAGTTCGTGATTGTTGGTGGCCTGCTGTTGTTTGGCGTGCTGTTTGCCGTCAACTCGTCGCTGCACAGCTATCTCATCGTTAGCTATGCCCGCGGTGATGGGGTGTCCCTGGATGTGGGCTTCTATTACATGTCCAATGCCGCCGGCCGGTTGCTGGGAACGATTCTGTCCGGCTGGGTCTACCAGGCCTGGGGGCTGGAGGCCTGCTTGTGGATATCGTCGGGTCTGGTGGCCATGGCCGCGTTGCTGTCGGTTTTGTTGCCCCAGCGGCGGCCAGTGACGGCCTGACCGGGCTTCAGAACCGAATGGCCAGCCCTGCGGCGGCTTCCACCTGCAGGTAGCCGCTGCTGTCGAATCTGAGTTCGCAGCCGCCGGAGCAGAACGCGGAGCCGCCCGAGTTCAGGGCTGTGTAAACACCACGCAGATCGAGCCTCAGGCGCAGTTGTTCCGTCAGGAAAAACTGGTACCCGCCGCCAATGGACAGGGCGGCCCGGTGATGGGTTTCATACCGTGAATCGTCCGGCTCGAGGCGGGTAACGCCGAACACACCAGAGACAAACCCGCCATGATTCTGGCCAGCCGGGAAATACAGCCCGCCGAACTGGAGCTGGTAGATGGTCAGGTCGATGGAATCCAGGCTCGGTGC
This sequence comes from Marinobacter sp. L-13, assembly GCF_056857715.1. Taxonomy (NCBI): domain Bacteria; kingdom Pseudomonadati; phylum Pseudomonadota; class Gammaproteobacteria; order Pseudomonadales; family Marinobacteraceae; genus Marinobacter; species Marinobacter sp. L-13. The sequence continues at coordinate 15,313 of NZ_JBSXNQ010000061.1, forward strand.
AAACAGACCATTGTCCAGTCGGGCGGAGGTGTTCTGCCGGCCGAAATAAATCTCTCCCTGTTTGCCGGGCTCTGCCAGATCAAAATTGAACACCAGTCCCTGGCTGGCGGAATCCCGGAAGTCGATCTGGTCTGAGGTGCTGGCGCCGGCGGTCTCGATATCCACCGAACTGCTCATGCGAAAACCGGCAAACGGTGCCAGACTGACCTCTGCTGCCAACGGCGGGGCAATCAGTGCAACTGCCAGTGTGAACGTAACAAGAGATCGAAGCTTCATACATCCCTGGCCTGTGTGGCTGGTTGTTGGCAGGACACTGTGCAATGGTATATCCGTTATGAACATTGGCGAGCCCTGATGAGGCTATCTTGACAGATTTGGTCCTGAAAAATCTCTGTGTTGGCACTCTCAGTAACGTGTCTTTGACGGTACCTGGTGGACAGGTTGTCTGTCTGTCCGGTCCGTCAGGCAGTGGCAAGAGTCGGCTGCTGAGAGCCGTGGCGGACCTGGAGCCCCATGGGGGCACCGTGTCTGTGGCTGATACCTGCCAGGAGGATTTGCCCGCCCACCAATGGCGAAGCCGGGTGGTGATGGTGCCGGCAGACAGCCAGTGGTGGTTTGATGAGGTTGGAGGTCACTTCCCGGATCATGTGAAGGCAGATTTGCCGTCAGCGCTGGGCTTCCCGCCCGAGGTGCTGGAGTGGTCGGTAAGCCGGTTGTCTTCCGGTGAGCGGCAGCGGCTGGCGCTCTGGCGGGCCCTGCTGCTTGAGCCTGAGGTTCTCTTACTGGACGAACCCACCGCCAACCTCGACAACGACAGCACAGAAGCGATTGAAACCTGGTTGCTTGAGGAAATCCGGAGGCGGCAGATCGCAGTGCTCTGGGTCGCCCATGATGTTGGCCAGATTCATCGGGTGGCCGATGCCCATTACCGGATTCTTGGCACCAGTCTGGAGCGCGCAGATGGAAGTGATTGATCTGGCCTGGTGGAAGTTGGGGCTGGCGGCGCTGCTGGTGCTCGCCCTGGCTGGGACGGGGTATCTGGCCCGGCTGGGCATTACCCGAAACCTGTTGATCGCTGCACTTCGAACGGTGATTCAGCTGGCGCTGATCGGGCTGGTTCTGGAGGCACTGTTTGCGTCGTCCGGGTTCTACTGGATCGCCCTGATGGCCCTGGTCATGCTTCTGGTTGCCGGCCGGGAGGTTGTGGCACGTCAGGGCCGAAGACTCCAGGGCTGGTGGGCGTTCGGTATCGGCACCGGATCGATGTTCGTATCGTCCTTCTCGGTGACGGTACTGGCGCTCTCGGTAGTGATCGGCCCAGACCCCTGGTACACCCCACAGTATGCCATTCCCCTTCTGGGCATGATGCTCGGAAACACCATGACAGGCGTCAGCCTGGCGCTGGATCGTTTGAACGAATCGGTCTGGCGGCAGCGGGCCGTCATCGAGAACCGCCTGATGCTGGGCCAGACCTGGAAGCAGGCGCTGGAGGATATCCGGAGGGACGCCATGCGCAGTGGTATGATGCCATCCATCAACGCCATGGCCGCTGCCGGCATCGTCAGCCTGCCCGGTATGATGACCGGCCAGATTCTCGCAGGCAGCCCGCCGGCAGTGGCGGTGAAATACCAGATTCTGGTGATGCTGATCATCACCGTCGGCACCGGATTCGGTGCCCTGATGGCAGTTTCCTGGGGCGGGCGAAGACTGTTCGACGACCGGGAGCGCCTGCGACTGGACCGACTGGTGAAACAATGATCGACCTGCTACGACGTTACCCCCTCCCTGTGATCGTTCTGGCCCAGCTTTTCGGCACTTCGCTCTGGTTCAGTATCAACGGTGTCTGGTTGTCGCTGGCCGGCGAGCTTGGCCTGACCGAAAGTGATCTCGGGCGGCTGACATTGGCGGTGCAGGCCGGGTTTATCGCAGGCACCCTGACCATTGCGGTGACCGGCCTGGCCGACCGCTTTGGCGCGAGTCGGATCTTTGCGCTGTCGAGCCTGTTGGGGGCTCTGGTTAACGGTGGATTTATTTTCGCTGCCGGTGCGCCGCCGCTCGATTTCCTCCTGCGCTTTGCCACCGGGCTGTGTCTGGCCGGGATCTATCCCCTGGGCATGAAAATGGTCATTGCCTGGACGCCAAAGTATGCCGGGGCTGCCCTGGCCTGGCTGGTGGGCATGCTGACACTGGGAACGGCGCTGCCCCACCTGATGCGCGGAGCAACCCTGGGCATGCCCTGGGAGTGGCCGCTGATGGCGGCGTCCTGTCTTGCCGTGGCCGGAGGGCTGCTGGTGTTTCTGCTGGGTGACGGCCCGCACCTGCCTAGAAGCAGCGGGCGATTGCCCCTCAGCCAGGGGCTGGCGGCTCTGCGCATCCCGAGATTCCGGGCAGTGGCCGGTGGTTACTTCGGCCATATGTGGGAGCTCTACGCGTTCTGGACATTAACACCCCTGCTCATCGGCCGGGAGCTGCAGCGGATGGGGCAGAGTGACGCACTTATTCCCTGGTTGTCGTTTGCTGTCATTGGCATTGGTGCGGCAGGTTGCGTCGGTGGTGGCCGGCTCAGCCGAACACGGGGTAGTGAATGGGTGGCCCGGCGAGCCCTGATGGTGTCCGGGGCCTTCTGCCTGGTTTACCCCTGGCTGAACGGACTATCGCCGGCCTTGCTGATCGTTTTGCTCATTGTCTGGGGCATTGCTGTGGTTGCCGACTCACCTCAATTCTCGGCGCTGGCCTCGGCAACGGCGCCGAGGGAGTCGGTAGGCTCCTCTCTGGCGGTGATGAATGCGGTCGGGTTTGGTCTGACGCTGCCGGCCATCTGGCTGACCAGTGGGCTCTGGGGCCAGTTGAATGTCTGGGTGGTTCTCCTGCTGTTCCCCGGTCCGGTGCTCGGGCTTTGGGCACTCTCCCGGGCTCGGCCTGAGATTCAGGCTGGTTAGTGAGACATCGTATGACGACCTCTGGAACCACGCCGAGAATACTCCTTCTGTCTGGCTACGATGCCGCCAGTCACAGGCGCTGGCGGGAGCAGTTGAGCGCCATGTTTCCGCGTTATGAATGGCAGTTTCTTGCTTTGCCGCCAAGATTCTTCCGCTGGCGTATCCGTGGCAATCCACTGAGCTGGCTGAATGAGCCGCTCCTGCAGGAATCCTGGGATCTGATCATCGCCACCTCCATGGTGGACCTGGCAACCTTGCGGGGGCTACATCCGCGCCTGGCCAATACCCCCTGCCTGCTGTACATGCATGAAAACCAGTTCGCCTTCCCGGTATCCAGTGGCCAGAACGCCAGTGCCGATCCGCAGATGGTGAACCTGTACAGCGCGCTTTCGGCCGATTGTGTCGTGTTCAACAGTGGCTGGAACCGGGACAGTTTTCTGGCTGGCGCCGACTCTTTCCTCAAGAAGCTGCCCGACGCAGTGCCCGAGGGCCTGATCGAAACCCTGCGGGACAAGTCGAGGGTGATACCGGTGCCGATCGAGGACCGGTTGTTTGCTGATCGCCGGCCACTTATGAACCGGGCCTGCCCCCATCTGCTCTGGAACCATCGCTGGGAATATGACAAGGGGCCTGACCGTCTGCTGAAGTTCCTGCAGGTGCTGGACCAGCGTTCGATGCCGTTCAGGTTGAGTGTGGTGGGTGAGCGATTTCGCAGCTATCCGAAGGCATTTGACCGGATCCGGGAACAGTTTGGTCCTTGCATCGAACACTGGGGGTTTTTCGAGAATCGTGAAGACTATGATCAGTTGCTGCGTCAGGCCGATATTGTGATCTCCACGGCACTGCACGATTTCCAGGGGCTGTCGATGCTGGAAGCCATGGCTTCAGGTTGCGTGCCACTGGCGCCGGATCGCCTGGCCTATCGCGAATACGTGCCGGATCTGTGTCGCTATGAGAGTCATCAGGAAAATGCGGCGATGGAGGCTGAAGTGGTTGCCGACACGCTTGAACAGCTGCTGGAAGGACAGCTTCTGGCCTGCCCGCCGGAGGATTGGCGGGCATCCAGCCTGGCCGGCGATTATCATTCCCTGTTCCAAGATTTGATTCAGGCAGGATCAGCCAGTTCCTGAACCTGTTTCTTCCTCAAATCTGTCTCAGATCAATCCCGTTCCTTTGCGGTTGGCCCGGCCGATACTAGACTCAGAACTGTCTTTCGGCCTCACCACAAGGAGTTGTGGCCATGGAGTTTCATACCCTCGATGGCAATGAAGCGGTGTCTTCGGTGGCTTATCGCCTGAGCGAGACCATTGCCATCTATCCGATTACCCCTGCTTCGGTCATGGGCGAGCATGCCGATGACTGGGCGGCCCTGGGCAAGCCCAATCTCTGGGGGCAGGTGCCAAGTGTGGTCGAAATGCAGTCCGAGGCTGGTGCCGCGGGTGCCATGCACGGGGCACTGCAGGCCGGTTCACTGGTGACCACCTTTACTGCGTCCCAGGGGCTGCTGCTGATGCTGCCCAATCTGTACAAGATTGCCGGTGAGCTGTCGCCCTTCTGCATGCATATTGCTGCGCGCAGCGTTGCCACCCATGCCTTGTCGATCTTCTGCGACCATTCCGATGTAATGAGTGCCCGCGGTACCGGCTTTGCCCTGCTGGCTTCGGGGTCGGTACAGGAGGCCCAGGACCTTGCGGCCATCGGCCACGCCGTCACCCTGGAAAGCCGGGTGCCGGTGATGCATTTCTTCGACGGCTTTCGCACCTCCCATGAAATCTCCAAGATTGCGGCGCTCAGTGACCAGGATTTGCAGGCGCTGGTATCGCACGACGGAGTTGAAGCACATCGCAGCCGCCGGATGACACCGGACCGGCCAGTGGTTCGCGGCACCTCCCAGAACCCGGACGCCTTCTTCCAGGCCCGGGAGGCCATCAATCCCTTCTATCAGGCATTCCCGGGGAAGCTTGAAGCCGTGATGGACCGTTTCGCCGGTATCACCGGTCGGCAATACCGTCTGTTTGATTATGTTGGGCACCCTGAGGCCGACAGAGTGGTCATCCTGATGGGTTCCGGGGCCGAATGCGCCCATGAAACGGTGGAGTGGCTGCTGGCGCAGGGTGAGAAGGTCGGGGTTCTCAAGGTCCGCCTGTTCCGGCCCTTTGCCACGTCGCGTTTTCTGGACGCTTTGCCCGATACCGTCGAACATCTCGCGGTGCTGGATCGCACCAAGGAACCGGGAGCCCAGGGTGAGCCCTTGTTGCTGGAAGTCAGCGGTGCCCTGATGGAGGCCTACAGCCGGGGGGATCGGAAGGTACTGCCCCGGGTGATTGGCGGCCGATATGGGCTGTCTTCCCGTGAGTTTACGCCGGCCATGGTCTGCGCCATTTTCGACGAACTTAAAGCGGCAGCGCCGAAAACCCGCTTCACCGTCGGCGTGCGGGACGATGTCAGCCACCTTTCGCTGGAGGTGGATAGCGAACTGGATATTGAATCCCCGAAAACCCGCCGGGCGCTGTTCTTCGGTCTCGGTGCCGATGGCACTGTCAGCAGCAACAAGGCCAGCATCAAGATCCTGGGTGAGGGCACGGAGCTGTTTGCCCAGGGCCATTTTGTCTATGACTCCAAGAAATCCGGCGCTACCACTGTCTCCCATCTGAGATTTGGGCCGCTGCCGATCCGCTCCAGTTACCAGATCAACAGGGCCCAGTTTGTCGCCATTCACGCGCCCCAGTTTCTGGAGCGGTTTGATGTGCTCGAACACGCTGCCGAGGGCGCCACGGTGCTGCTCAATGTGCCCTGGTCAAAGGACGAGATCTGGGATCGGCTCTCGGTCGAGGTCCAGCGGGTATTGGTCGAGCGCAAGGCTCGGCTGTTCGTGATTGATGCCGCCGAGGTGGCGGAAAAGGCGGGTCTGGAGCGGCGGATCAACACCGTGATGCAGGTCTGCTTCTTCGCCCTGGCAGATATCCTGCCCCGGGAAGAGGCCATTGCCCATATCAAGGAATCCATTCGCAAAACCTGGGGCCGCCGTGGGCCGGAGGTGGTGCGCCGCAACGTGGAAGCGGTGGACTCGGCCCTGGACAACCTGCATGAGGTGCCGGTCCCGGACAAGGTGACGGCAACACGCACCCGACCGCCAAGGGTGCCCGAGAATGCGCCGGACTTTGTGCAGAAAGTCACTCGCCTGTTACTGGAGGGGCAGGGGGACAAACTGCCGGTCAGTGCGTTCCCGCCGGACGGTACCTGGCCAACGGGAACCAGCCAGTACGAGAAGCGAACCATCGCCCTGGAAATCCCGATCTGGGAATCCGACCTCTGCGTGCAGTGCAACTTCTGCGCGATGATTTGCCCGCACACCGCGATCACCAGCAAGGTGTTTGAGCCCGAGTCGGTCAAAGGGGCGCCGGAGGCGTTCGAGGTGGTGCCGGAAACCCAGACGTCTGAACTGGAGGGCCTGGATTACCGGATTCAGGTGGCGCCGGATGACTGCACCGGTTGTGGGCTGTGTGTCGAGGTCTGCCCGGCAAAGGACCGCACCCAGCCCAAACGCAAAGCGATCAATATGCAGCCGATCGAAGCGCACCGTGAGGTGGAGGCAGAGAACCTGGCGTTTTTCCGGCAATTGCCGGCTGTGCCCAGAGACCGTATCCCCCGGGACTTCAAATCCCTGCCGCTGCTGATTCCCCTGTTCGAATATTCCGGCGCCTGCTCCGGCTGCGGTGAAACACCCTACATCCGTCTGCTGACCCAGCTGGTGGGCGATCGGTTGCTGATTGCCAATGCCACCGGATGTTCCTCGATCTATGGTGGCAATCTGCCCACCACGCCTTACACAGTGAACGCCGACGGCCGTGGTCCTACCTGGAACAACTCGTTGTTTGAGGACGCGGCGGAACTGGGCCTGGGCATGCGTCTGGGGCTGGACAAGCTTGTCGGTCGGGCCTGGCAGTTACTGGAAGGGTTCCGGGAAGAACTACCTGACGGACTCTACCCGGAGCTGACCAGCGCCTGCACCACCGTTGATGAATGGGCAATGGCAGCCAGACGCACAGCCATTGAGCAGCTGCGGAACTGGCTGGCAGACAAGCAGACGCCAGAGGCCCGGGAACTGGACAGTCTGGCCGATGAGCTCTGTCCGAAGAGTGTCTGGGTAATAGGGGGCGACGGCTGGGCCTACGATATTGGTTATGGCGGTCTCGACCACGCCCTGGCCTCGGGTCAGAATGTGAAACTGTTGGTACTCGATACCGAAGTCTATTCCAACACCGGCGGGCAGCAGTCCAAGGCCACCCCCATGGGTGCGATTGCCAAGTTCGCCGCTGCCGGCAAGGCCACCCGGAAGAAGGATCTGGGCCTGCTGGCCATGAGTTATGGTCACGTCTACGTGGCCCAGATTGCCATGCAATCCCACAGCAACCACACCACCAAGGCCCTGCAGGAAGCCGAGAGCTTCGACGGCCCGGCACTGATCATCGCCCACAGCCCCTGCATTGCCCACGGTTACGACCTGGTGCACTCGCCCGCACAGCAGAAGCGGGCGGTAGACAGCTGGGCCTGGCCGCTGTACCGGTTTGATCCCCGGCGTATTCACGAGGGGCTGCCGCCCCTGCAATTGGACTCCCTGCGTCAGAAAGTCACCATGAAAGCCTACATGCAGGAAGAAGCCCGCTTCCGGATGCTGGAGCTGCGGGATCTCCAACGCTATGAACAGCTGGTGGCTGCGGCTTCGGAGGCGGCCACTGAACAGCGTGAGCTCTACAAGCAGCTGGCGGGGATTCACTTTGAGCCCCATGAAACTTCTGACGCTGACAATGAAAAGGGTGAACGTCATGACTGAATTGGCAACCCGTTGGCTGGGGTTGGAGCTTCGCTCCCCCCTTGTGGTCGGCGCCAGCCCCCTGACCGATGACCTGGACGCGCTGAAGGCCTGTGTTGACGCTGGCGCCGGTGCCGTGGTGATGCATTCCCTCTTCGAGGAGCAGTTGGTGGAGGAGCAAATGGCGGCTCACCGGTTTATTGATTCGCGGATCAACATGGACGCCGAAGCCCGATCGTTCTTTCCCGAATCCGAGTTGTTCGAGATGGGATCGGACAGCTACCTGCAGCGGTTGGAGCTGTTGCGACATTCGCTGGGTGTGCCGGTGATTGCCTCGCTCAACGGTATTTCAGCGGGTGGCTGGACCCGGCATGCACGTGAGCTGGAAGCGGCGGGCGCCCATGCTATCGAACTGAATCTCTATGACCTGGCCTCGGATCCGGAGGAAACAGCGGAGGCACTGGAACAGAGACAACTCTCGGTTGTGAGGTCAGTGGCTGAGCAGGTGAGCATTCCGGTCAGCGTCAAGCTATCGCCTTTCTACTCGGCCTTGCCTGCGTTCGTCGCCGGTATCGAAGAGTCGGGGGCCCGGGGCGTGGTGTTGTTCAACCGGTTCTATCAGCCGGATATGGATCTGGATGAGCTGGAGTTAAGCCGGGAGGTGGTGCTGTCGACCAGTGCCGAGCTGCCGTTGCGGTTACACGCAGCCGCCATGTTGTTTGGCCAGACAACACTGGAGATGGCGGTTTCGGGTGGCGTTCACAGTGGTGACGATGCGGCAAAAGCCATTCTTTCGGGCGCTTCCGCTGTGCAGGTGGTCTCGGCCGTGTTGTCGGAGGGTACTGGCGCCCTGTCGAGGATTACCCGGGAAATGACGGCTCGGCTCTCCGGAATGGGATACCGCTCGCTGGCGGAAGCCCGGGGCGTCCTGTCAATGGCGAACGCCCCCAATGCCCGAACCTGGGAGCGTCTTAACTACGCCCGCCTTCTGCACGGCTGGAAATAGAGCGGCTCAGGGTCAGAGAACCTGCTCCGGCACCTCGCGGATCCGACCGTGCTCATCAATGGCAACGTAGACGAACAGACCCTCGGTGACCTTACGTGGATTCTTGGCAGTGCGGTCAAGGGTCCACACTTCCACGCTGATTTTCATGGAACTGCGGCCGATATCGACGAGTTCGCAGTAACAACCTACCTGGGACCCTACTCGCAACGGTGACAGGAACTCCATCCGGTCCATGGCCACGGTGGCGTTACGGCCCTGGGAAATCCGTCCGGCCATGGTCGCCGCGGCGAGATCCATCTGTTTTACCAGCCAGCCGGCAAAGACATCGCCATTGGCATTGGTGTCTGAGGGGAGCGGGATAATCTGCAGGGTGAGTTCGCCACGGGGCGTGGGTTTGTCATCATCTAACGCTGTCATAGTACTGCCTTCTTGCGAGCCTGGAATTGTTTTAACACGCATGGTAGCGGGCTGAAGCAGCGCTGCAAGCAAATTTGAACATTCCTGACTATATTTCAGAAGCTGTAACAAAGTTGTCACAGAGTGCCATTAGTCTGCACCCATCGGTAAAGCACATCCGACAAAACGTCCAAACCAAAAAATGGAGACATGACGTGATGAAACTGAACAAAGCACTCGCGACTGTAGCACTGGCCGGCTCCGTAGCCGCCATGTCTGCACCAGCCATGGCCCGTGACACCATCAGCATCGTGGGTTCCTCAACTGTTTATCCGTTCGCCACAGTTGTTGCCGAGCGTTTCGGCACCAAGACCGACTTCAGCACACCCAAGCTGGAATCCACCGGTTCAGGCGGCGGTCTCAAGCTTTTCTGCCAGGGCATCGGCACCCAGCACCCGGACATCACCAACGCGTCACGTCGCATGAAGACGTCCGAGTTCGAACTCTGCCAGAGCAACGGCGTTACAGACATCACCGAATTCCGCATTGGTTCTGACGGCATCGTGATCGCCAGCTCTAAAGAAGCTGAGAACCTCGATATCACCCTCGAGCAGCTGTTCCTGGCCCTCGGTTCCAAAGTGCCTGTTAACGGCGAGTGGGTAGCCAACCCGAACAAAAACTGGAGCGATGTTGACTCCAGCCTGCCGAACAAGCCGATTCGTGTAATGGGTCCGCCCCCGACTTCCGGCACCCGTGATTCCTTCAACGAGTTGGCTCTCGCCGCTGGTTGCGACGAGCTGCCTGAAGCCGCCAGCCTGAGCAAGGACGAGCACGCCTCCATCTGCGAAAGCGTTCGTGAAGACGGCGCCTTTATCGAAGCGGGTGAAAACGACAACCTGATCGTGCAGAAGCTGATTGGCGACACCGGCATGTACGGTGTATTCGGTTACAGCTTCCTGGAAGAAAACGCAGACCGTCTGCAGGCTGCCACTCTGAACGGTATGATCCCGACTGCCGAAGCCATTGCTGCGGATGAGTATCCGGTGGCCCGTTCGCTGTTCTTCTACGTGAAGAAAGCTCATGTTGGTGTGGTTCCGGGCATTGCGGAGTATGTCAGTGAGTTCACCAGCAACGCTGCCATGGGCCAGAACGGCTACCTGAAAGATGTGGGCCTGATCGTGCCGCCGCGGGCTGCTTTGATGGACCTGATGGACAAGGCAGAAAGCATGCCGAACCTGACCCTGGACGAGCTCAAGTAAGACCGTCGTCCGGTCAAGAATGGAGGTGCGGGTCTCGTTGGAGGCCCGCACCTTTTGCACGTTTGGACGATCCGGTGCGAGTTCAGAGCTGAATCTGTAAACTGTGCGCCAATTCGAAGTCGAATACAGGAATTTTCATGCAACCGGCTAATCTTTTATTACTGACTCTGGTGCTGGCGATCGTGGCCTATTGGCTCGGTTACGCTCGCTCCCGGTCGTTGGCGATGCCGCTGGGTGGGATCCGTCACCTCAAGTCCCTGCCTTTTTATTACGGAGCCCGAGCGGCATTGTGGAGCGGTATCCCCGCTCTTATCGTGCTTGGTCTTTGGGCGGCATTCCAGGGCAAAGTCATCCAGATGATCGTTATTGGTGGTTTGCCTGAAGGTATAATCCCGGCGACCGACGGTGAGGCGAGCCTGCTGTTGAGCAAGATCAGCAATGTGGCCAGCGGAGCCTTGCCTCCTGGCTTCGTTGAAGCACCGATAGCTGAGGCCGCCGAGCGTTTACAGGCACTGCGCACGCAGAGTCGGTTCCTGATGTCTGGTCTTGTAATCTCGGTTGCCGTGCTTGCGGGTTTTCTCGGGTGGTTGAGAATTCGCCCCCGCCTGAATGCCCGTTCCCAGGTCGAGTCCATTCTCAAGTGGGTATTTTTCGCCTGTGCGGCCCTGGCTATATTGACCACCGTCGGAATCATTTTCTCGGTGGCGTTCGAGACTTTTCGTTTCTTTGGCAAGGTCCCGTTCACCGAATTTATCTTTGGTAGTCACTGGAGCCCCCAGACCGCTCTGAGGGCCGATCAGGTGGCTTCTCAGGGCGCCTTCGGGATGATTCCCCTGTTTACAGGTACCCTTCTGATTTCTGCCATTGCCATGGTTGTGGCTGTGCCGGTGGGCTTGCTGTCGGCCATTTACCTGTCGGAATACGCGGGTAGAAAGGTGCGCGGTGTGGTCAAGCCGTTGCTGGAAATGCTGGCGGGTATTCCCACCGTGGTTTACGGCTTCTTCGCCGCTCTTACGGTCGCTCCGTTTATCAGCGATCTGGCCGCATCCATGGGTATCGAGGCATCAAGCCAGAGTGCCCTGGCCGCTGGTGCCGTTATGGGCATCATGATCATTCCGTTTGTGTCTTCCCTGTCGGATGACGTGATCAATGCCGTGCCCCAGGCCATGCGTGATGGCTCTCTTGCGCTCGGAGCCACCCAGTCCGAGACCATGAAAAAGGTGATTTTCCCGGCTGCACTGCCCGGCATCATGGGCGGTATTCTGCTGGCGGTCTCCCGGGCCATCGGTGAAACCATGATCGTGGTCATGGCCGCTGGTCTGGCTGCTAACCTGACGGCCAACCCGCTGGAAACGGTTACCACCGTAACCGTGCAGATCGTGACCCTGCTCACCGGTGACCAGGAATTCGACAGCGCCAAGACGCTGGCTGCCTTCGCATTGGGCGCCATGCTCTTCCTGGCAACCCTGTTGCTCAACGTCATTGCACTGAAAATCGTACGCAAATATCGGGAACAGTATGACTGACCAACGTTCACAGGCGGAGATTGTCCGCCAGTCGCTCAAGCGTCGCTACCGTAAGGAACGCCGTTTCCGCGCCTACGGCATCATGGCAATCGCCATTGCCCTGGGGGCCCTGTTAATCCTGTTCACCGATATCATCGGCAAGGGTTATACCGGCTTCGTGAAGACCACCATCACCATGGATGTGCAGTTGGATGGTGAGATGATGTATCTGGATGATCCCACGGACGAGCGTCAGATCAAGATGGCCGATTTTGTCGAGCCTCTGGTTCAGGCACTGATCAAGGAGATCCCTGGAGCAACGGAGGATGACCGGAATCAGGTTCGCGAGCTGATCAACCCGTACGCCTCGGTGACGCTACGGGATGCCCTGAAGGCAAACCCCGATTGGTTGGGCACCACCCAGACCATGACCTTTCTCACGCACACGGATGTGGATGTCTACGTCAAGCATGCAGGGGATGATGCCTACTCGATCAAGCTGAACGACCAGCAAAAAACCTGGGTCGATGAGCTTCTGGAGCGGGACGTTATCGAGACATCGTTCAATGATGTGTTCTTCAGTGGCGGCGATTCCCGTGATCCGTCCAAGGCAGGTATTCTTGGCGCCATTGTCGGTTCGCTGCTGACCATGTTCGTTACCCTGATCCTCTCGTTCCCGATTGGTGTGGCCGCGGCGATCTACCTGGAAGAATTCGCGCCCCAGAACAAATTCACCGATTTTATCGAGGTGAATATCAACAACCTGGCGGCGGTTCCTTCCATCATCTTTGGTCTGCTTGGCCTCGCGGTGTTTATCAACCTGTTCGGGATGCCACGTTCGGTTCCGGTGGTTGGTGGTCTGGTGCTGACGTTGATGACTCTGCCGACCATCATCATTTCCAGCCGGGCCGCGATCAAAAGCGTACCACCCTCGATCCGGGAGGCCGCTGAAGGTATCGGTGCATCCAAGATGCAGGTAGTTCTGCACCATGTGCTGCCGCTGGCCATGCCGGGTATGCTCACCGGTTCCATCATCGGTATGGCCCAGGCACTGGGTGAAACCGCACCGCTGCTGCTGATCGGTATGGTGGCGTTCATTGTGGACGTACCCGACGGGTTCTTCGATTCGGCGACGGTGCTGCCTGTGCAGGTGTTCCTGTGGGCGGGCAGCCCGGAGCTGGCCTTTATTGAGCGAGCGTCGGCAGCCATCATGGTGCTGCTGGCCTTCCTGATCAGTATGAACGCATTGGCCATCTGGATGCGCAAACGTCTCGAGCGCCGGTGGTAAGGAGAATCAAGATGAATAGTGTGAATACAACCATTACCAGTGAAGTTACCCAACCGGACGAGGTTGCCGTGCCAGTTCAGGAATCGAAGCCCGCTGAAACCATCATCGAGGAAGGCAAGACCGTCGGTAAGCCTTACTCGGACGACCCCAAGTTCAAGCTTCGGGATGTCGAGGTATTCTACGGGGATGCCCCCGCGATCAAGAAGATCAGCCTTGATATTGGCCGTAACGAAGTCATTGCCTTCATCGGCCCATCCGGTTGCGGCAAATCCACCTTCCTGCGCTGCCTGAATCGCATGAACGACAGCATCGATATCTGTCGTGTGAAGGGTTCCCTGCAACTGGACGACCACGACATTTACGACCCCAAGCGGGATGTGGTCGAACTGCGGGCCAGGGTCGGTATGGTATTCCAGAAGCCGAACCCTTTTCCCAAGTCCATCTACGACAACGTGGCTTACGGCCCCCGGATTCACGGGCTGGCCAACCGCAAGTCGGATCTGGACGAGATAGTGGAAAACAGTCTGCGCAAGGCCGGCCTCTGGGAAGAGGTAAAGGATCGCCTGGACGCCAACGCAACCGGCATGTCCGGCGGCCAGCAACAGCGTCTGTGTATTGCCCGTGCCATTGCCGTGAGCCCGGAAGTGGTGCTGATGGATGAGCCCTGCTCGGCCCTGGACCCTATTGCGACCGCGAAAGTGGAAGAGCTGATTGCCGAACTGTCCGAAAGCTACACGATCGTTATCGTGACCCACTCGATGCAGCAGGCGGCCCGGGTATCTCACCGTACGGCCTACTTCCACCTGGGACACCTGGTTGAAGTGAACGAGACCAACAAGGTATTCACCTCGCCGGAACATGAACTGACCGAGTCCTACATCACCGGCCGTTTCGGCTGATTCCGGACCTGAGGAATTTTGGAGAAGAACAGTATGCCTACGAAGAAGGACGAAGTTTACGGGGATCACATCTCCCACAAGTTCAATAACGAACTGATGGAACTCAAGACCGAGTTCCTGAAAATGGGTGGCATGGTGGAATCCCAGGTCGAGAACGCCATTCAGGCCCTGGTGGATGGCGATGGTCATCTGGCCGACGAAATCCGTGCCAACGACAAGAAAGTTGACCGGATGGAAGTGGAAATCGACGAGGAAGCCACCCTGATCATCGCCCGTCGCCAGCCGACGGCAAGGGATCTGCGTCTGGTGATCTCGGTCATCAAGATGGTGGCCGACCTTGAACGGGTTGGCGACGAGGCCAAGAAAATCGCCAAGCTTGCGATCAAGCTGCAGGAAGAAGGCCAGGCCCCGCGGGGCTATGTGGAAGTACGCCACATTGGCACCCACGTGCTCAGCATGCTTCACGATGCCCTGGATGCCTTTGCCCGGCTGGATTCGGAGCAGGCGCTGCGGATCATGAAGGAAGACAAACGCGTCGATGAGGAATATCAGGCAGCTGCTCGGACCCTGCTGACGTTCATGATGGAAGATACCCGCAACATCTCACGGTGCATGTCCGTAATGTGGGTGCTCCGTGCCCTGGAGCGGGTGGGTGACCACGCATGTAACATTGCCGAGAACGTGATCTTCATGGTCAAAGGCGAGGACGTTCGTCATACGCCGGTGGAAGAGGCTGAGAAGGTGGTCGGCCGCTGATTTTTTGGCCTGGGAGGAGGGCCGCCGTGTGGTGCGGCTTTCCGAGACACGCTCGAGCCGTCCATGGTCGCTTGGCTTTCGCCATCCATGGCGAAAGCTAAGCGCGCATGGATGCCTTGAGCGTGTCCCAAACAGCATTACCGGACCGCTTGCCGGCACCCAAGCCTAAAAAATCAGGCCTGCTTCATCTTGTCGGTATAAGGCGGCCAGCCCAGCGGCTTCCCGGCAAGAACGTGCAAGTGGATGTGGAACACCGTCTGCCCTGAATTTTCCCCGCAGTTCATGACAACCCGGTAGCCGTCGTCGGAAAAGCCCTTCTCCTTGGCAATTTTCGCAGCCACCAGATACAGATGCCCTACCAGTTCCCGATCTTCCTCGGTGATGTCGTTAATGGTGGCAATGGCCTTTTTCGGGATGACCAGGAAATGAACCGGCGCCTGAGGGTTTATGTCGCTGAAAGCGAGGGCGATGTCGTCTTCGTAGAGGATGTCCGCGGGAATTTCCCGGTTGATGATCTTGGTGAAAATCGTCTTTGACATGGTGGCTCCTTTTCACTTGTCCTTGGGATTGTTGTTTGGCTCTAAAGCTGATTCAGGCCCGGAATCCGGGAGGCTATCTGCCGCACCACGGCCGGCAGTTCCTCGTCGATGCCCATGGCGTAGCGGGCCACCCGGTTGCGGGCGAAGGGCAGGGCGCGGGCGGCGCCCAGGCCCAGATTGCGCAGCAGATGGACGGGCGGAATCCGGTTACTGAACAGATGGTAAAACACATCCATGGTCAGCATCATTCTGCGGTTCGCTGGTCGGCGCTGTTGCTCGTAAAGGTTCAGCCACTTCGGATTTGCCAGATCATCATCGGCGCGCCTGGCTTCCTTGAGGACTGCCTGTAGGGCCTGGGCATCCTGGAAGCCCAGGTTCACGCCCTGGCCAGCCAGCGGGTTGATGGTGTGGGCTGAATCTCCGGCCAGGACCACTCGCCCGGCGTGGTAGTGTTTGGCGTGCTGACGGGCGATGGGAAACGAGGCCTTGCTGTCGATGTGGGTCAGCAGTGGCAGGCTTGCAGGGAACGATGACTGGATTTGTTCCATCAGGGCCCTGTCGTCCAGGCCTTTCAAGCGGGCCAGTTCCTCCGGCGAATCGTACCAGACCAGGGAGCCCCAGCTCTCGCCGGGATGGTCCGGGCCGGCGCTGTGCAGGGGCAGGAAGGCGCGTGGTCCGGAAGGGTGGAAGCCTTGCCAGGTAATGTCTTCAACCGGCCCCTGATAACGTACCGAGACGACCATCGCCTGCTGTTCATACTGGTTCCGGGTGGTGCCAATGCCGGCCAGCTCGCGAATTCGGGACTGGGCGCCATCGGCTCCGACCACCAGGGCTGCGAGCAGCTCGCGGCCATCATCCAGGGTGACCGTCGCGGTATCACCGGACTGCGCCAGTGAGGCGACACCCTGACCGTGGAACAGGGATACCTGGGGGCAGGCCTCGGCGGTTTGCCAGAGTGCCTGTTGGGTAACCGAGTTCTCGACAATATGCCCCAGGTGCTGTGCGCCAAGCTCGGTGGCGTCGAACTGGACTTCGGCCAGCTTCCGGGGCACCAGGTTCTGCAGTGGATAGCGGGTTTCATCCCATACGGCCAGTCGTTTGTAGGGCGTTGCCCGCATGTGAAGGATATGGTCCCAGGCGCCCAGGCTCTGAAGATAGCGCTCGCTGCCGGCGCTGAGGGCAGAAACCCGGATGTCGGGGGCGTTTTCTGGATCGAAGGCGGGGGGCGGAGCCCGGTCTACCAGGGCAACGCGGAAGCCATTCTGGCCAAGGCCAGTGGCGAGGGCAGCACCGACCATGCCGGCACCAACTACCACAATATCAAAGGCTTGAGTCATATCGGTTTCCTGTCTGATGCCCCCAGTTTACGCGATGGCGGCAGCCAGACAAGAGACCGGGATCAAGCCGGCAGGAAAAGCCTCAGTAGCCGGCCATTCCTGATACCCGTTGCTTGGCAACGTCGTCCGGCCGGCGACGGCCTTTGACCAGCCAGGCGGGCTTCTGGGCTCCGGGTTTGTTGAAGCCCTGGTTCAGTACCATCGGTTGCACGAGGTTAATGAAATCGGCGGTCTTCATGTGGACAGATTCACTGTGACTGCCCGCCGCAAAGGCAAGTTCCGACTGTTCGGTCAAGGCTTCCGCGCAGTACACGGTCATTCCGAACAGGTTGCCAAAGGGGGGCATGGCGCCTACCTCGCAATCCGGGAAGCGGTCCTGGAATTCCTGTTCGTCAGCGAGGTCAAGAAAGTCGGTGTCGAGGATGCGGGATAACCTGTCCCAGCGGATTCGCCAGGTGGCCGGCATCACCAGCATTGCCATTTTGCCATCCAGTTCGATGATCACCGTTTTGACGACACGGTCGCCGGCAATCTTGACGTGGTGGGCGAGTTCCTGGGCGGTAAATGCAGGAGGGTGGGAGAGGCACATGTATTCCACACCTGCCTCATCGAGGAATTCCTTCAACTGCTGTACCGGCATAGTGACAACCTCCTACCAGCAATGACAGCGTTCCGGAGCCTGTGTTGATCTGATTGCCTGGCCCCGATGGCCTGGTGGGGTTGGTCAACCCCGCCATTAATGGTCAGCTTAGTCGAGGTTACGCAGTTTGCGAGTAACCGGATGTATCAATGAGAAACCGATCGCGAATCTCAGTCGGTTTTAATCATATGAATATCGCGCTGGGGGAACGGAATGCTGATGCCCTCGGCGTCGAATGCTTTCTTCACTTTCTCATGCATGTCCCAGTAGAAGGGCCAGAGATCACCTGATTTGGTCCAGGCCCGAACGGTCAGATCGACGGAGCTTTCGCCCAGGGCACCAACAACGACCAGTGGTTCGGGGTCCTTCAGTGCGCGCTCGTCTTCTTCAATGAGGCGCTTGCAGATGGCCTTGGCCTTGTCGATGTCATCACCGTAGCCGATGCCGAAGCTCATGTCGCAGCGACGGGTTTCATAGGCGCTCAGGTTGGTCAGGCTGGCGTTGGCCAGTTGACCATTGGGGATCACAATCCGGCGGTTATCGAAGGTGTCGACGATGGTGTACAGGATGGAGATTTCGCGGACGGAGCCGAGGTAGCCCTGAGCATCAATCGCGTCACCAACTTTGAACGGTTTGAAGATCAGGATCAGCACGCCGCCGGCGAAGTTGGCGAGGCTGCCCTGAAGCGCAAGACCGACGGCCAGGCCGGCAGCACCGATAATGGCAATGAAGGAGGTGGTGGCAATGCCGACCATGGAGGCGACAGAGATCAGCAGCAGAATCTTGAGGATTGCTCCGATGAGGCCGCAGAGAAACTTGTTCAGAGTGGGGTCTTTTTTGCCCAGCTTGTTATCTAGAACGCCGACGAACCGGTTGATCAGCCACATGCCCACAATCAGAGTGACAATGGCCAACACGACCTTGGGGGCGTATGTCATGACCAGAGCCATGGCCTGATTCATGAGTTCCGAGGCACCGCCTTCAGCGCCAAATAGGTCTTCCATAAAGGACTCCTTGTTCGTTGGTATTTTTCATAAGTGTCGGATTAACGGACAAATTCCTGCAACAACCTGATTCGTCTACTTCTTTATATAGCAGACAAATGTCGTGAGTGTGTACTGCAGGCGTAATATTCAGTCAGGGCCTTACGCAACCGAGCTTTTGTTGGCCCAGTCGAGAATGGTCTTGGGGCCTCCACGAACAAGAATCCGGCCTTCTTTCTTGCCCAGTTGGTAGTCGTACATTGGGTCGTAATAATCCTGGAGCAGTGACTGGATCCAGGCGTTATGGGCCGCTGTCTCTCCGGTGGCTTCCTGCTGCAGGAGTGCCTGGTCCATCAGGCCGCGCAGCTGCTGGTGTCGCTCCCCGCCCAGGCGCTTGCGGATGCGGTCAATGGCGCTCAGCAGATAGTCCCGGAAATTCAGCCAGCCTGCTTCGGCCCCGTCGCGGTCCACGTAATCCGAGTACATTCCCTCAACATAATCTTCGCGAATGATGCCAATACGCTCTTCCATCGGTTGCTCGAGGATCAGCAACGGCGACCTGGCCATGCGCTCCTTGAGGGATTCGGGCAGGGCGCAACGGCCCACCAGGCGGCTTTCATCTTCCAGATAGACCGGACCACTGTTCAGGTGGCGGGCTTTGAGCATGGCGACCGCCAGCCGGTTCTCGAAATCGATCTGTGAAGGCTGCGGTGTTACCTGACGCCCGAAACTGGAGCCCCGGTGATTGGCCAGGCCTTCAAGATCCACCGGATTGGGTAACTGTTGCAGAACCCGCGTTTTGCCGGTTCCAGTGCGCCCGCTGAGAATGCGGAACTCGCCGGATTCGATCTGCGCTTCCAGACTGTCGATCAGGAATCGGCGCAATGCCTTGTAGCCGCCTTTGACCAGCGGGTAGTCAATGCCGGCCTCCCGGATCCACTGCTGAGTGAGCCGGGAGCGCAGGCCGCCCCGAAAACAGAACAGGTAGCCGTTCGGGTGGCGGGCGACAAAACGTTTCCAGGCTTCAATGCGCTGGGCCTTGATGTCACCGGACACAAGCTGGTGCCCCAGTTCAATCGCCTTGTCCTGACCTTTCTCCTTGTAACAGATGCCAACCCGATGGCGCTCCTCATCGTTCATCAGGGGCGCGTTTTCGGTATTCGGAAAGCTGCCACGGCTGAACTCTACCGGTGCCCGGACGTCCATCAGCGGCACATCGTTCAGGAACAGGGAAAGGTAGTCGTCGGTGTCGGGTCTGCTTGCCATTTCAGCGGTAAACCAGTTGTCAGATGGAGGCGGCAGTATAGCGGAAATGGGGTTTTTCTGCTTGTCGCCGCCTGTTTCCCGTACTGGTCACGGGTACAATAACGCCTTCCGGAAAATTGAGGTTGGGTACCCCATGTCAGTGGACAGTCTGAATCAGCACCTGCGCAAAACCCTCTCCCGAGGCCGGGTGGCCGTTTCCCGTCCTGCCGGCTGTGAGCGCATTGCCCTGTACCTCTTTGACCCGAGGGTGCTTGAGGGGCCGTTATCGCACGAAGAGGCCCAGGCGGTCGTTGCCGAACCCGCCTACTGGTCGTTCTGCTGGGCCAGCGGCCAGGTGCTCGCCAACTGGATTCTGGACAATCCCCATTGGGTTGAGGGCAAGCGCGTCCTGGATTTCGGCTCGGGATCCGGAATCGTGGCTGTCGCGGCGGCAATGGCCGGAGCGAAGGAAGCCATCGCCTGTGACATTGATCCGGCTGCGCTGGACGCGGCCAATGCAAATGCGGCTCTCAATGGTGTTTCCGTTGGCCTTTGCCCTGACTGGGCAGCCCGACCGGACGAAATAGATGTCGTGACCGCCGCGGATGTGCTCTATGATCCGGAAAACCGGCCGTTGCTCGGCGTTTTACGCGAGGCGGCTCCTCGGGTGCTGCTGGCGGATTCGCGGATGAAAGTGTTGGGTGACGATGCCTACCGCAAGCAGACAACGCTTGAGGCCCGGACCTGGCCGGATCTTAACGAATTCGAGGAGTTCAATAGGGTTCGTATCTACCTGGCCGAGAACAACCAGTGATGGATCAGAGGTGAGAAAAAAGAAGGTATAAAAAAATAAAGGGCAACCAAACGGTTACCCTTTCTCGGAACAGGTCGGCGCATCCTTGCGCATTTGGCAACAGCCGTGTTGCGAGATCCTTGAGCCACTCCGTGGTGCCGGCATCCGAGCCGGCTATCCGAATAGTTATCCCTTAAGCGAGGCGTCCTTGTGTCCCTACCTCTCCCCGCGATCCTTGCCGGGGTGCATCCAGTGCGTCGTCCATTTCCCTGTCATCCTTGACAACAACAATATACCAACTGGATTCTGACAAACGTGTGAACTGTGCACGCATCGCAGGAGATGTCAGCGTGGGTGTCTGCAATAAAATAAAGTTATCAGTGAGTTAGCTTTTCCCTAAAGAGTTTCTGGCACTGCCGCGCACACAACGTCACTGCAAGATCTCACGCCTGTGTAAGAGATATCTCACAGCGATTCTGGCGAATTTCGCAAATCCGGTTTTCCGGCGTTTCGGATGCCGGGCCAGGGAAGAAGTCCGATGGCAATGCCGGCGCCGTCCGCAGCCAGATCGGCCAGGGAAAATTCCCGATAGGGCAGGGTTGCCTGGATAAGCTCAATGCCAAGGCCAAAGCCCAGCAGCGCCGGCGCAAACCAGATGGCCCGCAGCTCCGGCCAGGCCAGCCGGGTGAGAATGGTGAGCTCGAGGAAGGCGATAAAATGGTTCACCTTGTCGTTCGACGATGAAGGTATGGCATGAGGGCTGTCGGTTGTCGCCAGAAACCCGATGGCCAGAACGGAAACCACAAAAGCTGCCTGCCAGAGGGGGCGATATTGCAGCAGGCTGGTCAGTTGTTGTTTCAAGGTATCCATCGGGGAAGTCACTGAGCGTTCTCGGGCTGTGGGAATGTTGCCAACATGATATGCTTTGCGCCCCGTCATTGTCATTGAAGCGGAGGTCCTGCCAGCTATGCTCAAGGGTAATTTTTTTCGTGGACTGGGCTACCTGGGTGAGGGTTTCCGCCTGATTCGTCAGCCCGGTCTTCGGCTGTTCGTCATCATTCCACTGGTTATCAATATTCTGCTCTTCGGATTGCTGTTCTTCTTCATGGGAGAGCTGTTTGCAGGCCTGATTGCCGCCGCGATGTCGTGGTTGCCTGACTGGGCGTGGCTGCAGGCACTGGATTGGTTGTTCTGGATTCTGTATGGGGCGGTCATCGTACTGATGCTCGCCTACGGCTTTGTGATCGTTGCCAATCTGATTGGTTCCCCTTTCTATGGCTATCTTGCCGAGCTGACAGAAAAGCACCTGACCGGCCAGGAGGTGAATACCGATGACAGCTGGGCATCGATCATCAAGGATATTCCCCGCGCACTCTGGCGCGAGGTTCAGAAGATCCTGTATTACCTGCCGCGGGCTATCGGTTTACTGATCATCGGTCTTATACCGGTTGTTAATCTGGTGGCTGCTGTTCTCTGGTTCCTGTTCAACAGCTGGATGATGGCGCTGCAATACGTGGACTACCCGGCAGACAACCACAAGGTCAGTTTCCCCGCACTGCGACGGTTGCTCGGCGACACCCGCCTGTCTGCCTTTGGCTTTGGCCTGCCGGTGGCGCTGGCTGCCATGGTGCCGGTGCTGAATTTGTTTGTCGTTCCGGCGGCGGTATGTGGGGCGACGGCTTACTGGGTGCGTGAGAACGGCGCCACAAGAACTTAATTGGTCTGGAGGTTTCTTGGATACATCGGAATTTGTTATTGGTCAGCGTTGGGTCAGCCACAGTGACACCGGCCTGGGGCTCGGGATCGTCACGGATATCTCCGGGCGCCGGGTGACCCTCGGGTTTCCCGCCGCCGATGAGGAGCGCACCTACGCGATTGATAACGCCCCGCTGTCCCGCATCATCTATCAGCTGGGGGAAGAGATTGAGACCTTCGATGGCGAACGGTACACCGTCCGTGCAGTTGAGGACCGGGGCGGGGTGCTCCTGTATCACGGGGACGACGGCACCGATCTGCACGAAATATCCGAGGTGAAACTCGCCGGATCCGTGAATTTTTCTGCACCGCACCAGCGGCTGTTCGCGGGCCAGTTCGATCGCAACGGCGCCTTTCGCCTGAGGTTTGCCACGCTTCAGCACATGAACCGCCTGCGGGCATCGTCAGCCCAGGGGTTGATCGGCGCCCGCACGCAGCATCTGCCACACCAGATATACATTGCCCATGAAGTTGCCCAGCGCCATGCGCCACGGGTTCTTCTGGCAGATGAGGTCGGTCTTGGCAAAACCATCGAGGCGGGGCTGATCCTCCACTATCAGCTGCACACTGGCCGGGCAAAGCGTGCCTTGATCGTGGTGCCGGATTCCCTCACCCATCAATGGCTGGTGGAAATGCTCCGCCGCTTTAATCTGCGATTTTCCATAGTGGATCAGAGTCGCTACGACGCTCTGAAAGAGCAGGAAAGCGACGTGGATGCGCTGGTAAACCATATTTTTGGCGATGAAGATGCGGTGAATCCGTTCGAGAGCGAGCAGCTGGTGCTCTGCAGTCTCGACTTCCTGAAGAAAAGCCAGAAGGCGCAGGACGATGCCCTCAAGGCTCACTGGGACCTGATGATTGTTGATGAGGCCCATCATCTTGCGTGGAGCCCTGAAGAGGTTAGCCCGGAATACCGGATCGTTGAGGAACTGTCGGCGGTCAGCCGCGGCCTGCTCTTGCTGACAGCAACGCCCGAGCAGGTGGGTATCGCCAGTCACTTTGCCCGCCTGCGGCTTCTCGACCCGGCCCGTTTCCATGATCTGGAAACCTTCCGCAGAGAAGAGCAGCAGTATGAAGCCATCAACAGTGTTGTCCGACGTCTTCAGGACGAAAGCTCCGATATCAGCGAGGGTGATCAGAAGCTGCTGCGGGAATGGTTGGGTGAAGAGCTGGACCAGCTGTTTGCCGGTGACAATCCGAGGCAATCGGTGATCGATGCCCTGCTGGACCGGCATGGTACCGGTCGCGTGCTGTTCCGTAACACCCGGGCGGCCATCCAGGGATTTCCCGAGCGCCGACCCGATCCTGCACCGTTGCCTTGTCCGGCCATGTACGAAGGGCAGGCCTCAGGTATTCAGGGGTTGGCCCCGGAGCAACTGGTGCCCGAGGAGCAGTGGCTGGCGGACGATCCCCGGGTTGAGTGGCTTGAGAAAAAGCTGGTCGGCCTGCGCCCGGCCAAAGTGGTGGTGATCTGTGCCAGTGCCCAGACCGCCATGGCCCTGGAACATTATCTCCAGCTGCGGGCGGGTATCCGCAGTGCTGCCTTCCATGAACACCTGAGCCTGATCGAGCGTGATCGCGCCGCCGCCTATTTCGCCGACACGGAGCAGGGTGCCCAGGCGCTGATCTGCTCTGAAATCGGCAGCGAAGGCCGCAATTTCCAGTTTGCCCATCATCTCGTGCTCTTCGATCTGCCTGCAAACCCGGACTTGCTCGAGCAGCGCATCGGGCGGCTGGACCGGATCGGTCAGACAGAAGCGATTGATATTCACGTGCCCTATCTCAGTGGCACCAGTCAGGAGGTGCAGTTCCGCTGGTTCCACGAGGGCCTGAACGCCTTTGCCGAGAGCTGCGCGGTGGGCGTTGCCGTTCAGGAAGCGGTGCAGGCCCAGTGGCAGCAGGCTATTGATGGCGACCTTGATGTGGCTGATGGACTCGTCGAGGCCTCTGCGGACGAAGCAACGCGCCTGAAAACGCTCTTGCAGGCTGGCCGTGATGCCTTGATCGAGCTGAATTCCTGTCGCCCTGAGGTGGCAGAGGATCTGATCGCCGCCATCGAAGACGAAGAATCCGAGGCCCGGGTTCGGGATTACATGATGGAGGCTTTTGACATCCTCGGCGTGGATGTCGAAGACCATGCCGATCACTCCGACATTCTGCGACCCGGCGAGCAATATCAGGCCGGCCATGTCGCCGAATTACCGGAAGACGGGATTACCGTGACCTGGGACCGACAGAATGCCTTGGAGCGGGAAGACCTGGCTTTCATGAGCTGGGAGCACCCGATGGTCACGGGGGTGATGGACTCGGTGACCAGCTCCGGCCTTGGCAAGGCCGCCCTCGCCAGTCTTTCCGTAAAGGCGCTGCCGCCCGGAACGCTGTTGATGGAGGCCCTGTTTACTGTGCACTGCCCGGCACCGGAAGCGCTCCAACTGACCCGCTACCTGCCGGTCTCGCCACTTCGGCTGCTGGTGGATGTAAATGGCAAGGAACTCTCGGGCGCGTTGCCCCACGACCGTCTTAACGAGATGTGCTCGAATATCCGGCGTCGCACGGCCCAGGCCATCGTCCCGCAGATCCGGCCCCAGGTGGAAACCATGGTGGACCACGTGGAGCGGTTGTCGGAGCCTAATCTGGAACCCCTGAAGTCTCAGGCGCTTGAGCAGTTGGAGGCCAGTTTCGGACCGGAAATCCGTCGGCTGGAAGCATTGCAAAAGGTGAATCCGGCGATTCGCGAGGAGGAAATCGACTTTTTCCGCGAGCAGTTCGAGGCGGCAAAAGAGGCGATAGGGCACGCCAGCCTGGCATTGGAAGGCATTCGTGTGATCGTGACCGCATAATGCCAGGTGTGATCTCCGTAACTGGCTGACTGTGCGGCATTTGCTGGTCAGCCCTCATCTGATGCGGTACCGTAAACGTAACGGTTTATAGTCTTCGACATTCCCGAACCATGGATGACAGAGAGAACCTATGATGACTTTCATACTGTTTGTAGTGGCACTGGCTGGCCTGCTGATTGTGATGCGGCGCGAGTCTGGTGCAACGTCCGCGATTGGCGTAATGGCCGTTACCGGCCTGCTGTCGCTGATTTTCGCCTCTGGTTTGCTGGCCCTGGTTTTGTTTATTGGTGCCGCCGTAACAGCTGCTGCCGGCCTCCCCGGGTTTCGCCAAAGCTGGCTGACACCCCGCATTTTCGCGATGTTCAAGAAGGTCGCACCGAAGGTGTCCGAGACTGAGAAAGTGGCTCTCGAAGCCGGTACGGTCGGCTGGGACGGTGAACTGTTCACTGGTCGGCCTGACTGGCACAACCTGCTGATCAACCGCAATACCGGCCTGAGCGAGGAAGAACAGGCCTTCGTCGACAACCAGTGTGTCCAGGCAATTTCCATGTGTAACACCTGGGACGTGGCGGTCGAGCGGGCTGATCTGCCCAAAGAGCTGTGGGACTTCCTCAAGAAGGAAGGTTTCTTCGGGATGATCATTCCCAAGGAATACGGTGGCCTCGAATTCTCTGCGAAGGCGCAGTCTGCAGTTCTGCAAAAACTGGCATCCAACGAGACGCTCATGGTGTCTGTGGGCGTACCCAATTCCCTTGGTCCTGGCGAGCTGCTCGTCAAGTACGGCACCGAGGAGCAGAAAAACCATTACCTGCCAAGGCTTGCAGACGGTCGTGAAATTCCGTGCTTTGGTCTGACGGGCCCAAGGGCTGGTTCAGATGCGACGTCGCTTCCGGACACCGGTATCGTTTGCAAACAGAAAGTCGATGGCAAGGAAGTTGTCGGTATCCGGCTCAATTTCGAGAAGCGCTGGATCACCCTGGCGCCAATCGCCACGGTTGTTGGTCTTGCCTTCCGCATGTTCGACCCGGACGGGCTCCTGGGCGAAACCGAAGACTACGGTATTACCTGCGCACTGATCCCCAGGGACACCAAAGGCATGGAGATCGGCCGTCGTCATTGCCCGATTGGCAGCCCGTTCCTGAATGGCCCGATCAAGGGTAAAGACGTCTTCATTCCGCTGGACTACATCATCGGTGGCGTGGATATGGCCGGTCAGGGCTGGCGTATGCTGGTTGAGTGCCTGTCGGTGGGTCGCTGCATCACCCTGCCCTCCGGTGCGGCCGGTGCGGCTGCGTCGGCCGTTGGCACCGCTGGTGGTTTCACCCGTATCCGCCGTCAGTTCAATACGCCGGTTGCTGATATGGAGGGTGTGCAGGAGCCTCTGGCCCGAATCGCCGCCAAGACCTATATCTCTCAGGCAGCTGTAAACCACACTGCCAATATGATTGATAAAGGTGAGAAGCCGGCAGTGCCGTCTGCCATCCTTAAATACCACCTTACCGAGTTCCAGCGCGGTGTATTGACCGATGCCATGGACGTTCACGGTGGCAAGACCGTCACGCTTGGCCCGCGTAACTACCTGGGCATAGGCTACAGCGGTGCCGCTGTCTCGATCACTGTTGAGGGTGCCAACATCATGACCCGCAGCCTGATGATCTTCGGCCAGGGCGCCATTCGCTGCCATCCGTATGTGCTCAAGGAGCTGGCGGCCAAGGACAACGATGATATCAACGCGTTTGACGATGCGTTCTTCGGCCACGCCGGGCTGATTTTCGGCAATGCCGCCCGCGCCTTCACCCAGGCTCTTGGTCTTGGACGGGCAGATGTGCCGTTTGACAGTGCCAGTCGCAAGTACGCGCAGGCCGTGGCCCGCTTCAGCGCAGCCTTTGGTCTGTGCTCGGATGCCGCGATGACCACGCTTGGCAGCGAACTGAAAATGCGGGAGCTTATCTCTGCACGGCTGGGGGATATGCTGTCCAACCTGTACCTGGCTTCCATGGTCCTCAAGAACTGGCACGAGACCCAGCCGGTAGAGGGTGAGAAGGAAGTAATGGAGTACAGCCTGGGCATGCTGCTGCATCGCACTGAAAACGCCCTGGATGAGTTCCTCCAGAACCTGCCGAATCGCGCCGTGGCGCTGGTTCTGCGCGGCGTTACGATGCCGCTTGGCCGTCGCTGGGGCAGTCCGCAGGACGACCTTGCGCGCAAACTGGCTCGTGCAATATCCACAGACACGCCTATCCGCAATAAGCTGATTGCCAGCATCTGGCATACCAATGGCGAGGGCACCGTGGAGAATCCGGTGGCTCGCTACAACGGTCTGCTCAAGGACTACGACAAGGCAGAACAGCTATACCGGAAAGCGACCAAGGCCTACGCCAAAGGTGAATTGCCGATGACCGCCTTGCATCCGGAAGAGCGGTTTGAGGCGGCCCTGAAGGCTGGTATCTATACCAAGGAAGAGGCCGATTTCATGCGCCAGTATGAGACGGTGGTACTCGAGATGCTAACGGTCGATGACTTCCCGTTTGATGAGTTTGCGCGCAACAAGGAGACAGTGATTGATCACAACCCCGCCTGACAGGAGACAGCCCTGACATGTGGTTGTCGTTCGTTGCTGTGAGTGTTGGCGCCGTCATCGGCGCCAACCTTCGTTGGGCTCTGGGATTGTGGTTGAACACGACCTACCATGCCGTTCCTTACGGAACGCTGGTTGCCAATCTCAGTGGTGGTTGGCTGATCGGGCTGCTTATCGGTTACTTCAGCCATGGCACCACGCTGGCACCGGAGTGGCGGCTCTTTGCCATAACCGGATTGTGCGGTGCGCTGACCACCTTTTCGACGTTTTCACTCGAGATGTTTGCTGCAATCCAGGGCGGCAAATGGGCCATGGCCATCACCGGTATTCTGGCCCACGTTGTCGGCTCCATCCTCATGACTGCACTGGGAATTTACACCTTTGGCCTGGTGAAGGGATGATGGGTACCACTACCTACACAAATTCTCGAAAATACCCTTGGCAAGCTTCGGATTCAGGAGTAGAGTGAAGGGCGTAGGAAAGATTCAGTAAAGCATTTCATGAATAAGACGTACCTCCGCAGTTAGTAGTGACCGTCCTGTTTTTGATTCCGCGAGTTCTGTATTTCCGCAAAACGCTGACCTGACACCATGAAGGTGCGAGGCGGCAGATAATATGATTGATTTCAGGAAGTTTAAGTATGTCTACTACTACCGGTACTGTTAAGTTCTTCAACGAAGCAAAAGGCTTTGGCTTTATCACTCGTGAAGGCGGCCCGGACGTTTTTGTTCACTACAGCGCTATTCAGGGCAGCGGTTTCAAAACTCTGGCAGAAGGCCAGCAGGTTGAGTTCACCGTTACCCAGGGCCAGAAAGGTCCTCAGGCGGAGAACGTTGTTGCCCTGTAATCCCTGATGGATTCGGCAATAACCGCCAAAAAGGCAGCTTCGGCTGCCTTTTTTAATGGCTGAAAAACGCCTGGCAAGGTGGCACGCTTTTGTTATTTTCCCATCATTGTGTAATCTTTACCGACCTGCTGCTCGTTTAACCGGAAGTCGAGATCTCCAGGAATCATTACATGCTCCGACCGCTCAAGGCCGCCTGGATCCTGTTCTGGGCCATACTGCTCACCCTGATTCTGTTTTTCCCGATTGTTATTGCAGCCCTTTTGGGGAAGCGAGGGGATGCGGCGTTCCACGGCACCCAGATCTATGCATGGATTATCCTGAAAGTCTGCGGTATCCGCCTCAAGGTTCGTGGCAGGGAAAACATCGAGCCCGGTCAGCGATATGTCATTCTGAGCAACCATGCCTCCTATCTTGATCCCCCGGCGCTGGTGCTCGCCCTTGGTCTGCAATATCGGTGGGTGATCAAGAAAGAGTTGCGCAAGGTGCCCCTGTTCGGATTGGCACTGGAAGCCTCGCGGAATTTGTTTATCGATCGCTCGAAAGGCAGTGATGCGCTGGAGAGCATCAAGCGGGGGGTAGGCCAGCTCCCGGACGGCACCGGCATTCTGATTTTCCCGGAAGGAACCCGTTCGTGGGATGGCAAATTACTACCCTTCAAGAAGGGTGGTTTCGTCATTGCACAGGATGGCGAGCTTCCGATTCTGCCCGTCACCATCTGTGGGTCCCACCAGCGATTGCCCAAGGGAAGTGCTGCCTTCAGCAGCGGTGACATTGAAATCGTCATTCATCCCCCGATGGCGTCCGGGGCTTTGCCGCTGGATGATCTGATGACAGACGTTCGCAACAGTATTGCGTCGTCCCTCTGAAGCAGAAGAACCCGGCCGTCCGGCCGGGTTCCGGTGTTCAGCGCACGGTGTTACCGGGCGAAAATAGCCTCGTAGAAACGCATGGTTCCCTCCCAGGAACGGGTGGCGGCCTCTTCGTCATAACCTATCGGCATGCCGAACTCCTCGGCGACCTTGTCAGCGCCAGGATTGGTGAATGAGTGCAACACGCCGGGAAAGCTCACCAGGGTGAGATCGACTTCTGCGTCCTGCATCTCCTTCACCAGGCCGGCGACCTGGTCTGAAGGAACCATCTTGTCGGCACCACCGGTGTACACCTGAACCCTGGCCTTCACTGTTCCGGCTTCGGCGGTTATGGGGCTGCCAAGCGCACCGTGGTAGCTGACGACGCCGTCCAGATCCACGCCCATACGTGCCATATTCAGGACCACCGCGCCGCCGAAACAGTAGCCTTGTGCAGCGATGCGGGACGCATCAACGCTTTCATGGTTTTGCAGGATCTCCATCGCCTTCATGAAGCGCGCCTTCACCTGATCCATGTCCTTGGTCGCTTCCTGCATGAACTTCTGGGCGGTATCAGGGTGGTCCGCCTGCTTGCCGGAGCCATACATATCCAGGGCAAAGGCGGTATAGCCGGCAGCGGCAAGCCGCTCTGCCTGATCCCGGGCAAAGTCATTGTGGCCCCACCACTCATGCACCACCAGAACACCCGGGCGCTTCTCTTCGAACTCATTATCCCAGGCCATGTAACCGGTGAAGGTGGTTTCACCGACCTTGTATTCAACGGTCTTGGTTTGCATTTCTGCCAGTACCTGCGTGCTTGCCAGCGCTATTGAGAAGGTTCCGGCTGCCGCTGTTGCTTTTAGGGGTGTCATGATCTGTCCTACTCCTTTTGGGTCGGATTGTCTTTTTGTCCGGAAATCTACGCCCGGAACCGGTAAACCGATGCAATCAGTTGCCAATCCAGTATAGGACCTTTTGACTACACTACAGTCAGACACCCGCAAATCCCGAATGATCTGGAGGTTGTGTATGAGGATCGGTGTACCCAGGGAAATCAAGAACCGCGAATACCGTGTAGGCATGACACCCGCTGCCGTTCATGAGCTGTGCGGCCACAATCATGAGGTGTTTGTGGAAACGGGAGCTGGCCTCGCCATTGGCTTTTCCGACGAGGATTATCGGCAGGCCGGAGCGCGAATTCTTGAGACGGCCGGGGAGGTTTTCGATACCGCAGAGTTGATCGTCAAGGTCAAGGAGCCCCAGGCCGAAGAGCGGGCCATGCTGAAGCCGGAGCACACGCTTTTCACCTATCTGCACCTGGCCCCGGACAAAGCGCAGACGGACGACCTGGTGAAGTCCGGCGCTACCTGCATTGCCTATGAGACAGTGACCGACCGTGGAGGGCACTTGCCCCTGCTGGCGCCGATGTCGGAAGTCGCCGGGCGCATGTCGATCCAGGCCGGTGCCCATTGCCTGGAGAAAGCCATGGGCGGTCGCGGCGTGCTATTGGGCGGCGTACCCGGTGTCAGTCCGGCGCGAGTAGCGGTCGTTGGTGGCGGAGTTGTCGGCCAGAATGCGATTGCCATGACGGTCGGATTGGGTGCCCAGGTCACGGTTCTGGACCGCAACATGGACGTACTCAGAAACCTGGACCATCTCTACGGCAACCGCATCACAACCCTGTTTTCAACGGCCCAGACTCTCGATCAGGCGGTGACGGAATCCGATCTTGTCATCGGCAGTGTGCTCATTCCAGGGGCCTCTGCGCCAAAGCTGATCACCCGCGACATGATCCGCCGGATGCCGGAGGGAAGCGTTATCGTGGACGTTGCCATTGATCAGGGTGGCTGTGCCGAAACCTCCCGGGCCACGACGCACGACGATCCCACGTATATTGTTGATGGTGTGGTACATTACTGCGTGGCGAATATGCCGGGTGCCGTTGCGCGCACGTCGACTCTGGCGTTGAATAACGTCACTTTGCCTTTTGTGGCGGCCCTGGCCAACAAGGGTCCGGATCGGGCGATGAAGGAAGATCAACACCTCAGGGCCGGGCTGAACGTGGCCGCGGGCAAGGTGACCTACAGGGAAGTGGCAGAAGCGACCGGGCACCCATACACCAACCCTGAATCCCTGTTGGGATCCTGAGTGTGAAATCCCCGGAGAAACCATGAAACTGATCGGATCCACTACTTCACCTTACGTTCGGCGCATTCGTATCCTGCTGGACGAAGAGCCCTATGAATTCCTCAATCTCAATATCTATGGTGAAGGCCGGGACGAGCTGCGGCGAAACAATCCGACCCTGAAAATTCCGGTACTCGAAGACGGTGGCAAGGAAATCTATGATTCCCGGATTATCGCCCGTTACGTCAGTGCCAAACAGGGCCGCGATCCGCTGACCTGGGATCAGGAAAACCAGCTGACCATGATCGATGGCGCCAATGACTCCGCGGTCACGTTGCTGCTCTCGGAGAAGTCCGGAATCGATACCGGCGCCGACCTGATGTTCTACAACCTTCAACGTGAACGCATCATGACAACCTTGCGCACGCTGTCGGCAATGGCGGAAGAGGGCCAGTTCGAGGAATGGAATTACCCGGCCATCTGTCTTTATTGCCTGGTAGACTGGCTGGATTTCAGGGACCTTGTGGACTTTTCCGGTGTGGAGAGCCTGTTATCCTTCCGCGACAGCCACCGGGATTACCCCTGGGTTGCCGAGACCGATCCGCGCAATTCCTGACTCCGCGCGGCCGGCAATCGCCGGCCGCCGCCTCCAGCCAAGGCTGAAAAAAACTTGCCCGATCATCCTGCGTCATTTTGCTTTCGCAATCGCTGTTCTTGACTATAGTTAAGATTAAGGAACAGCGTCTGATCTGCCGGTTACCGCGTTCCGTACGTATAAATACCAACAATAGAAGAGAGAGGGGGTCATCCATGCTCCTGTCACATGCGTTCGGTCTCTTTACCCATCCTGATGAAGAGTGGGCTTCCATACGAAAAGAACATGAAACTCCGCGCCGGGTCTATGTTGCCTATGTTCTGATTCTGGCGGCGATAGCTCCCATTTGTGCCTACATATCGACTGCCTATTTCGGCTGGACGGTCGGCAATGAGCGGCTGATCAAGTTAACCGAGATCAGTGCAATGCAGCTCAGCGTGTTGACCTATCTGGCAATGCTGGTCGGCGTTTTTGCGCTGGGTTACGCCATCAACTGGATGGCAAGAACCTACGGCGCCAAGGAAGAACACGTACCCTCGAACGGTATTGCCCTGGCAGCCTACTCCTGCACTCCTCTGTTCCTCGCAGGATTTGCCCTGCTGTATCCAGTGCCCTGGTTCAACGCCATCGTCTTCCTGGCCGCCGCCTGCTATGGCGCCTATCTCATGTATGACGGGCTGCCGATTGTCATGGGCATCGAAAAGGAGCGGGCGGTAATGTACGCCGGAGCGTTGCTGACCGTCGCGCTGGTGATCCTGGTATCCACTCGCGTGGGTTCCGTCATTCTCTGGAACTTCGGAGTTGGTCCGGTATTTATCAGCGGATAGACCGGGTTTAAACGGACCGCAAAAGGGGAGCCACTGGCTCCCTTTTTTTATGGTTTCTGGTTCTTGCAAAAGACTTGTCGTGATTTGCCATCCCCCTGTCGCAAATTGGCAATGCGTTCTTAACCAAGCCCGATTAGCTTCTTCATTTGGAGTAGAAACGGCGAAAGGTGCAGAACGTCGAGACTACAAGGGACGAATGCAGGGGAAGATATAACAATGAAACGACTGACACGACGGGATTTTCTGAAGGCATCAGCCATGGGTATGGGCGCCGTGGTGATTTCGACCGGCCTCGCAGGCTGTGTACTGGACAGCTCCGACAAGCGAACAATCAGCTTTACCCATGGAGTGGCCAGCGGCGACCCGCTTGCCGATGGTGTCATGCTCTGGACCAGGGCTGCACCGGCGACCGGTTCGGCACCTGTCGGTGTCGCCTGGGAGGTATCGACGGATGAGGGTTTCGAGAACCTTGTGCACTCCGGCACGGCAGAGGCCACTGAGGCCCATGACTTCACCGTCAAGGTGGACGTCCGCGGCCTGGCACCGGGGCAGAGCTACTATTACCGCTTTTAGACGACCGATCGGCAGTCACCGGTGGGCGTAACCCGGACCTTACCGGAAGGCAGTATCGACTCAGTGCGCCTGGCCGTGGTCTCCTGCGCGAATTATCCGGCCGGCTATTTCAACGTCTACGGGGAAATCAGTAAACAGAATGACCTGGATGCCGTGGTCCATCTGGGCGACTACATCTACGAATACAGCTCCGACAGCGGCAGTTATGCGGCACAGGATGCCCAGGCGCTGGGGAGGACCTTTTCTGAGGACAACAATCTTGAGCTGATTGAACTGGTGGACTATCGCAGACGTTACGCTGCGTATCGTGCGGACCCGGATCTTCAGTCCCTGCATGCGAGAGTGCCGTTCATCGTGGTGTGGGACGACCACGAGGTGGCGAACGACGCCTGGGAAGAGGGAGCTGAAAACCACAACGAGGGCGAGGGCGATTTCACCCAGCGTAAGCTCAATGCCCTGAAGGCCTATTTCGAATGGATGCCGATCCGCCCTGTGATCGAGGGCAGCGACGAGGCCATCTTCCGGACCTTCCGGTTCGGCAATCTGGTGGACCTGCACATGCTGGATACCCGCATTATCGGTCGCGACCAGCAACTGGACTACATGGACTATTTCACGGGAGAAGGCCTCGATGCTGTCCGCTTTACTGCGGATGTTGGCAGTGAGAACCGTACCCTGCTAGGTGCGGAGCAACTGCTCTGGCTGCAGTCTTCCCTGAACTACTCCACCGCCACATGGCAGGTGCTGGGGCAACAAGTCCTCATGGGCCGAATGAATCTGCCTGCGGAGCTGCTGGTGGCCATTGCTACTGAGCAGTTTGACGGTCTGCCGGAAAAACTGGCGGAACTGGCCCAGCTCAAAGGCCGGGAGCTCCAGGGGGATCCGTCCCTGACTCCAGAGGAATTGGCTCGCATCAATACAGTTGCCCCCTACAATCTGGACGCCTGGGATGGCTACCAATATGAACGGGAAGTGGTTCTGGGAACGGCCAAGGCGCTGAACAAGAACCTGGTTGTACTGGCGGGGGATACCCATAACGCGTGGGCCAACAACCTGAAAGACATCCAGGGCGACCAGATTGGCGTGGAGTTCGCTACAGCGTCGGTTACATCACCCGGCCTGGAGGAGTATCTGGGCATTCCGGATGACATGATTCAGGGCGCGGAACAGGCCATTGGTCTGCTGGTGGATGACCTGGATTACCTGAACGTGAATCAGCGTGGCTACATGCTGGTGACCTTTACGCCCGAAGAAGCCCGGGCCGACTGGTATTTCGTGGACACCATCAAGTCAAAGGATTATCAGATCGACGCGAGCCGCACCGCTTCCCGGCGGGTATTGCCCGGTCCCGGAAATCGTACGGTGCAGGACACAAGCATAGGATAAGAAGTCCGACCGGTCCCCTGACTATTCTGTCTTTGATGCAGCGCAAACCACCCCGGGTGCTTTCCGGGGTTTAATGGGGTGTTGCAATGGCAGGGAGCTCTCAGGGGATGTCGGAATCGGTGGTCTTGAAAAACGGCGAGTGCGAGCAGCGGGAGCCGGAGTGGCATGTGCTTCAGTCCGCGGAAGCAAGGCAGGAGCTCAAAGCAAAGGAGCCCCTGTCTGAGGATGAGGTTCGCCAGCGCCTGGCCCGCCATGGCCCAAATGCTTTGCCGGAGGCTCGTGCAAAGGGGCCTTGGGCGAGACTGGGACGGCAACTCAAGAATTTCCTGATTTACGTACTGGCAGGGGCCGCCGTAATCACGGCGAGCCTGGGCCACTGGGTGGATGCTGGCGTCATTCTCGCTGTTGTTGTTATCCAGACGCTGGTGGGCTTCGTTCAGGAGGGCAAGGCCGAGCAGGCCCTGTCGGCCATTCGCCACATGCTTGCGCCCAAAGCACGGGTCATGCGTTCTGATGGCCAGCATCAGATAGATGCTGCCAATCTGGTTCCGGGCGATACGGTACTGTTGGAGCCCGGAGACCGGGTGCCCGCCGATCTGCGTCTGGAAAAGTCCCACAACCTGAAAATCGATGAGGCCATTCTCACGGGTGAGTCCGAGGCTGTTGATAAATCAACAGGGTCGGTGGCTCCAGATGCTCCGTTGGGGGACCAGTCCGGGATGGCCTTCTCCGGCACCATGGTTGCGACCGGGACCGGCCGTGGCGTTGTGGTTCGAACCGGCGCGCGCACTGAGATCGGTCGCATTTCCGGACTCCTCGCTCAGACCACAACTCTGAAAACCCCCTTATTGGAGCAAATGGACAGGTTCGCCCGAATCCTTTCCATCATCGTGATTGCCGCCGGCATTGCGATTTTTGTTGGCGGAGCTGCATTCAGCGGTCTGCCATTCCGGGAACTGTTTATGGCAGTGGTTGGGCTCACCGTTGCCGCGATACCCGAGGGCTTACCAGCAATTCTCACCATTACCCTGGCCATCGGTGTGCGCCAGATGGCACGCCGGCAGGCCGTGGTTCGCCGAATGCCGGTTATCGAAACCCTGGGCGCGGTGTCGGTAATCTGTTCGGATAAAACCGGAACGCTCACCCGGAACGAAATGATGGTCACTCGGGCGGTGTTATCCGGGGTTCAGCTCGAGGTGACTGGCGAAGGCTACGATCTTGATGGTGCGGTAAACGCCGAAAATGGTCACCCGTCGGACTCCACTCTGCTGGACGAACTTGCCCGGGCCGCCGCCCTTTGTAACGACGCCCATGTTCACCATGACTCAGGCAGAATCCGAATCGCCGGCGATCCAATGGAGGCCGCGCTCTCCGTGTTTGCCCGCAAAGCCGGGTTTGATGTTGATGGCAGCGCCGCCGACTGGCCCCGGAAAGATGAGATCCCTTTCGATACCGAGAATCGCTTCATGGCCACGCTGAATCATGACCACCACGGCCACAGCGTGATCTACCTCAAAGGCGCGCCGGAGCGGATCCTGGATATGTGTAACAGCGAGGTTGCCGAATCCGGGGAAACCAGCGAACTGCGCCGGGATTTCTGGGAGCGGGTTATCACCGAAATGGCATCCGATGGTCTCAGAGTGCTGGCCCTTGCCCGGAAGCCCGCAGAACGTGGCATTGGCGAACTGGCCATTGAAGATCTTGAACAGGGTGCAGAACTGCTTGGACTGGTTGGTTTGCTGGATCCGCCAAGGCAGGAAGCCATTCGGGCCATTGCCGAGTGCCACGATGCCGGAATCCGGGTGAAGATGATTACCGGTGATCATGGGATCACGGCAGGCGCTATTGCCCGCAAGCTGGGCCTGAAAAATACCGGGCGGGTTCTGACTGGTAAGGAATTGGACCAGCTGGATGATGATCAACTTCGGGATCTTGTTGGTGAAGTGGATGTCTTTGCCCGGACCAGTCCCGAACACAAATTGAGGCTGGTCACTGCGCTGCAGGCCCTGCATGGAGTTGTCGCCATGACCGGGGACGGGGTCAATGACGCACCGGCCCTCAAGCGGGCGGATGTGGGTATTGCCATGGGGGTGAAGGGCTCGGAGGCTGCGAGGGAAGCGTCTTCGGTGGTGTTGCTGGACGACAATTTCGCCAGTATTGCGGCAGCCGTGCGCGAGGGGCGAACTGTTTACACCAATCTCAAAAAAGGCATTGCCTTTATGCTGCCCATTAACGGTGGGGAGTCTATCAGTCTCGTTACCGCCCTGTTGCTTGGGCTGACCCTGCCCATTTCGGCACTGCAGATTCTCTGGGTCAACATGGTCAGCTCTGTGGTTCTGGCCATGACACTGGCGTTTGAGCCCGCGGAACCCGATGTTATGAAGCATCCGCCAAGGGGGCGGAATGAGTCCCTGCTTCGGGGATTCGTGGTCTGGCGTGTGGTCTTCGTTTCACTTCTGTTCCTTGGTGGCATTTTTGCTGCCTGGTACTGGGCCATGCATCATCATGGTGATGAGAGCACTGCCCGGACCCTTGCGGTTAACACGCTTGTGGCAATGGAAATGTTTTACCTGTTTGCGGTGCGATACCTGGATTCAGCGTCAATTACCCTGCGCGGGGTGTTGGGTACGCCGATCGTCCTGTTGGCAGTCGCCGCGGTTATTGCATTGCAACTGCTGTTTACCTATACGCCCTGGTTCAACGAGACCTTTGGCACGCAGGCGTTGAGCGTTGAAATGCTCGCGTTTGCAGCGGTTTCCGGTGTGGTGGTTCTGGTGATCCTCGAAATCGAAACGGTTGTCAGAAGGCGTTGGCTCAGGGCAGGCCCCGGGTAATCACCGCCGGGTCCCCCCGGCCTTCTACCGCTGCCAGCTCCGCACTGGACAGCCATTCGCCCGGCGGCTTGTCCATCACGCTGGCACAGGCAGCCAGGGCATGGCCCCAGGAACAGCCGTTGGCAAACAGCATGCCGGCTTCATTCAATGTCCCGCCGCGGTTGATGTAGCCAAGAACCCGGGCCTGCGACGGTTCCGGGAACAGCGGATGGAGATGGCCCCGGAAGACCTCCGGGCGCATGTGCGTGAGAGCAACCCGTCGGCGAATGCGGTGGGGGAACAGGCGCTCCCGCTCGAATTCGGACAGGCATACCTGGGCTTCCATGGTGTCCCTCGGTTGGCGGAATCTGCCGGGTTCCTGGATATAGACCAGGCGAAAGGGGGTGCCGGTCTCCCTCAGGCGTTCACAGGCTCTGATTGACTCGGATAACTGGTAGGCGCCATTGGCGATGAGCAGCAATGGTTCACCGGACGAGGTATCTTCATCCACCACCAGGGCCCCGTGCCTCGCCAGCAGTTCCGCTTCCCGGGTGTCGAAGACGCAGGGGCGTTCCCGTTTCGGGATTACCATGCAACTGATCGTGCCCCTTTCACGGAATACAGATGGCAATGTTGCCAGAGTGCTGTTGTAGTCGGCCGGAAACAGCACCCGGGAGACGTCGTTCATCTCCGCGATCATGCTTTCGCAGAAGGTGGTGTCCTGATGGGACTGCTCGTTCTTGCCATTTTCCCAGGTGTGGGAGGTGGCAATAACCGGCAAGCCGAGCCAGCGGGCAGGCCGCCCGATTTCTTTCTGGTGCCGGGCAAAAATCAGCTCCTGGCGGATGGCGCCAAGCATTTTCACGCAGAAGGCCTCATAGCTGGCGACCAGATTTAGCCCGGCCTTATTGGCCAGACAAGCCGATACCACAGATTCTTCGTTCAGTGCCGTGATGATCTTGCCGTGCACCGACTCCTGATCGTTCTCGGGATCGTTCACCCGGTGCTTCAGATCATCCAGCACTCCGCCAAGACGATTGCTTGCCAGCTCGTCCGGATTGCCCACTCTGGCCCTGAGGTCCGGGTTCTGGGCCACCAGCGCACGGAAAAAATCATCCACAGCCTTCATCGGCGAGGTGCATTCCCGACAGGCCGGAAGCCGGGGGATTATCGGGTCCGGTGGATTGCGGGTCGCGAGAGCATGATCACGCTCAAGTGGCCGAGATTGCCCGGCGTGCTGGTTAAGATGAGTGATAGCGTTTTGAAGCTGATCCGGAGCCACCCACAATCTGGCGGCATGCTCGTTAAACAGCTCCCTGGCCCGGGCATCCATTCGCGGGTTTCCGGGCAGTGGCAGGTTGTGGGCTGCATTGCTGCTGGCGCCATAAAAACCATACCCCTTGGTGGTCTCCGCAATGCCATAGGGTACCCGAACGGGATAGCCGCTCTCTCCCCGTAGCGCCGCCTCGCCATTGGTGGCGAGTGCCTGCTCCATTTCATAGAGAGCACAGACAAAGGCGGCAGGATCGCGGCCATCAAAACGGAAGGGCACAAAGCCCCTGTGTTCGAGATGCGCTTCAAAACGTTCGAGACCCTCGCGGGTGCCCAGCTCGGTTCGCTGTTCAATGCGCCGTCCATTGGCAATCATAACCGGCATCACTGCGCCGCAGTCCTCGGCACGCCACCAGCGGGGGATCCAGTCGCTGCCGCGCTGCTCCTCGGCGGCCCCATCAGACAGAAAGGCCACCAGAGACTCACCCGGCAGGGGCATATGGGCGTATTGTAGCTCGGCAAACCCGAGGTAGCCCCCTTCGAGAATACCACCGGCGGTGTGCGGATTGACGTGGCTGCCAAGGGGCGCGGCCATGGTACCGTCCGGCTTCTGGCGGTAGCTGTAGAAATCGGAAACCAGAGTTGAGAGCCCGTCCGGCCCTCGATAACGTTCCGCCTGTTCCGGATGAAGGTTTCCGGTGAGGACATTCAGGGCGTCCACGGCTGCCACGCAGTGCCCCTGGCCCATCAGCCAGCTCCGTGTGCGTTCGGTCAGATTGTTCAGAGCCAGATAGCCGGCATAGGCCGGCACCATGTTCAGTGCCCCGCCGGTGTGGCCTTCCGGATTGGTCTTGAAGTCCTGAGGCGCCAGCGGCTGGCCGGAGACATCAACCCGGCGGGCGTAGGTCATGTGGACTACCAGCCAGAGACCGGCACTGGTCAGCCTGTCCAGGTCGGCGAGTTTACGATAGACCGCGGCAGCATCGGGCTGGTGGCCTGCAGCAACCAGGTGCTCTGCCAGTACGCTGACCTGATGTTGCGTGGCTTCACTGTGCTGGATGACGCCATAACCATCGCACCAGCGCCGGAAATCCGGGCAGTCCGAAGCAGCGTGATTCACCGCTGCTGTTTGAATGGGAAATGGCATGAGATGCCTCCATGGCGTCAGTGTGTCCGCGAATTTTAAAACCACCGCTGTGAACTGCCATTGATGCAGGTCAGTCGAAACTGCATCTTTCTGCAGACTGCCCCAAGCCAAGCGTTCCACCCGCCCGCGTACAGGCTTGCTCGCCTGCCCGTTGCCGAAAGCCATGGTTTCTGAGAGTCTGTTCGAATAAGCCACCTGATAAGGAGACTCCCATGACGCAAGACAAGAATCAGGACAAGCGCCGGAAATATTCGGCCCCCGTTGTTGATGGCATTGGCAAATCCGCCAGCCGTGCCATGCTTCGGGCCGTCGGGTTTACCGATGAGGATTTCAAAAAGCCCCAGATCGGCATTGCGTCCACATGGAGTAACCTCACGCCGTGCAACATGCACATCAACCAACTGGCCGAGGAGTCGGCTGCCGGAGCCGATGAGGCAGGCGGCAAGTCACTGATTTTTAATACCATTACCATATCGGACGGCATTGCCAATGGTACCGAGGGCATGAAGTATTCCCTGGTGTCCCGGGAGGTGATCGCCGATTCCATCGAGACCGTGGCCGGTTGCGAAGGGTTCGATGGCCTGGTGGCGATCGGTGGCTGCGACAAGAACATGCCCGGTTGCATGATGGGCCTGGCGCGTCTGAATCGGCCATCTGTGTTCGTGTATGGCGGCACCATCATGCCTGGCGAGAACCACACCGATATTATTTCCGTGTTTGAAGCCGTGGGTGCCCACGCCCGTGGTGATCTGGATCTGATTGAGGTGAAGCAGATAGAGGAAACCGCGATTCCGGGGCCAGGGTCCTGTGGTGGCATGTATACCGCCAATACCATGGCGTCGGCCATCGAGGCCATGGGCATGAGCCTGCCGGGCAGCTCCGCCCAGAACGCTGTGTCGGAGACCAAGGCGGAGGATTGTCGAGGTGCCGGTGCTGCGGTGCTGAACCTGCTGGAGAAAGACATCAAGCCCAGCGACATCATGACCCGGAAAGCCTTCGAAAACGCCATTACGGTCGTCATCGCCCTGGGCGGTTCCACCAATGCGGTACTGCACCTGCTGGCCATGGCCAGCACCGTCGGTGTCGATCTGGAGCTGGAAGACTTTGTCGAGATTGGCAAGCGGGTGCCGGTGCTGGCGGATCTGCGCCCGAGCGGCCACTACATGATGTCGGAGCTGGTGGCCATCGGCGGTATCCAGCCGCTGGTGAAAATGTTGCTGGACCGCGGGCTGCTGCATGGCGACTGTCTGACCGTAACCGGCCAGACTCTGGCCGAGAACCTGGCCGATGTTGCCCCCTATCCGGAAGGGCAGGACATCATTCACGCCTTCGACAACCCGATCAAGGCGGACAGCCATCTGCGGATCCTTTTCGGGAACCTGGCGCCAACCGGAGCGGTGGCGAAGATCACCGGCAAGGAAGGCACGCATTTTACCGGCCGTGCCCGGGTATTCCATTCGGAAGAAGAAGCCCAGGAGCGGATTCTCGACGGCACAGTGGTGGCCGGCGATGTGCTGGTCATCCGCTACGAAGGCCCCAAAGGCGGACCGGGCATGCGGGAGATGCTGAGCCCCACCTCCGCGATCATGGGCAAGGGCCTGGGCAGCGATGTCGCGTTGATTACCGATGGCCGGTTCTCAGGAGGCAGCCACGGTTTCGTGGTTGGCCATATCACACCGGAAGCGGCCGAGGGCGGCCCGATTGCGCTGGTCGAGGATGGCGACACCATTACCATTGATGCCGTCAGTAACCGGATTGAGCTGGATGTCTCGGATCAGGAACTGGAACGTCGTCGGCAGGCCTGGCAGGCTCCACCACCCCGTTTCACCCGAGGCACGTTGGCGAAGTATTCGCGAACCGTAAGTTCTGCCTCGAAAGGGGCTGTGACCGATTTGCCCTGATCTGCTTGGAGCTCAGGTCTTCAGCTGTTCTGGCTTGC
This sequence comes from Marinobacter sp. L-13, assembly GCF_056857715.1. Classification (NCBI taxonomy): domain Bacteria; kingdom Pseudomonadati; phylum Pseudomonadota; class Gammaproteobacteria; order Pseudomonadales; family Marinobacteraceae; genus Marinobacter; species Marinobacter sp. L-13. Next base: position 57,258 of record NZ_JBSXNQ010000061.1, read on the forward strand.
CCCAGTAGTATCCCTGGCCATACAGGCCGGGGAACTGCTGTAGCCAGGCGGCGATAGCTTCCTCCTCCACACCTTCGACCACAACATCCAGGTCGAGAGCCTCACCCAGGTCAAGCGCCGCTCGGAATATCCGCTGTCGGGCGGGTTGGGTGAGTATGTCGCTGAGAAAACTCCGGTCGATTTTTAACTCGTCCAGCTCGAATGTGGCAAGGGTTCCCAGCGACGAGTGCCCGGTTCCAAAATCATCGACGGCAATTCTGAACCCGCTTTGGCTCAGGGTCCGAATAACGACTTTTGCCAAGGCTGTGTCAGCCATCATCGCTGTTTCGGTAATCTCCAGAATAAGATCGGAAGGTTGTGCCCCATGGTGCTGCACAATTGCCTTCACCTTTTCCAGAAAGTCCGGGTGGGTGAGATCGTTTGCAGAAATGTTGACCGCAACGGCAATGTGGTCCCCGTGACGGGCCTTCAGCGCGCTCATATCTTCACAGACGCGGTCCACCACCCAGAGCGTAACGTGGTGAATCATCCCGACCTGTTCGGCTAATGGGATCCACCGATCCGGAGCAACCGTGCCGAAGTCCGGGTGTTGCCAGCGGATCAGGGCTTCCAACGAAGCGATACGTGCGTCCTGTATTCGCACGGTTGGTTGGTATTCCAGCCATATGCAGCCATTACCCAGTGCCTCTTCGATATCCAGCATCAGCATTTGCTGCTGGTACTGCCAGTCCGCGATAGCCGGGTCGTAGACCGTCAGGGGCTGATGCGTATCCAGGGCAGCAAAGCCAGCTGATGAAAGGATATCTGACGCGTCGACCCCATGCTCCGGAGCATGGGCGATACCCACCGATGAACTCCACGATAGCGAGAACCGGCCCTCGCGGAAGTTCTCTCCCAACCAATTCATGAGCGTTTTCAGTTTTTCCGGGTAAGTGTCCGGGGCGTCAGTATGGAAAAAGGCAAAGGCATGATTGCTCGTATCAATGCTGGCGAGGGCATAGCCGTCAATTATGATCAACTGATCACCCATGATCCGTTTCAGGAATCCGTCGAGCTCCCACAGATAACTTCTGAGCAGATCCTCTGCCGTCCGATAGCCGAGAGCCTGCTCGATTTCGTTAAACCGGGTCAACTGAATCATGGCGACGGTGTAGGGCTGTTGGTGGCTATCAAGTTGATCCAACGACTCCTCCAGCATGGCCCGATTGGGTTTGCCGGAAACACTGTGTGTTTTGAGGAGTTGCTTGTAATTTTGCTCAACGTGAGATCGCAGCGTTTGTTCCTGGCGGGCCCGAATATCAGAAGCCAGCCTTTTTTTGCGCTCTTCCAATATCTGACGGCCAATGCCGCTGGTCAGGATCAGAGATGCGGCCGCTGCACCGATAAAGAAGGCGGAATCGGTAAAGCTGTTCACCGGGACCCAGCCGACAGTCCGTGCTGCCGAGATAACTGTACCCAGGAGAATGAAGAGCAGTGATAACGCAAAATAGCGGGCATACACCTCGTGTCGGGCCTGTTTTAGCGTCAGGGCCAGAATCATTGAACCACCGGTCAGGGCCAGTATCAGGAAGGAGTCCTGACCGAGCAACGGTAGCCGCAGTGGCATGGCCAGCAGATGTAAAAGGCCAAGAACACTCGCTGCATTCAGTAGCAGTCTCGGGAGTCTGGAGACCTGGATAAAGTTTGGCGTGATTTGGCAAAGTGAGATGAGGCAAAGACAGAGGCTGATGTTCAGTAATGCGTTTATTTCCGGGAATTCTGGCCAAATCAGCCAGAGCCCGAAGCCCTCCATGACAAGTTGCACGTGAATAACGGATAGCGTGAGAACGCCCAACCAGGCCAGCCCCGGGAGTCTGAATTTCATCATGAAGCTGAGGTTCAGCAACAGCGCAAAGACGAGGAGGCCAGTGATGAACGCCTTCCAGGTCATGGTTCCTGCGATGTCGCTTACAACATTGTCAGGTTCCAGAATGCTAATGGGTAGTAGCGTGGGGCCGGCATTCTGAACCTCGAACAACAGTGTGGTCGTACCCGCCGGTAATGAAACTGGCCAGATCCACGGTGGTAGCGAAATCAGCCGGTTACCGAATGGGTAAAGGTCTCCCATGTCACGAAGCCGCTGGAAAGCGCCATTTTCATCGAGAATGGCGGGTCTGAGCCGGTCGATGTAGGGGGCGGATACAAGGACCCACTGTTCGGCGTTTGTGGCTCCAAGGTTCTCCACCGTCACCTTGAAGGTGACAGGTCCGTTGTAATAGCCAATGCCGGAGTTCTCTGACGGGGCCGCCTGCCAGTTTTTCTGCCGCCAGTTTTCGTCTTCTATAACCTGCTCCAGAGGCGCAACCAGATAGTCGATCTGCACAATGCGGGAGGACTGGGACGCTGACCCGGGAGAGTCGACGTGCGACAGCGCGGAAACCGGATTTTCAGGCGCGTGAAGGAGGCTTGCGAGCAGACCGTATGCCATGGCAGCCATCAGGAACAGGAAGGGCATCCACCGCCGAAAAGGTGTCAGCCCGGACTGGGCTCGGAGTTGTGACAGCACGGCTTTTTCGGTCTGATGTGTGCTGTCATCCATATGAAGCGACGGTCCCGCTAAGTGGTGTTTTCTGACTCGAAGAATCTGGTCGAATTTTAATGGTTTTCAGCTCACTTGCATTTGCCAGGTGAAATTGGCGCAAGAAACTTTTCACCTGATCAAACAAGACATTCGCTGGTATAGTTAACCCTGACCATCCTATCTGTAGAAGCCTGTTTCCGGACCGGTTGCGCGATGCATGAATAAACCACAGGATCTGTACAAATGAGACTCGCCGGCTTTTCCCCTTTCGTGATCTTGATGTTGCTCTGGCTGCCAGGATCGCTTTTGGCCCATCAAACGGGGGGTGAATCCCAAAAGCGGGAGGCAGAAACAGACAGTGGACCCAGGCTCGCTTCGGTGAATGCCGCGGTTGCCGTGGCTGGTGATAACGAGCTGATTTTCGGCAAGAATGCCGACCGGTCCGTACCCATTGCCTCTGTCACCAAGGTCATGACCGCGCTGGTCGTGCTGGAATCCGGCGAGCCGCTGGATGAGTGGCTGACTTTTCATGAGCGGCATACGCCCGCCGCCGCCAACGCCTACAGTCGGATTCGCATCGACTCGGAGATGCGGCGTAAAGATGTCCTGCGCATTGCACTGATGTCCTCCGAAAATTTTGCCGCCTACACCCTTGCCCGTAGCCACCCGGGCGGGTTCGATGCCTTTATCGAGGCGATGAACGCCAAGGCCGCGGCCCTGGGAATGACCGGTACCCGGTTTGTTGATCCGACCGGGCTGTCGTCGGAGAACCTTTCAACCGCCGCGGATCTTGTAAAGCTGGTAAACGCTGCGGCTGATTACCCGGAAATCCGGGAGTACTCCACCACCGGTTATTTCCGTGGGCAATTCCGGCAGCCCCGTTACAGCCTGTCGTTCGGGAATACCAATGCCCTGGTGCATCGGGATAGCTGGGGGGTGGCCCTCAGCAAGACCGGCTATCTCTCCGAGGCCGGGCGCTGCCTGGTGATGATTTCGAAGATGAACGGCAAAGAGGTGGTGACCGTGCTGCTTGATTCCCTCGGTACCCGCTCGCCGCTGGGCGATGCCGGACGGATAAAGCGCTGGCTTGATACCGGAGCCAGGGGCTCGGTGGCCGCTGCCGCCCGGCGTTACGAACAGGAAAAGAACGCGTCATACGCGACCGCTGGTAACAGTACGGTCAGTGTGAACTGACACTGAAGGGAATCCCGTTATGATCCAGATATTCACGACCGGTGGCACCATCGACAAGGTCTACTTCGATGCCAACAGCGAGTTCGAGGTAGGGCACAGCCTGCTGCCGGAGCTGCTGTCTGAATCCAACATCCACGAGGGCTATCGCCTGCGGGAACTGCTGCGCAAGGACAGCCTGGAGATGACCGATGATGATCGCCAGCAGGTACTGGCGGCGGCCAGTGAATGCGATTGTGGCCGAATCATTATCACCCACGGCACGGACACCATGGCCGATACTGCGGCGGTGCTGTCCGGCCTGAAGGACAAGACCATCGTATTGACCGGCGCGATGCAGCCGGCCCGTATGCGCCGAACCGATGCGGTATTCAATGTCGGGTTTGCCTGGGCTGCGGTGCAGCTGCTGCCGCCGGGTGTGTATATTGCTATGAATGGTGAAGTGTTCGAGGCCGGTGCAGTGCGCAAGAATCTCAAGGCGCAACGTTTCGAGCGCACCTGAGTATCACGCCAGGCTGTCTCTTTCCTCGGCGGTCAGTTCCCGGTATTCGCCGGGCATCAGCGCATCGTCCAGTTCGACCTGTCCAATGCGGACACGATGAAGGGCTTCCACGTGGTTGCCAACGGCTGCCATCATGCGCTTGACCTGATGATAGCGCCCCTCCGAAATCGTCAGCTCAATGATCCTTTCTTCCAGAAAATGCACCCGGGCCGGTCGCGTCGGCCTGGGATCATTATGCAGGTCCACACCACGTTCCAGTTGCTGTGCCGCGGCGTCGCTCAGAGGTTCGTTCAGGGTTACCCGGTAAGTCTTGGGGCAGTCGGTTCGCGGTGAGGTGACCCGGTGAGACCACTGTCCATCGGTGGTCAGTAACAGGAGGCCGGTTGTATCTGCATCGAGGCGCCCGGCAATATGGAGATGTCGGGTGATGTCTGCTGGCAACAGGTCCAGCGCTGTTGGATGGTCGCTGTCGGTCGTCGCGCTCACCACGCCTGCTGGTTTGTTCATCATCAGATAGCGCTCGCCCGGGAGGCTCAGAGGGGTGCCTGACAAGGCCACCCGTTCATCCCCGGCCAACCGGGTGTTGGCGCCCTTGCAGATTTGCTCATTGATCGTTACTTCTCCGCGGCCGATGGCCCGCTTGGCCTCTTTTCGGGAAAGCTCGGTGCTGTTGGCAATAAACTGGTCCAGTCGCATGGTGTTCAGCAGCGTTGTCCGGGTGCCGGGGAGCTCAGACTGGCCAGGCAGAGCACCGGCGTTTCGGCAATCATCCGGGACCAGAGCAGCCCGAGGGCTTCGGAGCTTACTGGTGGGCGTGGAGTCCGAAAGCTCGCCGTGGGGTCGATGCCGCTGCCATTGCGGGTCGCCAGAACAAAGGTAAACGGGTGCGCGCCGGGAATGCCCAGCCGGATATCGGTGGCCTTGATGCGGTCGCCGGCCTGGTCGTAATCCAGGAAGCCCCGGGTGAACCATTCAAGTCGCCGGGCCTCGGGCAGGTCCGAGACTTCGCTCGCCAGCTCCGGGCGGCGTGGAAAGTATTCAAGATTCAGCGGCGTGTCGCCATCCAGAAAGCCGGTGACAATTTCTATCCGCTGATCACCCTGCAGAGCCGTCGCCCGCCACAACAGGGTGCTGAATGGCATGGGCTGAACCAGCAGGTCCGGGTTTTCCAGGCCGGCGGCCGCAAGCGCGGGTTGTACTCGCTGTGTCATCACTTGCTGGGCCAGAACACTCCAGCCCAGGTACAGGGTGGACACTGCCAGGCCCGCAACTATCGCTGTTTTGGCGGGCGGCCGGGCGAGAAAAAACAGGCAGCCTGCCAGCAGGGGCAGGGTGTATAGCGGGTCGATGATAAAAATGCTGCTGACGGCTATGGGTGGCCCGATGGGCCAGAACAGCTGGGTGCCATAGGTGGTGAAGGCATCCAGCAAAGGATGGGTAATCAGGATCAGCCCCGTCAGGGCGAGCCACCGCTGAAAACTCAGTTGTGGTTTCCAGCGCCAGAGCAGCCAGGCAAGGGCCACTGCCAGAGGGGCCAGAACGAACAACGAATGGCTGAATCCACGGTGTTGGGTGAAATTGGCCACTGCGGTGCCGTAATCGATGACAACATCCAGATCCGGGAGGGTGCCCAGAACTGCGCCTGTCAGCAAAACCGAGCGGCCAAGAGTCTTGCCGGCTACGGCGCCGGCCAGGGAGGCGCCCAGGGCGGCCTGGGTGAGTGAATCCATGTCAGATCAGTCTCGCATCAAAACGGTGTCCTGCAGTAGTAGGCCGCCGACTCCCCGGCGGATCACTGTCCTGCAGGTATTTCCAACGCCGCCAGCACCGATTCACCGGGGTAGCCATCAGCCACCAGGTTGTTGGCAGCCTGGAACTGACGGATGGCAGACCGCGTTGCCGGGCCCATGATGCCATCTGGGTTACCCGGCTCATACCCTCGTTGCTGCAGGGCTTTCTGGAGGTTGATGATGTTGGCGCGGGACAGCGCAGGCGCGTCCTCGGGCGGAGGATTTTGCAGTTTACCAGCGCCGGCAATCCGGTCAGCCAGATGACCAACCGCGATGGCGTAGAACTCGGAGCGGTTCCAGCCCATGATCACGCGGAAGTTGTGATAGGCAAGAAACGCAGGCCCGCGGTGTCCTGCCGGCACCACGAGGGCGGCATTAATCGGTTCGCGGGCCAGTGGCTTGCCGAAGGCATCCGTAATGCCCATTTCGCGCCACTGCTCCAGTGGCAGACGACGCCCGTCCGCAAGGGAATAGTCGAAATTCTCGGGTAACAGGACCTCGCGGCCCCAACGGTAGTCGCCGTCCCAGTTCATGGATTCGAGAAACCGGCCCGCAGACATCATGGCATCCGGAAGGCTGTTCCACAGATCCCTGCGGCCATCACCATCGGCATCCACCGCGTGTTTCAGGAAAACCGTCGGCATGAACTGAACGTGGCCCATGGCGCCGGCCCAGGAGCCTTCCATCTGGTCTGCCGGTATGGCGCCCTCGTCAATAATGCGCAGGGCCGCGATCAACTGCTCGGTGAAGAAGGTGCTGCGGCGGGGATCGCAGGCCAGTGTTGTCAGGGAGCTGGGTACCGGCATCTTGCCGAAATAGCTGCCAAAATTGGTTTCCAGGCCCCAGAAGGCCACCAAATAAGGCGCGGGCACGCCGGTTTCCCGGGTGACTCTGGCCAGCAGCTCCTGATGTTCCTGCAACAGTTCGCGGCCGGTGTTGACCCGGGCATCGTTAACCCGCCGGTTCAGGTAGTCGGCAAAGGTAGTGGTGAACTCCGGTTGCCGCCGGTCCAGTTCGATCACCCGTGCCAGATGCTGGACCCCGGACATCACCTCGCTGGCGGTCTTGCTGCTGACCCCGGCGGCAATGGCCTGCTCCTGAAGCCGGGCCTTGCATTCGGCAAATCCCGCTGGCTCAACTTCAGCGCTGTCCTGGGCAATGGCGGGCAGTGACAGACATGACAGAAAACCGGAAAACAATAAGCCGCGAGTAACGCCGCCCTGGCGAAGAATCCTTGCAGGTTTGGTCAGCACACAAAACCTCTATCAGGCTGATGATCGTGGAGTATCCTGAGCCCATGTTAGCGCGTTTTCCAGCCGGAGAAACACTGTCCTGGCTCCCGTGGAGTGACAATTCTTTAACCTGACGGTTCCTGAAAAACGGCGATTGTGGTCTTTTTGTTGCCGACAGGTTTCTGGCGTGGGTGTTTGTTCTATAGTTGCAACATAGAACCGGGTTGTGGATAGGGGAAGGTCTGAACTATGGCAATGCTGAAAGCGCTGGTGGTGGATGACGCCAGCTTTGTACGTGATCTGGTCAAGCGAACCGTGCGCCAGCGTTTCCCGGTCATCGAGACTACCGACGCCCAGAACGGCCGGCGAGCGCAGTCATTGATGTCGAGGACCGCGTTTGACCTGATTCTGTGCGACTGGGAGATGCCAGAAATGTCCGGGCTGGAATTGTTGCAATGGATGCGCCAGCAGCCCCAGTACGAAAACGTGCCTTTTATCATGATCACCAGCCGGGGCGACAAGGATCACGTGATCGAAGCGGTCAAAGGCGGCGTTTCCGAATACCTTGGTAAACCGTTCAGCCCCGAGGGGTTGAGCAAGAAAATCATCAAGGTGATGGGCCGCAAACTGAAAGATGCCATGGACCGGAGCGGCAAATCCATGGCCAGCCCTGCCGATGCCTTCAAAGAGTCGGCCAACCTGCTGACCCGCAAGCCCGAAGCCGCGGCGGAGGTTTCCGCCGAGTCACCGTCCTCTTCCCCCGGGCCCGAGCCTTTGGCACCGACAAGGCCGACCTCGGCCCGGGCGCCCATGAGCCTGGCCTCGGTACGCTTCGCCGAGAGCACCCTGAAATCGGTGGTCAAGGATATCAATCTGACGGAGGTGCGGGTGATCGCGAAGCGGGACCAGGTATTCCCGGGGATTCTCGACCAGGCGGTAGTGGACATCGAGATCGCCGAGGGCCAGATGGCGAGGTTGAACGGCTACGTGCACCAGTTGCAGGCGGTGGACAAACGCCAGGACACGGACTTTGTCAGCGTTACCATTCGTTTTGTCGATGAAGACCCGAAAAAGCTGGAGGACCTGTCGAGGTTTGTCGCCCGCTTCCGCGCGGGTATGCGCTAGCTCTCTGCCCTCTCGGGGATCCGCTCGACCAGTCGCTCCCGCGGGAAATGACAGATAAATTCACTGCCCTCGCCAATCCGGCTGCGAATCTCCAGATTGCCATCGTGGTTGAGCAACACGTGTTTGACGATTGCCAGGCCAAGGCCGGTGCCGCCGGTGTCCTTGTGGCGGCTGGGATCGGCCCGATAGAAGCGTTCTGTCAGACGGGGGATATGGACCGGGTCGATACCGATGCCGGTATCCCTGACTGACAGGTGTGCGCCTTCCCGGTTGGTGGACCAGGACACGATAATCTGGCCATTTGCAGGGGTGTACTTCACCGCATTGAATATCAGGTTCGAGAAAGCGCTGCGCAGCTGGCTTTCATCGCCTTTCAGCAGGCGGTGGTCGCCGATATGCACGGTAATCTCGTGCTGTTTTTCGCCACTGAGCGCCCGGGCGTCATGACAGATCTGGGTCAGCAACTGGTCGACGTCCGTGAGGGTGTCGTTGACCGTTTGCTCCCCGGTTTCAATACGTGAGAGCAGGATCAGATCGGTGATCAGGGCTTCCATCCGGGATGACTGGGCAGCCATGGTGTTAATGGCCCGGCGCCACTTAGGCGGCAGGTCGGCAGCATTGTCCACCAGGGTTTCGAGGTAGCCGCTTATGACCGTGAGGGGCGTGCGCATCTCGTGGGACACATTGCCGACAAAGTCCCGGCGCATCTGTTCGAGCTGGTACAGCCGTGTTACGTCCTTGGCGACAATCAGGCGGTCGTCGTCACCAAACAGGCTGATCTGGATCTGAAGGTGAATGTGAGGTCTGGCCGGCGAATGTATCTCCAGGGGCTCGCGGTAATCCCGTGAATCGAAATAGGTCTTGAAGGCCGGCGTGCGGATCAGGTTATGGATGTACTGGCCCTGATCGGTGTTGCGCCGGAAACCCAGCAGATACTCGGCGGAGCCGTTCCACCATTCCATGGCGCCGCGGGAATCGGTCATGATCACGCCATCGCGCATGGCGTTGGTGGATTCCTGCACCCGATTGATCTGGGCCCTCAACCGGTCCTGGGTTCTCAGGTGGGTCTGATGCAGTTTGTGAAGGTTGTCGAAAATATCGCCCCACAGGCCGATGCTCTGCGGGGCTTCGTCGGTGGCGCTGGGGTTGGACAGCCACTGGTAGAGACGCCTGGCCTGAAGCAGCGTCCACCAGAGATAGACGATCAGCCCGAGGGTAAGGCCGTAAACGGGCTCACCGAAATAGAGGCCAACCAGGGTGGAGCCAATCAGGCCACCGATAATGTAGCGCAGGTATCGTGACCAGTTGTGCTGCATCAAAAACTGCCTTGTGTCCGTTCCGGGGCTGATGCTCAGCTGGCCGGAGTTACTTACGCGGCTCTGGTCGAGAAGCGGTAACCGGTTCCGCGTACGGTCTGGATCAGGTGGTCGTACTGGTCGCCAAGCGCCTTGCGGAGCCTGCGGATATGCACATCCACGGTCCGCTCCTCAACATAGACATTGCCACCCCAGACCTGGTCCAAGAGTTGGGAGCGAGTATATACCCGTTCCTGGTGCGTCATGAAGAACTGAAGCAGTCGGTATTCTGTCGGGCCCATGGTAAGGGCGCCATTCTGGGTGGTGACCCGATGCCCGACCGGATCCAGCGTCAGGCCTTCCACTTCAATCGGGCTGTCTACGCCCGGCGGCGTCGCACGCCGAAGCACGGCTTTCAGGCGGGCGACCAGTTCCCGGGGGCTGAACGGTTTGGTGATGTAATCATCGGCACCAACTTCCAGGCCCTGGATCTTGTTGTCTTCCTCGACCTTGGCGGTGAGCATGATGATGGGAATGTCGGCGGTCGCTTCTTCTTTCTTGAGGCGGCGTGCCAGTTCCACGCCGCTGGTGCCGGGCAGCATCCAGTCGAGGAGTACGAGATCCGGGTGTTTGTCGACAATCAGGGCATGGGCTTCCCGGGCGTCCGCTGCCTCCAGATAGTCATAATCCGCCATTTCGAGGGCCACCGCGATCATCTCGCGGATCGGGGCCTCATCATCGACGATCAGGACAGTTTTTCCAGTCATGAGCTTTTAACCTGTGTCAGACCTTGATTTGTTGCTGCCTCATTACAACGCTCAAGTGTTACAAGTATATGACAGGTTCAGCTGACCATGAGATCAATTACAAGGCCGGCAAAAACGGCAAAGCCGGCCCAGTTGTTGTTCAGAAACGCCTTGAAGCAGCCGTCCCGTTCACGTTCCCGCGCCAGGTACTGGTGGTAAATGAACAGGCAGGCCATGGCCACGACGCCCAGATAGTAGAAGGTGCCCAGCTCGGCACGATGGCCCACCATGATCAGGATCAGTACAACCATGGCCTGCAGCATGCCAATGATCGCCTTGTCGGCTTCTCCGAACAGGATGGCCGTGGACTTGATGCCCACTTTCAGATCGTCATCCCGATCCACCATGGCATACAGGGTGTCGTAGGCAACGGTCCATAGCACGTTGGCGGTGAACAGCAGCCAGGTGAGCTGACTCAGTTCGCCGGCCTCCGCCGCCCAGGCCATGGGAATGGCCCAGGAAAAGGCCGCGCCCAGAAACAGCTGAGGCAAATGGGTGTAACGCTTCATGAACGGGTAAATGAATGCCAGCAGGGCACCGCCGAACGACAGATACAGGGTCAGCGGGTTGGTGAACAGAACCACCATCAGGAAGGAAACCAGGCACAGTCCCGCGAACAGCGCCACCGCTTCCCAGGGTTTTACCCGGCCCGCGGTCAGTGGCCGGTCCTTGGTGCGTTTGACATGCTTGTCCCAGTCCCGGTCAGCGAAATCGTTGATGGCGCAGCCAGCCGCCCGCATGAAGAACACGCCCAGGGTGAAAATGATGACATTAGCCAATGCGGGGCTGCCGTCTCCGGCCAGCCACAGGGCCCAGTAGGTCGGCCACAGCAGGAGCAGGGTTCCGATCGGGCGGTCGATTCTGAGCAGGCTGGCGTAGTCGGCCAACCGGCGCTGGATAGGTTCTGGCACAGCGTCAGGCAGCATGGCGCGCGTCCGTCTGGTGTTCTTCGAATTGAATGAGTGCTGGGATTATAGCCAGTCGCAGGAGGCCGGTTAAAGCGTGTTCCGCTGAAACAGCGCCGGTAGCAGGTATTCACCAACCAGCAGGGAGCTGTTGTGGCCACTGAACAGGGAGCGCCTTGCCAGTTCCGGCTGTCCCGGGATTACCGGTCTGCAGAGGCCGGTTTCCAGAGGGCCCCGTTGCCAGTGGGGGCTGGTGAACAGGTAGGCGCCCAAAGGTCGATTGCCCAGGTGAAGCAGCCGGCGCCCCTCGCCCTCCAGACACTTCAGGGGAATGACCGTCCTGGCCAATACCCAGGGCTGGTTGTCGCCGCACAGGCTGACTTCCCGTATCCAGGCGTGTTGACGGTGGGGAATGCGCAGGCGCCGGGCCTCTTCCTGTGTCGGCGTTGCAAAGCCCTCCCGGCGGACCTCAACGTGAAAGGAACGGCTGCACTGTTTCTGCAGGGCTCGTGTAAACGAACCCTCTACCTGCAACCAATAGCGGGCAGGCCCGTGAACCGCCGGGTTCAGGAGGCCGGCGGCCGTCAGCGATTGGTACCAGTCCGTCGGGGGTATGGTCAGGTGACTGTCGATGTCAGAGACCCTTGACTGCATAGATGCCCGGGGCATTGCGCCAGTAGCCCTTGTAGTCCATGCCGTAACCGAACAGGAAGCGGTCTTCCACTTCCAGGCCGGTGAAATCGGCCTTCAGATCCGGACGGGCTTTCCGGTCATGTTGCTTGTCGACCAGAACGGCCGTCAGTACCTCACTGGCACCGTGAGCGCGGCAGTAGTCGGCGATGGCGCACAGGGTCGTCCCCTCATCCAGAATGTCATCGATAATCAGGATGGTACGGCCGTGCATATCGGCTTCGGGTTGCAGTTTCCACTCGAGAATGCCGCCGGTAGTTTCCTGACGGTAGCGGGTGGCATGCAGGTATTCGGCCTGGACCGGAAACCGGAGCCGGGGTAGCAGTTGTCCGGTCAGGATCAGCCCGCCGTTCATCACGCAGAACAACAGGGGGTTACTGTCTTTCAGGCGGGCGGTAATATCGTCGGCCAAGTTGCCAATTGCAGTCTGTACCTGCTGTTCATCCACCAGGCAGTCGGCTTCGGCCATAACCTGGTTCATTTCGGCGACGGTATCGGTCATATCGGTCGGTCCTGTCGTAAAACGGGCGATTATACCGGACAGGGCCTGCAGAAGGGAGGGGCCACCCCGGTTGTCAGATCTGTATTTGTGGCTATTGGCAGAAATCCCCTGACCGGACCGTCGGCATTGGCATTGGTCAATACCGGGGCGATGGGTATGATGGCCTGATTCGACAGTTGTTCGTATCTGTTAACTGAATAAAACACTTGCGTGCAATATTGTCTGACAATTATTATTGCGCCCGTCTGATGTTGGGAGAACGATATGAAGAAGTGGCAGTGTGTGGTGTGTGGTTTGATTTACGATGAAGCCGAAGGCTGGCCCGAGGACGGCATTGAGCCGGGCACCAAGTGGGAAGACGTACCGGAAGACTGGGTATGCCCGGATTGCGGTGTCGGCAAGGAAGATTTTGAAATGATCGAGATCGGTTGATAGCACCCGGCACGGCCGGTAAAAGCCGCCCAGGTGAGTTAAATACAGGAACACGGTTATGACTGAACAGGCCCCCATCATTATTGTCGGTACCGGTTTGTCCGGTTATTCCCTGGCGCGGGAAATCCGGAAGCAGGACAAGGAGACCCCGGTTCTGATGGTTACCGCCGACGATGGCGTGAGCTACTCCAAGCCCATGTTGTCCACCGGCTTTACCAAGGGCAAGGACGCCGATGGCCTGGCCCAGGGCGGTACCGACGCCATGGCGGATCAGCTGAATGTCCGGATTCGCACATTTGCCACGGTCACCGGCATTGATAGCGAGGCCCACGAACTGATTCTCGGTGATGAACGACTTGCCTACAGCAAGCTGGTTCTGGCCTGGGGCGCCGATGTGATCCGGCTTGGCCTGGACGGTGATGGCCAGGAGCATGTGTTTTCGATCAATGACCTGATGGATTACCGTGCCTTCCGGGACGCCCTGGGCGACGGCAAGCGGGTGGCGATCATGGGAGCCGGTCTGATTGGTTGTGAGTTTGCCAACGACCTGCGCAATGGCGGTTACGAGGTTGACGTGATTGCTCCTTCCGAGGAGGTGATGCCGGGGCTGCTGCCGGAGGCGGCCGCTCATGCTGTCCAGCAGGAGCTCGAGAACCTGGGGGTCGGGTTTCACCTCGGAACCGTGGTTGATCGGATCGACCGCAGGGGTGACGGGGTCAGTCTGACCCTGGCCAATGGCGAGACTCTGGACGCTGATCTGGTACTGTCCGCTGTGGGCCTGCGCCCGAGGACCGATCTGGCCCGGGCTGCCGGGCTGGAGACGGCCAGGGGCATCGTAGTGAATCGCGCGCTCGAGACTTCCGCGCCGGATGTCTACGCACTCGGTGATTGCGCCGAAGTCGACGGCCACGTGCTGCTTTATGTCCTGCCGCTGATGGCCTGTTCCCGGGCGCTTGCAAAAACCTTGCTCGGTGAGCGCACCGAAGTGAGCTATGGCACCATGCCGGTGATGATCAAGACCCCCTGCTGCCCGACCGCCGTCTGTCCACCACCGTCGGAAGCCGAGGGCAACTGGGAAGTTGAGCAGGATGGCACCAGCGTCAAGGCGCTGTTCAAGAGCGCCGGGGGCGATGTACTGGGGTTTGCGGTGACCGGCAGCTATGCCATGGAGAAACAGGCCCTGTCCAAGGAAGTGCCTCCGATACACGGCTGATTAGCCGGACTCCAATCCGCAGCCCCGATACCACGGGGCTGCTTTCTCTTGGCCGGCGAAGGCTTTTCATTGCGAAATTTCGCCGCTTGCGGTAGAAAACTCCTTCGTGTGCTAACGAAATCACAGGAGCAGGCATGCTTGAGGTAACCAAGAAACTGGTGGAGTTGCTGGATCTCTCGCCCATCGGTGACGACCATTTCCAGGGGGACAGCGAGGATCTGGGCTTTCCAAACGTGTTTGGCGGGCAGGTTCTTGGTCAGGCGTTGATGGCGGCCAGCCGAACTGTTGAAGGTCGCCTTTGCCACTCCCTTCATGCCTACTTTTTGCGCCCCGGCAATCAGGACATGCCCATCGACTACGAGGTCCAGCGGGTCCGTGATGGTGGCAGTTTCTCGGTACGTCGGGTGATTGCCCGCCAGGACGGCAAGGAAATCCTGACCGGTTCCATGTCGTTCCAGGTAGCCGAGGAAGGATTCGAGCATCAGCTGATCATGCCGGATGCGCCGGACCCGGAAACACTTCGCTCGGAACAGGAATGGGGCGAACTGCTGGCACCCCAGGTACCCGAGAAGATGCGCCCGATTCTGACCCGGGACCGCCCGATCGAGATCCGCCCGGTGAACCCGGTCAACCCCCTGAAGCCCGAGAAGCGGCCGCCCCACAAGCAGAGCTGGTTCCGGGCCCAGGGGCATCTGCCAGACGATCCCGTGCTTCACCGTTGCCTGCTCACTTACGCATCGGATTTCCAGTTCCTCGGGACTTCCCTGAACCCGCACGGCCTGACATTCATGAGCAAAGGGCTGCAGGTGGCCAGCCTTGATCACTCGATCTGGTTCCACCGGGATTTCCGCATGGACGAATGGCTGTTGTATGACAAGGATAGCCCCAGCGCTTCGGCCGGACGGGGATTCAATCGGGGTAATTTCTTCAATCAGGACGGTGTGCTGGTGGCATCCACTACCCAGGAAGCACTGATTCGTCAGAGGTCCTAGCCGGCTAGCCCAGTTTGCGATGGTCCGGCTGCTGGTGATTCTTATCAAGCCAATCCATCATTTCGTCGAAGGGCAGTGGCGGTGTCAGCAGGTAGCCCTGGATCATGTCGCAACCCATGTCCCTGAGCAGATTGGCGGTGACCTCATCCTCGACGCCTTCGGCCACCACCTGGTAGCCGAGGCTATGGCACATGTCTATCGTGGTCTGGACGATCACGCGGTCCTCCGCCTCGGTGTTCAGCTCGGTGACCAGCGACCGATCGATTTTGACCTCGCTCGCTGGGAGCTGTTTGATGTAGGACAGTGAGGAATAACCGGACCCGAAGTCATCGATCGACACGGGGATTCCCGTGGCACTCAGCGAGTTCAGCGCCCGCAGGGAGTTGGCCGGGTCCTGCATCATGGACGTTTCCGTTACTTCAAAAATGATTGCGCCCCGATGGCTGTGGTAGCTGCTCATCAGGCGCTGCACAAAAATGGGAAAATCCGGTTCGCGCAGGTTGTTGGGTGAAATGTTGATGGATATGTTCAGGGGCCAGCCGCGCTCCAACAATCGCGACCGTAGCTCAAGCGATTGTTCGAGAACCCATCGGGTCATTGGTTTGATCAGCCCCGTCTGTTCGGCCAGGCTGACGATCTCGTCGGCGCGGAGGGGGTTACCCGGCCGGGCCAACGGATCAGAACCTCAATTCCGACGATTCGACCGGTTTTCAGGCTCTGCTTGGGTTGCATGAACAGAGCGAGCTCGTTGGTATTGAGCGCATGCCGTAGCTCCGACACCAGGGTCAATCGGTCGGCGCTGTAGGAGTCCTTTTTGGATTTGTAATAGGCTATGCCACGTTCCCGCGCAGAGTCGGATCCTTCAGCGATCACTGCCCGACGTATCAGGGTATTGGCATCGGTGCCGTGCTCGGGAAAAATTGCCACTCCCAGGGCGGGGTCCAGAGGTATCTGCATGCCCAGATAGTCGATCGGGTAGCGTATGCCCTCCAGCGCCTTCAGAATGGCTCTGGGAACGTGGCCGGTTGCATCGGCGTCGACAACAAAGGCGAATGTCTGTGGGTCCAGTGACGCCAGGTAGAAATTGCGCTGATCACTCTGCTCAATCGGCAAGGCGCCCGGGAGCTCCCTCGCCACGGCATTGTAGTGCTTGGATGCCAGCGCCAGAATGCGGTCGCTGTTGCGATGCCCCAGCGTCTTCGTGACCGACTGCAGGTTATTCAGGTGGATGACGGCGACGCCATAGCGTCGCTCGGGGCTGCGCAGCATCAGGTCGTTCAGCATCATTTCCAGGCTGCTCCGATTGGGGAGGCCGGTAAGGGGATTATGCAGCGCATGATCCATCAGTTTCAGCTCTGCTGACCGTCGTGCTGCCAGAGCATTCAGTTCGGCTTCCCGGGCGTCAACCTTGTCCTGGCGTTCCTGATAAATTCGCGCCGCGAGGGCCAGCGTGAGCAGAATGGCCTCCAGTGCCGACCCAATCTGCATACCGTAGGTGGTCACAAAATTGTTTGGCAGCAGGCCGTACTTGTTGGCCGCGGTTATTGCGCTGCCCAGTGTCAGTGCCGCCCAGGCCACCGTGTAATAACCGGCTTGCGGGTTCCCCTTCCACCATTGCACGGGCCCCAGAACAGTGAGCAAAAGGCAGCTGGGTATTGCCAGGGCCACGGTCAGTCGGCTGCCCGTGCTGTAGTCCAGAAAGAATGTCATCAGACCAACCACTGCATTCAGTGAGATCATGAACAGTACGAGCCGGTTCAGAACAGGCCCGGTGTGTTCAAGTTTCAGGAATGAGCGGGAGAACACCAGGGTGAAGAAAAGAGAGAAAGGCACAGCCAGCAACATGATCTGATTCTGTAGGGCAGGGCTGTCAGGCCAGAGAAACTGATAAGTTGAGCCATTCAGGCTTCCGATAAGTAATAGATAGCCGAGTGTCGAGAGCACGTAGAGCAGGTATACCGGCTCTCGTAGCGCGGCAAAAATAAACAGGTTGAAGAAAATCACCGTGATCAGGATGCCGTAGTAAAGCGCGTGCATCTGGTCTTCGGTGGAAGAATGCTCGAAGAACGCCTGGGCGTTCCAGAGACGAACCGGAATCTGCATGGCCCCCTCGGTGCGCACCTCCAGCAGAATCTGGTACTCGCTGGCTATGCTTTGCTCGAAGGGGAACAGGAAATGGCGGTGCAGTATCGGGCGCTGTTCAAACGGAACGTGGTCTCCGGTCTCCACCCGCCGTGCGATTCGGCCGTTCTCAATCAGGTGGAAGGTCACTTTATCCAATTGCGAGTAGCGAACTTCAAGAAGGTTGATGGTCGCCGGCTGCGATACCGGAAACCGAAGCCAGACGGTATCGCGGATATAGCCAAAATTCGGACTTTTTTCCTCGAGAGTTTGCCAGCTGTCGGAGGCCAGGGCTTCACTGACCGTCAGCTTGTTGTCGGGGGCAACGCGCAGGTACTCGATTTGCGGAACATAGGAATCCTCGGCCCCGAAGGATGGGGCGGACAGGCCGGATAACAGCAAAAGTGTTATCAGTAAACGAAGCCAGAGGGTGGATGCCACGTCGTACCGCTTAATTGTCATTGTCTCTGGGAGTATGGCGTGTCGTCTTTGGCGGCTCAAGTCGCTGGCAGAGCCTGATTGGCAAATTTTTGTAGCCGTGTCTCAGATCTGCTCCAGCCACCCCCGGACCCAGGGCAGCGCTTCGGCCTCCGGTTCCATGGTTTCCAGGGCATCAATCCGAAGCGTGTCACCAACCTTACGGGCAGCGGTTTCGTAAAGCGCTTCCTCCATGAGGTCGCCAGCGCCACAGAAAGTATCTCCGTAGGAGCTGTCACCCAGGACGATGATGCCAAACGGCCGGCCGGGTTGTTGTGGCAACTGGTCCCTCAGGTCCAGGTAGAAGGGCAGCAGATTGGCCGGAAGCTCGCCCTGTCCGGTTGTCGATGTGCATACCAGTAGCGCATCGTTGTTCGACGTGATGTCATCCAGTGCCGGATTTTCCAACACGGTCACGTGGTGACCTTCCCCCTCAAGCTCTTTCTTGAGCGTTCTGGCCGTCAGGAGCGCGCCGCCATAGACGCTGCCCACCAGGATTCTGATTGATGTCATAGGTTATCCATTCGTCGCCTGAGGAATGACCTTACGGTCGTTCGGTGGCGCACGATCATAGCGGGAGTGCTTTGCCGCCTCAAGGAGACGGCGAGGGCGAAGAGTCGGTTTCCTGGCTTCGGACCCGGGGCGCTATCCGGTTACGTCCGGATTCCTTGGCATTGTAGAGATGCAGGTCGGCCTGCTTGAGCAGATCGTCCAGTGAGCGGGCCTTGGCAATGGAGCAGACGCCGGCACTGATGGTCACCGGCAATGCCTGATCCCTGAACCGGAACGCATGCCTGGACACGTCAGAACGCAACCGCTCTGCCAGGGTCAGCGCCTGCAACAGGGAGGTATCCGGCAACAACACCAGAAATTCCTCACCGCCCCACCGGGCTGCGACATCCGCCTGCCGGATCACCGTTCTTATCAGTCCGGCGAACTCGCGCAGGACGTCATCACCGGCATCGTGGCCGAACTGGTCGTTGATCTGTTTAAACAGGTCCAGATCGATCAGGGCAATGGAGAAATGGTGGCCGGAACGCTGGTAACGGGAAAACTCCATCGCCAGGCGACTCTGCATGTCGCGCCGGTTGGCCAGCCCGGTGAGTTCGTCGGTTCGTGCTGCATGCTCATGGGTTTCGGCGAGGGTGAGAAGTTCATTGCGTGCCTTCAGGCGGCTGGCTTCAAGCACGAAACAGAAAATGGATTCGAAGGTCAGGGCTGCGAAAAACCGGATCTTGAAATCCATGCTGTATTCCGCGGAGACCAGAGGAAGCCCGGGAAACTGGAACACCACGACGGCAACGAGGTAGCAGAAAAGCAGAACCGCCGTGCCGGTTTTGAGATCGGTCAGATAAAACAGGAGAGGGGGGAAGACATAAAACCAGAGTGGCCCGGTGTTGCTCTCGCCGCCGGAGGCGATCAGGTAGGTGAAAAGCAGCCCCACAATCACGATCATCCCTGCTTTCTGGAGGGCACGGTTTCCGGTGCTGGCGAAGTAAAGCATGTTCAGGGCAATCAGGCCGATAAAAGACCAGAGCACCCAGGCATGGGTCGAGTGCCCGGCGAACCAGGCCTTGGCGCCGATGCCAATCAGGAAACCAATGGCGGTTGCAGACAGCCAGGTCAGAAGTCGCGAGACCTGGGCATCTTCCCGTTCGCCGGCAGCGAGCTGCCCGGAGGAAGTTGGATGGGGCATGGAGACCTTGTTTGCTATTTTTATAATTTTGACGCTATTCGCCGGAATTATGGGTCAATTTAGTGAATTTTTGCAGTTCCGTCTGTGATGTGTTTACTTTGTGTGAAATGTGACCGTTTTATTTCATTTTCATGTCAAAAATTTTATAGTTGCCGCGCGACAGAGCTCGCTCCCAATCCCCACAGACTAAACGAGACCTGAGCTGTTATGGCCCGTTCGAGCGGATTACTGGATACCCTTCTCACCAGCCCTACCACGGAACGATACAGGGTCGGCATCAGCCTGCTTTTCCTACTTGGCGTGTGGCTGACTGTCGGATCTTTCAGTCAGGGAATGCCTAACAACATGCTGCTGATGGCCGCTGCGGTCATTGGCGGTTACATGGCGATCAATATCGGCGCCAACGACGTTGCCAACAACGTAGGGCCTGCTGTTGGTTCCGGGGCCCTGTCCCTGGGTGCGGCCGTGGTGATTGCCGCCATTTTTGAAGCAAGCGGCGCAATCATTGCCGGCGGTGACGTGGTTTCCACCATCAAGGGCGGCATCATCGATCCCTCGAGCCTTGAAGAAGGCCGGGCTTTTGTCTGGTTGATGACCGCAGCCTTGCTGGCGGGTGCGCTCTGGTTGAACCTGGCCACCTGGATGGGAGCCCCTGTCTCCACGACGCATTCCATCGTTGGTGGTGTTCTCGGCGCCGGTATCGCTGCCGGCGGCTGGGGTATCGCTGACTGGGCGGTGATGGGCAAGATTGCCGCCAGCTGGGTGATTTCCCCGGTTCTTGGTGGTGCGCTGGCGGCCCTGTTCCTGTTCGCGATCAAGAAGACCGTGCTTTATCGCAAGGAGGTCATTCCGGCCGCCCGCACGTTCGTGCCCTGGCTGGTCGCAATTATGGCCTGGGCTTTCGGCACCTATCTGATGATCAAGGGCGTCAAGAAAATCGTCAAAGTCGATTTTATGGAAGCGACTCTGATCGGCCTCGCTGCCGCCGCCGTGGTGTTCTTTGTCATGCGTACCCTGGTGGGTCGCATGGCCTCGACCATGGAAAACAGCTCCGCCGGGGTAAACGCCCTGTTCACCTGGCCGCTGATTTTTGCCGCGGCGCTGCTGAGTTTCGCCCACGGCGCCAACGACGTGGCGAACGCCATTGGTCCGCTCGCTGCCATTAACGATGCCCTCTCGGCTGATTCGGTGGTTATGTCAGCGAATATTCCCCTGTGGGTCATGATGGTGGGTGCCCTGGGTCTGGCCGTTGGCCTGATGCTGTTCGGCCCACGCCTGATCAAGACCGTCGGCAGCGAAATCACCGAACTGGATAAGACCAGGGCGTTCTGCATCGCGCTTTCGGCAGCGCTCACGGTGATCCTTGCGTCTCAGCTTGGCCTGCCTGTTAGCTCCACCCATATCGCGATTGGTGGCGTGTTCGGCGTTGGCTTCCTTCGGGAGTACCTGAAGTCCAACTACGCAACCCAGCTGCACAAGATCATGGAGCACCATGATCCTGCCGAGCAGGAGCGTCTGAAGCCGTTCCTGGATGATTTCCGCAATGCGTCGGTTGAGGAGATGGAGAACCTGCTCAAGCGGGCCAAGAAGAAAAAGCAGGTCCCTCTGTCCAAGTCCGAGCGTAAACGCCTGAAGAAGATCTACCGGGAAGAGCTGGTGAAGCGTTCGCATCTGGTGCGCATTGCCGCAGCCTGGATCATCACCGTACCGGCATCGGCCATTATGGCAGCGATTCTGTTCTTCACCCTGCGAGGCTTGTTGATCTGACCGGGCTGGTTGTATAAACCGAGTTTGGTCATACTATCTGTAAAAAGGGGTGTTTCACCCCTCAAGCCTATTTGTCCGTGGAGTGAAGTATGAGTTCATCCGTTGAAGGCCGTCAGGCGAAGATGATTAATGAGCTGAGGACCTTCATCAAGAAGGTTTTGAGCGACCCGACCATTGCCGTCAAGTCCATGGAGATTGCTCGCAAGCACCGGGGTCAGCCGAATGCCGAGGAGCTGATTGCGCAGGAAATCAGTGCCAGCACCAATATCCGGATTCCCGAGAACTGGAGTGAGGCGGATAAGATGTTCCTGGATATCATCCATGATGTTCTGGATGATGAAGAGGCCCTGTACTAAGGCCTTGTCTGCAGGCTTGGGAGAAGCGAGCCGGGCGGGGGATGGTTCAAAAACACGCTGTGAATACGTCCCTGTACGCTTGGCTCCGCCATCCCTGGCTCCGCACAGTTTTTGAACCATCCCCCGCCCGGCTCAACTGAGCCATGGTTGTTGCCTAAAATCGCCATGGCTAAGTCTTCTGGACTCTTCAGGCCTGTCTCGCGTTCGGCGTCGCCTGCTTCAATACCGCATCCGCCATCTGGTGCAGGATGCTGATCTCATCCTCTATGCCCTCATCCCGTGATAACTCTCTCTGTTCCGAAAGGATGTCGGCCAGGATTTCTTTGGTCGTCAGAGGGTTGGCCAGTACCACCCGGAACACGATGCACGGGAAGTTGTAGTAACGGGCCGGCTCCAGTCGGGTACGTGACACGAACGCCTTGCCCCGTTCCCGCTGGGTTTTCTGGATGAACTTGGTAATCCGGTTCAGACAGGTGTTGAGCTTTTCCGCCTGCAGCGGGTCGGCGCAGGCGAGGGCTTCCTGGACGTTTTCCGGGCAGTAGCGGTAGGTCAGGATGTTCAGTTCCGGTCTCGTGACCAGTTCGAAATCCGGTTCTGCTTCGATCATTTCCGCGAAGGTCTTGGCCTTGTCGATACCCTGGTCGATCAGGATCTCGTAGCCTTCCCGGGCCAGGATTTTCAGGCCGGAGTGGATCAGCATGGACATGCCGGGCCGTGAGCCCTCGAGGGTGGTGCTGCCCAGGTCCCGGGAGCCTTTACGGATGATGTACTGGGCGTGGTGTTCCACGGCGCTGGCGAGGCTCGGGTCGCGGAAGACCACCAGGCCCACGCCCATGGGGACGTAGAGCTGTTTGTGGGCGTCGAAAGTGACGGAATCTGCCTTCTCGATACCGCGCAGCAGGTGTTTGTAGGTGCGGGAGAACAGCGTGGGCCCGCCCCAGGCGGCGTCCACGTGGAAGTGGGCGCCGAATTCGCGGGCGATGTCGGCCATGGCGTCCAGAGGGTCGACGTTGCCGGTTTCGGTGGTGCCGGCCACGCCGCAGATGGCCATGACTTTGATTTTCTGGCGCTGCAGTTCCAGGCACTTGTCCCGCAGGGCATCGGTGTTGATGCGGTTTTCGTCGTCGGTATCCACGGGAATCAGGGATTCCCGGCCCAGGCCGAGTACGTCGGCGGCTTTGCGTAGGGAATAATGGCCGCGGCGCGAGACGACGATGGCGGCGCCTTCGTAGCCGTAGTATTTCAGAGCCCGGAACAGGCCTTCCTGGTGCAGTCCGCGGAAGCTGCCCTCGGCCGGGAAGGCCCGGTTGCGGGCGACCCACAGGGCGGTGAGGTTGGCGACTGTGCCACCAGAGCACATGGCACCCAGGGCGTAACGGGGGTCGTGCATCCACTTGCGGTAGAAGGCGCCGTCTTCCTGGTATACCAGCCGGTGAATCATGCCCAGCACCTGGCGCTCCATGGGGGTAAACGCCTTGGAGGTTTCGGTTTTGACCAGGTTCTGGTTCAGGGCAATCATGATTTTCGACAGCGGCAGCATGAAATACGGCAGCGCTGAGGTCATGTGCCCGATAAAGGCTGGTGAGGCGGTGTGAACGGAGTTGGCCACCAGTTTGTCGAGCAGGAACTGGGCCTGTTCAGACACAAAGACCGGCTTCTCGGGAATGCTGTAGTCGGAGAAGTCTTTCTCCACATCCGAGAGGTCCCGTTCTACCGCAACGATGTGCTCCTGCAGAAAGCCTGCAAGATTGCGGGAGATGTTCTGGTCAATCCGGCTCAGCGTCGATTCCGGCGCCTCGGGCACCGTGAATACGCGATACATGGCCTCTACCGAGGCCTGGGCGGATTTTTTCTTTCCGGTCATAGGCGCCACTCACAATCAGTGGTCATCCGAAGGGCCGGTTCCGGATGCCCTGCGGATACGGCCGGCATTGCTGTCCGGCATTAATGTCTGGTCGCCTGCCGCTGGCAGGCGCACTGGCATCCCTGAGGGGGCGTAGTATACGGCCTGGCGACAGGTTACGCCACACGCGGCCCTCGGGGTTATACGGTCAGAGTATTTCCCGGTGTATATCCAGTATGGCAGCATCCACGCGTTCTTCGATGGCTTTTTCGATCTGGTCCAGACGCTGGGTAATCTGCTGTGAGGAGGTGCCCAGGGCCGCGATGGTCCAGGTGGCGCAGTCGAGAGCCTCCTGGTCGGCGGTTTCGGCGACGGCGAGGTCGGGTTCTTTGCCCCAGACGGCCTTCAGGGCGGTGAAGACTTTGCGTTTGGCTTTGAGGTCGTCGCAGCCGTAGAGCTGGAAGTGCAGGGTCAGTACGCCCACGTGGGGCGTTATAACCGGCTGTTGGGGCTTTTGGCCTTCCCGCAGGAGTTTTCTCAGGGCTTCTGACATCTTTGATTCCGTGCTGGAGTCGATGAGAAATCCCCTCCCAAAAAACGCTCCTTGCGGCACATCCCTGTGGCGCTTGGGCTCCGCCATCCATGGCTCCGCACATTTTTGGGAGGGGATTCCCCATCGACTCTCAGAGTTCTCAGTGGGCTTCCAATAGCAACTTAGCCTACTACAGGCGTTGCCCGTTTGATAATGGCTGCCGGATCGGTGCCCGAGGGCAGGTTGCCGTAGTTCATGCCGCCACTGGACTCGAGTCTCGAGGCGCAGAAGGCGTCGGCGACGGCGGCATCCGAGTGGCGGAGCAGCAGGGAGCCCTGCAGGGCCAGGGCCATGCGATCGACCAGGTTGCGGGCGCGGTACTGGAAATCGCTGATGTCGGCGAAGTCGTGTTGCAGCTGCGCCAGGAACTGGTCGAAGCGGCGATCGGCGCCTTTGGCTTCAGCGGCTTCCTTGAAGAAGGCGTCGAGGGTTTCAGGCTCTTTTTGCAGGGCGCGCAGGGTGTCCAGGCACTGAACGTTGCCACTGCCTTCCCAGATGGCGTTGACGGGAGATTCCCGGAACAGCCGGGGCATGATGCAGTCTTCCATCACGCCGCTGCCGCCGATGCATTCCATGGCCTCATAGGCATGGTTCGGGGTGCGTTTGCAGATCCAGTATTTGCCGACCGGTGTCGCGAGGCGGGCCAGCAGTCGTTCGTGTTCTTTGTCCTGGTTGTCCAGGGCGCGGGCGATGCGCATGGTATAGGCCAGTGCCGCTTCGCTTTCCAGGGCCAGGTCGGCCAGAACATTCTGCATCAGAGGCTGATCGATCAGGCGGGCACCGAAGGCGCTGCGGTGACGGCAGTGGTGACTGGCCTGGGCGATGGCCTGACGCATGCCGGCGGAGCTGCCGATCATGCAGTCGAAGCGGGTCATGGCCACCATTTCAATGATGGTGGGCACGCCGCGGCCTTCCTCGCCAACCATCCATGCAAGGGCGCCGCGCAGTTCGGCTTCGCTGGAGGCGTTGGCAACGTTGCCCATTTTGTTCTTGAGGCGCTGGACCTGCCAGGGGTTCTTGGTGCCGTCCGGGCGCCAGCGGGGCATCAGGAAGCACGACAGTCCTGACTGTGTCTGAGCCAGTACCAGGAAAGCGTCGCACATGGGAGCAGAGACAAACCATTTGTGACCCACCAGCTCATAGGCCTGGCCCGGGCCTCCCGCGCCGATCGGGTAGGCCCTGGTGCTGTTGGCGCGAACGTCGCTGCCACCCTGTTTCTCGGTCATGGCCATGCCAATGGTCACGGAACTTTTCTGGCTGTCCGGCAGGTTGCGGGGATCGTAGCTGTCGGCCAGGATCCTGGCTTCCCAGTCGGCCGCCAGTTCCGGCTGCTTGCGAATTGACGGGATGGCGGCAAAGGTCATGGTTACAGGGCAGCAGTGGGCGGCCTCCACCTGGGAGTGCATGTAGTACTTGGCTGCGCGGGCAACATGCGCGCCCTGGCCTGGATGGCTCCAGGGGCTGCTGTGGAGACCATTGTCGAAGGCAATCCGCATCAGCTCATGATAGGCCGGATGGAAGTCCACTTCGTCGATGCGGTGGCCGAAACGGTCATGGGTGTTGAAGACCGGTTTGTTGGCGTTGGCGCGAAACCCCAGGTCAATGGTCTGCGCGGCCCCGGCCAGGGCTCCGAATGCCTTGAGGTCCTCGGCAGCTTTACCGGCGCCCTCCCGGAGGGCAGCTTCCTGCAGGGCAATGTCCTGTTCGAACAGGTTATAGTTCTCCAGGGCCGGTGGCTGGTTGAAGACCTCGTGGGTGCTGGCCAGGTAGCGATCTTCCTGGTCGTTTGATGGCGTCTCTGGCCCGGGCTGCCGCGCGTTCATAGCTACCTCCTGGTGCCGGTCAACCCCTGCATACAAAAGCAGATGATGGAATTGACCAGCGGGTCATTGTTGTCTTCTGTTGTGCTGGTGGCCTGGCTGGTCTGTGTCGGTGACAGGGGGCCAACCAGGCTTTCCGCTATGGCGCCCACCAGGCAGGTGCTGCTTTGGCGAGCGTCCTGATCCGGGATGCATCCTTCTTCAATGCCTTCGCGGATCGCTTTTTCGAACAGGTTGGCGTACGCCTTGCGGTATGCCAGTCGTTCTTCTTCCACTTTCGGGTCCACCGGCTCGGCGATCAGTGACCAGGCCATTTGCGGGCCTTTCAGTGCCCGCTCGGCAAATTGTCTGAGTGCCCGCTCAAGCCGCTCGGCGGCGTTGCCATCGGAGGCCAGAGCTTCGGCGACCTTGTCGACCTCCCGCTGGGTTGCCAGCCGGAAAATCTCGGCGAACAGGTCCTCTCTGGACTCGAAGTGCCGGTAGATAGTTCCTATGGCAACGCCGGCCAGCCCGGCGATCCGGGTAACCCGCGCGCTTCGAAAACCGCCTTCGGCCACGCACTGATAAGTGCAGTCCACAATCCGTTTGCGCGCCTCCGCCTTGCGCTGGCGCATTTTTTCCGTTTCTCGATAGGCCATTCGGGCTCCCTATAAGTAGTGAATCACTATTCATTCTTTCTGTCAATTTTTTGATCTACAGACGAATATAAAATTTTCTCATGTAATTCAATTGTTTGTTGTAGTTTACAAAAATTTACAAAAAAGTCGTTGCCAATAAATAGCGTGGTCACGAAAAGCAGATTATAAAGACGCCAAGACGAAGCCGCAGGCGGTCGTTCGTCGATACGGAGTGAGGTTCCCTGCGGGGTCGCAGCACTCGACCATCTGTTTTCGTTGATGGAGAAAAGATCATGAGTGAATTCGACGAAAGCAATCTGGAGCAGTCCGGAAGCTGGACCAGCGACAGTGACGACAACCATTCCATCGCCGGCCGTGCCCGCGTTCGCGCACAGTTGCAGGCAGACATCGAAGCGTTCCTGAGCCAGGGCGGAAGGATCCAGGAAGTAGATACCTCCTTCCGTTCTGATACGCCTCGCAAGGTGGAAGTGGGTTTTAACAACCGCTCCCTCTGAACGTTCAGACGGCAGTCCGGGGCGCTTCGCCCCGGCTCCGTTTTTGATCCCTGTCTCGGTATGACCTGTCAGCGTCGTTTATCCTCGTTCATTATCATTTTGCGCCGTTAGCCCGGGCAAATCGCCAGTCACCCGTAATCCGGACTCCTGTGTGGTAATGAAGCGCCGAATCCATCTTTTCCTTGTTTTGCTACTGATCATAGCAGCTGTTGCCAGCTTCTGGCTGATGACGACAGATCCGGCTGCCGAGGGTGAGCCGGTCGTATCGGCGCCTGTTGATGAGTCTCTGAAATCACTGAACAAGGGGGCGGCCGCTTCTGCGCCCTCCGACCTGGTAAACAACGCTTCCACGGTCCGTGTTCCCGAGCAGTTGCCAGCCTCGCTGGCCGGCACCTCGGTCCCGGATGGTTGGGCCCGAACGGACAGGTTCGGCAATCTTGTCCCGACCCCGCATCTGCGACAGCTGTTCGAGTATTTCCTGTCAGCCCTGGGAGAGGAATCGCTGCAAGCGTTGGTGGCGCGCATTGAAGCGGCGCTGTCGGGCCTGGAAGAGCCAGCGAGATCCCAGGCCCTGGTAACC
The DNA here is from genome assembly GCF_056857715.1 of Marinobacter sp. L-13. Lineage (NCBI taxonomy): Bacteria > Pseudomonadati > Pseudomonadota > Gammaproteobacteria > Pseudomonadales > Marinobacteraceae > Marinobacter > Marinobacter sp. L-13. Next base: position 84,877 of record NZ_JBSXNQ010000061.1, read on the forward strand.
CTTGGAAACTACCTGGAATACAAACTTGCGGTTTCTGAGCTGGAACAAAGCTATGGTGAGGTGTCCGGGCTTGGCGCGGGTGAGATGCAGCGAAGGATGGCAGAGATCCAGGCACTGCGGCGGACCTGGCTTGATGCCGATACCGCCGCCGCTTTCTTTGCTGACGATGAGGCAGTCGACCGCTTCCAGATCGAAAAGCTCAGGATCGCAAGCGATGACAGCCTGACCGATGAGCAGAAAGCAGAGGCTCTTCGCCAGGCCGAGTCTGCCTTGCCGGAGCCGCTCCGCAAGGCCAGGGAGGAGACCCGACGGTTTGCAGACTATGAACAGGTGCGCCGGGAGTTGGCGGATGATCCCCGGGCGCTCGAGGCCTGGCGTCAGGAGGCCTTTGGGGAAGCCGCGGCGGACAGGCTGGCCCGCCTTGAGGAGGAACAAAAGAACTGGGACCGCCGCTGGCAAGTCTATTCACAGGAGCGGGACCGGCTATTGTCCCCCGGGCTTGCCGAGCCGGAACGTCAACAGGCGCTGGAGCGTCTGAGGGCCAGCCACTTCAATGAAACCGAACAGGTTCGAGCCGAGGCGCTGGATTCGATACGGTAATTAACCTGTCATTTAATCGCCCTATCCTGCCAGGGGAGTCTGCAACCAGCGGCGCCGGCCGTGTATGATGGCGCAAAGGGCGCCCGGCGGATGCCGAGACGGTCCATCAGACTTTTTGTTCAGCCATCCAGGAGGTTGTCAGTGCCGATTCCGACTCCCCGTACTTTTCCTGCCACCCGCTTACGCCGTAACCGGGCCAGCGATTTCTCGCGTCGCCTGGTTCGGGAAAACCAGCTCACGCCGGACAACCTGATCTATCCGGTATTCGTGCTGGAGGGTGAGGGCCAGCGGGAACAGGTGCCCTCAATGCCGGGAGTGGAGCGCCTGAGCATTGATCTGCTGGTTGAACAGGCTGCGGAGCTGGTCGAATTGGGTATCCCGGCAATTGCCCTGTTTCCGGTAGTTCCGGCCGAGAAGAAAAATCTCTCCGGCTCCGGAGCCTGGGATTCCGATGGTCTGGCGCAGAGAGCGGTTCGCGCCCTCAAGTCGGCCCACCCGGAACTCGGAGTGATTACAGACGTGGCGCTGGACCCTTTCACCACCCATGGCCAGGACGGCATCATCGATAACGACGGTTATGTCCTCAATGACGTGACGGTCGAGGCACTGGTCAACCAGGCGCTCTCCCATGCCGATGCGGGCGCCGATGTGGTCGCACCGTCTGACATGATGGATGGCCGTATTGGTGCCATTCGCGAAGCGCTGGAAAACGGCGGCCATGTGAACACACGGATCCTGGCCTATTCTGCCAAGTACGCATCAAGCTATTACGGGCCTTTCCGTGATGCGGTAGGCTCGGCCGCCAATCTCGGCAAGGGTAACAAGGCGACCTACCAGATGGATCCGGCCAACGGTGACGAGGCATTGCATGAGGTCTCGATGGACCTGGCCGAAGGCGCAGACATGGTGATGATCAAGCCCGGTATGCCGTATCTCGATATCGTGCACCGGGTGAAGACGGAATTGCGGGTACCAACATTTGTTTACCAGGTCAGTGGCGAATACGCCATGCATATGGCCGCAGCCCAGAACGGCTGGCTCGACGGGGATGCGGTGATGATGGAAAGCCTGATGGCCATGCGCAGAGCCGGGGCCGACGGAATCCTGACCTACTTTGCCGTGCGCGCGGCCCGACTGATGCGGGACCGTCAGCGCGGATAAGGCCAAAATCATTCGCCAGCAGTGGCGAACACACTGGAATCGAGGAATCATGACAACGGAAACGGCGAAGAATCAGACGGCAGGGGATGACCGGAGTGTGCCTGCGCCGGTGGATGTGCCCCCGGTTGGTGAGGAGATCAACCTGGATGCCAATGAAAATTACTTCAACCGGGAACTGAGCCAGCTCCAGTTTAATTACCGCGTGCTCAAGCAGGCCCTGGATACGACGCACCCGTTGATCAATCGTCTGATTTTCTGCTGCATTTTCAGCAGCAACATGGACGAGTTCTTCGAGATCCGTGTGGCCGGTCTAAGGCAGCAGATGAAATACGGCCGTGAGACCGTTGGTGCCGATGGCATGATGCCGGACCAGGCCCTGGCGGAGATCAGCCGTGTTGCTCACGAGTACATTCGCGAGCAGTACGACATACTGAACAATGTGCTGATTCCCGAGATGGAAGAGCAGAACATTCACTTTGTCCGGCGCCGGGAGTGGACGCCGGAGCAGGCGGAGTGGGTGCGCACTTATTTCGAGGAGGAGATCCTGCCGGTGGTCAGCCCCATCGGGTTGGATCCTTCGCACCCGTTCCCGCGTCTGGTCAACAAAAGCCTGAACTTCATTGTTGAGCTGGACGGCAAGGACGCCTTCGGGCGGGAAACCGGCATGGCGATTGTGCCGGCTCCGCGTTCGCTGCCCCGCCTGGTCCGTCTGCCTGATGATGTCTGCAATGGTGGCGAAAACCTGGTGTTCCTGTCGTCCATGATCCACGCCCACGCCGACGAGCTCTTCCCCGGCATGGAGGTGAAAGGCTGCTATCAGTTCCGGCTGACCCGTAACGCCGACCTTGAGCTTGAAGACGATCTGGAAGACCTGGCCTCGGCCCTGCGTGGTGAGCTGCTCAGTCGCCGGTTTGGCGACGGCGTGCGCCTTGAGGTTGCCGACAACTGCCCGGAAGAGCTGGTTCAGTTCCTGCTGAAGGAATTCGGTCTGACCGAGCGCGATCTTTACCAGGTCCATGGCCCGGTGAACCTGACCCGATTGATGGCGGTCGGAGGGCTGGTGGACCGTCCGGACCTCACCTATTCCGGTTTTTCGCCGTCGATTCCCAAGCTGATACGCAGCAAGGAATCGATGTTCGATGCCATTCGCAAGCGCCCGATTCTATTGTTGCACCCTTACGAAAATTTCAGCCCGGTCGTTGATCTGTTGCGCCAGGCCGCCAAGGATCCTCAGGTTCTGGCGATTCGCCAGACCCTATATCGGACGGGGGCAGACTCGGAGATTGTCGAGGCGCTGGCGGATGCGGCCCGCCGCGGCAAGGAGGTTACCGCGGTTATCGAGTTACGGGCGCGATTCAGTGAGGCCGAGAACCTCGAGCTGGCCAGTCGGCTGCAGGAAGCGGGCGTGATCGTGGTATACGGCGTGGTTGGTTACAAAACCCACGCCAAGATGATTCTGATTGTGAGGCGTGAGGAGGGACGGCTGCGCCGCTATGTGCACCTGGGCACCGGTAACTACCATGCCGGTAACGCCCGTCTGTATACCGACTACAGCTTCATGACCTGCGATGAGTCCATCAGCGACGACGTCAACAAGCTGTTCCAGCAGCTTACCGGCATGGGTAAGGCCCTGAAGATCAAGAAGCTGTTTCATTCGCCCTTCACCCTCCATCCCCGGCTACTGAGCCTGATTGATCGGGAAGCGGGCTTTGGGGACAAGGGCCGGATCATCTTCAAGTTCAATGCATTGACGGAAATCCAGCTGATCAAGGCGCTTTACCGGGCTTCACAGGCCGGTGTGAAAATCGATCTGATCATCCGCGGCATCTGTTGTCTGCGTCCGGAAGTGCCGGGCCTCTCGGAGAATATTCGGGTGAGGTCGATCATTGGCCGCTTCCTGGAGCACACCCGTGTCTACTACTTTGGCAACAATGGCCGCCCGGATGTGTACTGTTCGAGTGCCGATGGTATGGAACGGAACCTGCTCAGCCGGGTGGAAACCGCTTTCCCCCTGGACGATCCTGATCTTGCCGCCCGGGTCAGAGAAGATCTGGATACCTACCTGGCCGACAATTGCCAGTCCTGGGTACTGCAACCGGACGGCAGTTATATTCAGAACCAGCCCGCAGAAGGTGAAGAGCGCCTTGCCTCACAATTGGTGTTGCTTGAACGGCTGACCGGAAAAACCTGATTCCCGAACTGGAGAAAGTTGTTTGAACACCAAATGGATGATTGCCGGCGCTGGTGTGCTGGCTGTAGCGGGCGGCCTGCCCTGGGTCGTGGGATACGTAACTGAGCAGCAGTGGCACCAGGCAACAGCGGAGGTGAACGATGCACAACCCTTCCTTCGCATGGAAACGGATAACTATGAGAGAGGTATTCTCGGGGCCCGTTTCAGAGGTTCGGTGAACCTGATCAATCCGGAAACCGGTGAATCCCTGAAGCTTGCCTACCGGGCCAATGTGACCCATGGCGTGACCGGCAGCCTGATGGATTTCCAGCCCGAGGATGGCTGGGCCGCCGGCGATAGCGACTGGTTCTCCGGTGAGGAGCCGAAGCTGACCCTGGAAACCCGTCTCTGGGGTACCGCTGTTCTCGAACTCGAAGCGCCCCAGATGACCCTGACGGACCCGGATACCGGGGAGACCCTGGCCTCAAGTGGCGGCTTGGCAAGAATTGAGGTCAGTGAGGCCGGTTCTCAGGCCGATGCCTTGATGGTCTGGCCGGGAGTAACCCTGTCCGGTCCGGACCTGGATATCCAGGTCAGCGACTTCCGCCTCGAGCAAACCATGAGTCATCTGACCGGTGAGGTCTGGACCGGCTCCGGCGAGATTGCGGTGGAATCGGTTGCTGTGACCCCGGCGGCGGAAGCCCCCTTCATGCTTCAGGGGATTTCGGTTCTTAGCAGCAGCGAGCCGGTCAACGATGGTGAGCGCCTGGATTCACGAATGACGTTCGAGGTCGCTGGCGTTTCAACGGCCGATGAGCGTTATGGTCCCCAGAGACTGGTGTTCGCATTGTCCGGGCTGGATGTGGCGGCCTGGAGCAACCTGACCGAGAGCCTTTCATCCATGCAGGCGCTGGCTATCACTCAGGCCTCTGGCGGTCCCCAGCAGTTTGAGCAGCAGATGGCCGCCATGCAGCAGGTGAATGCCGCCGTTCGGGATTTGGCAGCAGCCGGGTTCTCGGTTGGTTTTCCAGAGCTGACGGTGACCACCCCGGAGGGTGTGATAGAAGGCAGCGCCCGGATCGCCCATCCGGAGCTGACGGCGGATCAGAAAGCAGAAATGCTGATGGTGATGCAGCAGTTGACCGGCAAAATGGATCTCAGTCTGCCCGTCGCGCTCGCGGAGGAATACCCGGAATTCCGGTTACAGCTGGCACCGCTGATAAAGCAGGGGCTGCTGGTAGAGCAGGGTGACAGTCTGGTGCTTGATGCCAGTATGAAAGATCTTGTGCTGGACGTGAACGGTGTGGAAATTCCTTTGCCGCCGTTGCTTTGACGCCGCTGCTTCATTGCCATAAAAAAGCCCCGCTGGTCGGGGCTTTTTTGTTAGTTCAGCTTCAGCTGAACTTCTTTTTCAGGGCAGCCTCTACCGCCGGATCAACAAACTCCGAGACATCGCCACCCAGGGATGCGATTTCCCGGATCAGGGTGGAGGAGATGTAGGACAGGTGATTGGCCGGTGTCAGGAAAACGCTTTCCACTTCCGGAGCCAGACGGCGGTTCATGTCGGCCAGCTGGAATTCGTATTCGAAATCCGATACCGCCCGGAGTCCACGGAGGATCACGGTGGCACCCTGTTCACGGACGAAATCGGCGAGCAGGTTGCTGAATCCGGTGACGCTGACATTGGGGAGATGCGCGGTCGCCTGGCGGACCAGTTCGCAGCGTTCTTCTAGATCGAGAAGTGGCTGTTTCTTGGGGTTGTAGGCGATGGCGACGACGATTTCATCAAACATTCGGCCGGCCCGTTCGATCAGGTCGGTGTGGCCGTTGGTGATGGGATCGAAGGTGCCCGGGTAGATGACTTTGGACATGCGCAGCTCCTTTCTTTGCGAGGCCCAAGGATAGCAGCATTTTCGGAGACTCTGTAGGCGTCCGGGGCTTCAGGTCGTGCATGTCGGCTATGTGGTGGGGCCGACTGGAAGGGCTTGTCCGGGAAACGCTACAAGCACCCCTTCGGGGTCCGGCCAGCAATCACAGATTGCTGTCGTTCGCCTGCGCATGAAGCTTCGCTTCATAATCGCTTGTCTCACCCATGTGCGCTTGAGCGAAGCCATCCATGGCTTCTCACATTCCCGGACAAGCCCTTCCAGCCAGCCCTTTCATCCCCGTGCGAGCCTCCCCGAAGGAAACTGGGGCTGTTATCTGCGCGCAATGCTAGCTGGCTGCTCGCGAGAGTCTTTGAGCCAACCTTGTACTGTTCCGTGCCGCCAGGGCGTAAACCGACAGCTGCGGATTTGCCCCGATGCTGGTGGGGAAGATCGAGGCATCGTGGATGCTGAGGTTGCTGACCTGGTGGTGTTCACCAAAGCCGTTGACGACCGAGTTTTGCGGATTGCTTCCCATGGCGCAGCCGCCCATCTGGTGGGCGGTGAACAGGCGGACGCGGTGGGGTGCCATGGGGAGCTGGTCGATGGCGGCTTTGGCGTCGGTCCAGTTGGTGTACCAGTCGGAATCCAGGTGCATCAGGCGGACTTTTTCGGCACCGGCGGCGAACTGGATTTCGGCCATGGTGTGGAAGGCTTCGCGGATGCCCTTCCAGAGGTAGTCGCTGACGGGGTAGTCCAGTACCGGACTGCCGTCGTCGCGGAGGGAGACTGTGCCGCCGGGGCTTTCGGGGTGGAAGCCGTCCCGGAGCAGGGCGATGACGGACTGCATGTGGGGCAGGCCGGCCATGTTGTTGATCTGGGTTTCGCCGTGGCCGGGTATGACGCCGCTGGACATGCCCGGGTGCAGCGGTGGCACCTCGAGTTTGTAACCAACCGGGCCGTCGACGCCGTTTCGGAAGTTGAATTCGTCCGAGTAGATGGACTGGGGCGCGCCATAGAACGGATCGACGCGCTGAGGCATCTGGGCGACGGTGGCGTTGACCGGATGGATGAACGAACGCTTGCCGATCCGCTGGTGCGGGTCCGGGATGTCGGAGCGGAGCAGCAGGCCGGGGCTGCCGATGGCGCTGGCGGCGACCACGAAGTGTCGGGCTTTGAGCGTGACCTTGATCCCGGTCGGGGTGACACCATCATCCGCAAAGGCAGAGGCTTCCAGGTGGTCGATCTTGTCCTCGTTCATTACCAGGCGGTCGGCGCGCAGGCTGTGGAACAGCCGGGCGTTGTTATCGAGCGCCCCCGGAATGGTGGTCATCAGGGCGCCCTGTTTGGCGTTGGTCGGGCAGCCGACGCCGCAATAGCCCAGGTTCCAGCAGCCTTTCACATTGCGGGGAATGATCTGCCAGCTGTAACCCAGTTTTTCGCAGCCCTGGCGCAAGATGTCGTTGTTGACGTTCGGGTCGACCTGCCACGGGGCCATGGAGTGGCGTTCTTCCCGGCCATCGAACCAGGGCGCCATGGCGTCCGGCCGAAGTTCGTCCAGGCCAAACTGCTCGGCCCAGTAATTGAGCGTGGGCGCCGGTGTCCGGAAACTGGAAGTCCAGTTTACCGTGGTGGAACCGCCCACGCAGCGGCCTTGCAAAATGGCGATTGCCCCGTCCCGGGTTACCCGGCTCATGCCTTCCTGGTAAAGGTTGGCATAGGAGGTCTGCTCGTCCATCTTGAAGTCTTTCTGATAGTAAAGCCGGCCCTCCTCCACGAGTATCACGGACAACCCGCTGCGGGCCAGAATCTCGGCGGTGGTGCCGCCACCGGCGCCGGTTCCGATAACAACAACGTCCGCTTCTGCGGTCAGGTTTTGCGTCAGGAGGGCGCTATCGGTGACGTTCCAGCCTGATTCCAGGCCCTGGGCAATACGATCGGTCAATGACATGTTTGTGCTCCGTCAGATCAGCTGGCAATCAGGCGTTTTGGAATTGTGGCAATGCGTCGACCGCGTATTGCGGTGGTCCGGGATAGCCGGACAGGTGCCAGAAATCCCGATAGCCATAAAACGCCACGTTGCTGATCTTGGTCAGCGCAATGTAGCCGTTGTTGAACAGCCCGATACGGCTGGTGCGCCAGCGCTCCAGAAACGCGTCGGCTTCCGCCGTTGTCACATTCGGCCAGCTGGACCAGACCCGGGCAACGGTCACCCGGGTGAGCCCGAAGTTCAGCAGGTCAAACAGTTGCCGCAGTTCCTTCTGGTTAGCTGGTCCGAACTTGTGGATGCCGGCATCAATCCGCTCGATCGTCCCGGCAATTGCCAGGTTTCTGGCCTGTGGCTGCTCTGGCAAACCCGGCCCAATCATGGCGGGCAACAAGGCCTCGAACAGCGCAATGTCATCCTCGTTTAAAAACCGGAACTGGTAGCTGGCGTCCATCCGGGTGCCAACGCCACTCAGCCGGCCCGCCGGCTGAGTGGCGCATCCGCTAAGCCCGGCGGTGACGCTGACGGTGCCCAGAAACACGGCACCGCCAAGTCCGGTTTTTAGAAAGCTTCGGCGGTTGAGATCGGCAAATTGAGGGTGTCCTGACGGATCAGGGATCTGTTTCTGCATGGGTGTGTTCTCGTTATTGTTTTTGGATAGCGGGGAAAATGCTGAATCGTCGCGGGCTGGTAGCCCCTTCCAAAACTGTGCAAAACAGGGATGTTTTGCTCAAGCCTACACGGACGTATTCACGGCGTGTTTTGGAAGGGGCTACCAGCCCGCGACAGACTCCGAGTTCTCAGCGGATAAAGAACTTGTAAACCAATTTGTGCGCAGTTGTCCCATGGGGCGCATAGACAAACTTGCCGCTGTTGAATTTCTGCTTGGTGAAAATGGCCCGGTGATGGGAGAAGGTCAGGAACCCCTCACGGCCGTGATAGTGCCCCATGCCGGAATCACCGATGCCACCGAAAGGCAGATCATCCTGGGCTACGTGCATCAGGGAATCGTTGATGCACATGCCTCCAGAGTGGGTGTTATCCACCACATGCTGCTGCTGGGTCTTGTCGTACCCGAAGAAATACAGCGCCAGAGGCCGCGGACGATCATTGATGTAGTGAATGGCTTCATCCAGGCTGCCGTAACTGACGATCGGCAGAATCGGACCGAAGATCTCATCCTGCATCACCTTCATATCCGGAGTGGTGTTCAGCACCAGCGTCAGGGGCAGTTTTCGGGTGCCGTCCTTCAGATTCTCCCGGGCAGGGTTGATCTCCACCAATTCGGCGCCTTTCTCCCGGGCGTCCTCAAGGTAGCCTTGCAGTCGATCGTACTGCCGCTCATTGATGATGGCAGTGAAGTCGTCATTGTCCCGCAGGCTGGGATACATCTCGGAAAAACGGGCACGGAACTCGTCGACAAACGACTGCACCCGGTCAGCGGGGCAAAGGACGTAATCGGGCGCCACGCAGGTCTGGCCGGCATTGAAAGCCTTGCCAAAGGCGATTCTCTGGGCCGCGTCTTCCATGGGCACATCCGGGGAGACCACGGCCGGGGATTTGCCTCCCAGCTCCAGGGTGACCGGTGTCAGATTTTCCGCTGCGGCCTTCATGACCAGCTTGCCCACCGACGTAGAACCTGTGAACAGCAGATGATCAAACGGACGTGACGAGAAGTCTGCAGCCACGTCGGCCTCGCCATTAATAACCGAGACCAGGTCCTCCGGGAAGCTGGCTTCAATCAGCTCCTTGAACAGGGCCGAGGTGTGTGGCGTGTACTCCGACATCTTGATCATGGTGCGGTTGCCCGCTGCCAGAGATGCGACCAGTGGGCCCACCGCCAGGTACAGAGGGTAGTTCCAGGGCACGATCACGCCAACCACACCCTTGGGCTGGTAGTGGACCTTGTTGCTGGCGGGCTGGAATAGCACGGAGACGTGGCGCCTGGACGGCTTCATCCAGCCGCTGAGGCTCTTCAGGGTGTAGTTGATGCCCTGGATCGACGGCATGACCTCGGCAATCAGGGATTCGTCCTTCGAGCGGCAGCTGAAATCCCGGTCGATGGCATCCAGAAGCCTGTCCTGGTTGTTGAGCAGAACCCGCTTGAGGCGTTTCAGGTTCTCCTGCCGCTCGGCAAGGGAGGGCATCGGATTGTTGCGGAACGCCTTTTTCTGATCCTCAAACACGCGGTGGGTGTGCTGGATCTGTTTCTTGCTCTCGGTGAGCTGGACGACAGTGGCTCCCATGATGCTTTCTCCTCATTGGTGCCGATCAGAGTCCGTCGGCGACCTGTTATTCCAGATATTGAAAGGCTGGCGAAAAAATACTCAATTTGCGTCTGGGGGTATTATTAGAGTATATACTCTAGTGAGTCAAGCGGAGGCGGATGGCGAATCGGGCCATCTGTGAGCGACACAACAACAAACGCCGACGGGTCTATGAAGACAAGAGACAAAATTCTGCTCTCCAGCCTGGAGCTTTTTAACGAACGTGGCGAGCGCAACGTCACGACCAACCATATTGCGGCGCACCTGGCCATCTCGCCGGGCAACCTGTATTACCACTTCCGCAACAAGTCGGACATCATTTACGAGATCTTTCTGGAATACGAAAAACTGGTGGATTTCTACCTGGATATTCCGGAAGACCGGGCGATGACCCTGGACGACATGACCTTCTACCTGGAGTCGGTCTTCGACGGTCTCTGGAGTTATCGGTTCTTCCACCGGGATCTGGAATACCTTCTCGATAGTGATCAGAGGCTGCGTCAGGACTATCGGGATTTCACCAACCGCTGTCTGGCGTCCATCAGTCGTATCTTCGAGAAGCTGGCGGAAGCAGGCATTATTGAACCCCAGGAAGAGGATCTCCGATCGGCCATGTCGCTGAACGTGTGGCTGGTTATAACCAACTGGATGGCTTTCCTGAAGACAGCACATGCGGCCGAGGCATCCGCCTGCCTGACGCTAACGGAGCTGAAGCAGGGCATTTACCAGGTGCTCACTCTGGAAATTCCCTATCTCACCCCGGCGTATCGCGAGCGTGTTATGGCGCTGAGAGAAAAGTACCGGCCGTCGCTTCATGAACTGGGCGACACCGGCACCGGGGTTTATAAGTGAAACCCGAAAATGTGGTCAAAAAACGATCTATTCCGGAACTTTTGTCGAACACTACAGTCATATGGAGTGACGTTGGGAATTCGGACATTCCTTGCGTCTCCTGAGTGCGATCTCAGGTTTTAGCGCGTCGCAAACCCTGACGTTTCACCGGTCTGCTTTCTGGCAGACCGGTTTTTTAATCCTCGCTGTTTCCTGCTCGAAAACACCCTTGTAAGTGGTTTCCGAATTCGATAGGCTTCTGATGTTACCGGTAACATATGCCGGCACAAAAACAATCAGGAGACGCTATTATGTTCCCGACCCGACTCGCGACTGGCCTACTGTCAGCTGCACTTGCCTTTAACGCCTTCGCGGCGGACTACACGTTCAAGTTCCAGTCCTCCGATCCCTCTGGCGTCAAGAACTTCGAGATTCAGCAGCAATGGGCTGATCGCGTCGAAGAGATGACAGGTGGCCGTGTTGCCATTGATCTGCTGCCCGTGGGCAGTGTGGTAAGCCATACCGAAACTCTCGGTGCCATGAATATGGGCGTCCTGGATGGCCATGTGTCGGTGACCGGTTATTTTTCCGGCAAGGATCCCGCGTTCGGGCTAATTGGCAATACCGTGGGCGCTTGGTCCAGCCCGGACCAGCTCATCGATTACATCAATTATGGCGGTGGCTATGAGCTGATGAACGAGCTCTACGCGCCCTATGGCGTGAAGTTTGTTGGCGGTGGTGGCACTGGCCTGGAGTCGTTTGTTTCGAAGAAACCGCTGGACGGTGTGGAGGACCTGAAAGGCCTCAAGATGCGTGCACCGGAAGGTCTGGTGCAGTCGGTGTTTGCCGCCGCGGGGGCGGCGCCAGTGAACCTGCCGGGTTCCGAGGTCTACACCGCACTGAGTAAGGGTGTTATTGATGCTGCCGACTACACGGTGTTCTCCACCAACCACGAAGCCGGTTTGCACGAGATTGCCGAGCATCCGGTGTACCCGGGCTTCCACTCGCTGCCGCTGATCGAAATTGCCATGAACCTGGAAGATTGGGAAAAGCTTCCCGAGGATATTCAGACGATCATGACCGTCTCGGCCCGGGACTTCGCCCAGGATATCAGCGCCCAGCTGGCCATGGCGGACAAGAAGGCCGTCAGAGAAGCCCGTGACAATCCTGATATCACCGTTCATAACTGGTCGGCGGAAGAGCGCCGGAAGTTCCGCACCATTGCCCGGGAGCAGTGGAAGAAATACGCTGAGCAATCCCCCAATGCCGAGAAAGTCTATCAGTCGGTAACCGGCTATCTGGAATCTCAGGGCCTGCTCTGAAGTCGATGCCCCGTAACCAGCAACTGGGTGGGCAAGGCCTGCCCAGTGCGCGGAGTTGATTATGTCTACTGCAAACCTTTCTTCCGGGCCGGAGAGCACTCCGGGCCAAGGTGATCTGCTGCCCGAAACCGACGAGGATATCGGCTTTACCCGCCTTGACCGCGCCATTGTCTGGCTGGGAAAAAAGCTGAGCCTGGTTTTCGCGTTGATTGTTCTGGTGTCTTTCTACGAGATTGTCCGTCGATATGTGTTCGGATCGCCGACGCTCTGGGTGCATGAAACGGTGACCTTCGCTGGTGCCACCCTGTTCGTGCTGGGTGGGCTCTATGCCTTGGCCACTGATCGCCACGTGCGGATTGTGCTGATCTACGACGCCGTGTCCCCGGCCATCCAGCGTTGGCTGCGGGTGGTTCACCATCTGTTCGGGCTGGCGTTCTGTTCGATGCTGCTCTATGCCAGCTGGTTCATGGCCAGGGGCGCTGTCTGGGCACCATGGGGCGGCTGGCGTCTGGAGACCTCCGGGTCAGCCTGGAATCCGCCGTTTCCTGCCTTTCTCAAGGTGATCATTCTGGTGGCCATTGCTGTTATGACCCTTCAGTTTGTCTTGCACCTGATTCGTGATCTGCGTGGTCCGGCAACGGCCGGGGAGAAAGGTAATGTTTGAGCTGGCTTCTCTCGGAATTGGCTACGGCAGCCTGCTGATGCTGCTGATGCTGATTGTACTGTTACTGACAGGCATGCAGCTGGCCTTTGCCACTGGCCTAGTGGCCCTGGTCTTTGCCCTGGGCTGGTTTGGCCCTGACGCGCTGCCGATTGTCAGCAGCCGTCTGTACAGCTTTATCGGTAACTACGTTTTTCTGGCGGTTCCGATGTTCGTATTGATGGCGTCGCTACTGGATCATTCCGGCATTGCCCGGGACCTTTTTGATGCTATGGCTCGTTTTGGCCGCAAACTGCGCGGTGGTGTCGCCCTCCAGACTCTGGTGGTAGCGGTGATCCTTGCTTCCATGTCGGGGGTGATCGGTGGCGAAACCGTGTTGCTCGGCATCCTGGCGCTGCCGCAGATGCTGCGCCTCGGCTACGATCGTAAGCTGGCCATTGGCACCACTTGTGCCGGTGGTGCGCTGGGCACCATGTTGCCGCCGAGTATTGTCCTGATTATTTATGGTCTGACCGCAAACGTCTCCATTGGTGATTTGTTCAAGGGGGCGTTCCTGCCTGCGCTGATCCTGGCGCTACTCTATATGGGGTACGTGCTGGTTAGGGTCTGGCTGAAGCCGGAGATGGCCCCTATCCCGTCCGACCAGGACCAGTCGGACACTCCAGCGCCAAACTTCTTCAAGGCCCTGCTGTTCCCGATTCTGTCGGTGGTGGTCGTTTTGGGCAGCATCTATGGCGGCGTGGCGTCGGTTACCGAAGCATCGGCCCTGGGCGTGCTGGGCATTGCCATCAGTACCTGGATCCGGGGCGAACTGTCTCTGGCCATGGTACGCAAAGCCACAATCAGTACGTTGCGGGTGTGTGGCATGATCATCTGGATCGGCATCGGCGCCACCGCTCTTGTGGGCGTCTACAACCTGATGGGCGGTATCGAGTTTGTCCGCGAGATGGTTTTTGCGGTCAGTGGCGGCGATGGACTAACCACCATCCTGTTCATGATGTTTATTCTTCTGATTCTGGGCATGTTCCTGGACTGGGTCGGGGTGGCTCTGCTGACCATGCCGATTTTCGTGCCCATTGTCACGGAGCTGGGCTACAGCCCGATCTGGTTCGGTGTGGTGTTCTGCATGAATATGCAGGTATCCTTCCTGTCACCGCCCTTTGGCCCGGCCGCGTTCTATCTGAAAACAGTAACTCCCAAGGATATCACCCTCGGCGAGATTTTCCGGTCCTTGTTGCCGTTTATTGCCCTGCAGATTGTTGCGCTTGCCCTGTTGATAGCATTCCCACAACTGGCCTTGTGGTGGCAGTGATATGAGCGTTCGTAAAATTATCGTCATGGGCGTGTCCGGGTGTGGCAAAAGCCTGATTGGTGCCCGGCTGGCGAAACGTCTTCAGGTACCGTTTTTCGACGCCGACGACTTTCACAGCCCGGCCAACGTGGCCAAAATGGCCAGCGGTGTGCCGCTGACCGATGCCGATCGCAGCGGTTGGCTGGATGATCTGGCAGGGCTGGTCAAGTGTGAGCACGGCGGACTGGTGCTGGCATGTTCCGCCCTCAAGCGGGCTTACCGCGACCGGCTGAGGGCGGGAAATCCGTCACTGCAGTTTGTCTATCTGAAGGGCGACATGGAAACCATCTGGTCTCGGCATTCTAGTCGGGAAGACCATTACTTCAATGGTCGTTCCATGCTCGAAAGCCAGTTCCGCACGCTGGAGAAGCCGGAACCCGGGGAAGGGGTCATCGTCGTGGACGTCCGCGAACCGCCCGACCGGATTGTTGAGCGCTGCCTTGCAGTGCTGAGTACACCAGACCGGAGGCAGAAAAGCTGAATGGTAAAAAAGAAGCGCCCAACACTGCAGGATATTGCCGATAGGGTCGGCGCTACGAAAATGACCGTCAGCCGTTGCCTGCGGGGCGGCGATAATGTGTCTGAACACATGCGTGAGCGGATTTTTGCCGAGGCCGAGGCGCTGGGTTACATTCCGAACAGAGCGCCGGATCTCCTGTCCAAATCCACTAGCCACGCAATCGGCGTGCTACTGCCATCGCTGACCAACCAGGTCTTCGCCGATGTCATCAAGGGGGTCGAATCAGTCACCGAACCTGCGGGCTATCATCTGATGCTGGCCCACTACGGTTATAGCCGCGAGGTGGAAGAGCGCAGTCTGGCCTCGCTACTGTCCTACAACGTCGATGGCGTGATCCTGTCGGAAAGCCAGCACACCGACCGCACCCTGCGAATGCTGGGGACTGCGGGCGTGCCCACGGTGGAAATCATGGACACCCACACGACGCCCTTCGAGCAGGCGGTGGGTTTTGACAATGTGCGTGCGGCCTATGACATGGTGCGGGAGATGATTCGCCGTGGTCGCCGCCATGTTGTGTACCTAGCGGTTCGGCTGGATGCTCGCACGTTGCAACGACAGGAAGGTTACACCCGCGCCATGGAGGAGCAGGGGCTGATTCCCGTTACCCTGCGCAGTGAACAGCGCTCATCATTCAGTGTCGGCGCCACATTGCTGCAACGCATACTCATCGAAGCGCCGGACACTGACGCGATCTTCTGCACCAACGACGACGTGGCTATAGGCGCTTTTTTCGAGTGCCAGCGGCAGGGTATCGAAGTGCCGGGTCAGATGGCGATAGCAGGCTTTCACGGCCACAATGTTGGCCAGGTCATGGTGCCGACGCTGGCCAGTGTCATTACGCCACGTGAGCAGGTGGGCCAAAGGGCGGCTGAGGCCCTGATCGCTCGCCTGTCCGGCGCGGACATGGGCGAACAGGTGATTGACCTCGGTTACCGGATAGAATGCGGTGGCACCCTTTAATTCCTTGTTACTCCGCTTCCAGCCAGTTGATCAAGGCCTCCCGGCATTCGTCCACGCCCCGTTTTGATGTTGCAGAGAACATGATCAGATGTTCGACGCAGGAATACGATTTCAGGTTTTTGGCAATGCCCAGCATGGCGGTCTTGGCCTGGCCGTATTTCAATTTGTCGGCTTTGGTGGCCAGAATCATCAGCGGCAGGTTGTTATGTTCGCACCATTCCACCATCATTTGGTCGAAATCGGTCAGTGGGTGGCGAATGTCCATCACCAGAACCAGGCCGCGTAAACAGCGCCGGTCATTCAGATAGTGGCCCAGGTGCTTTTGCCAATCGTCTTTCATGTCCCGGGATACTTTGGCATAGCCGTATCCGGGCAGGTCGACCATTCGGCAGTTCTCGCGGTTCAGAGAGAAGAAGTTGATCAGTCGGGTGCGCCCCGGAGTTTTACTGGTTCGCGCCAGCTTGCCGTTGGCGGTGATCGCGTTCAGTGCGCTGGACTTTCCGGCATTGGATCGGCCGGCGAAGGCAACTTCCGCTCCGAAATCGGGCGGACACTCGTCCAGACGGGAGGCGCTGATGAGGAATCGGGCGCTGTTAAATGAGAGGCTTTTTTGAGTCAGATCAGGGTCCACAGCGGTTGGCTTTCCTTTGGATTTCAGTTATCAGGGATTAATGTATAATGCTACACCAATTCCGGGCGGCGCGCTGTGCGCGACCGCTGTCAGCCCCGGTTTTGAGCCTGACTGGTCAGTGCCTGCCGGCTGCGTAGCGAAGAATACCCTTAAAAGATGAGAGAAGCGGAGCGAGCATGAAAAAACTGATCGCAGGAGTAGTTCTCGGTGTTGGCCTCACAGCGATGGCGCACGGGGCGGGAGATCCTCAAGCAGGCGAACAGAACGCAGCGGTATGTGCTGGTTGTCACGGTCAAGGCGGTGCCAAGCCGGTGATGGGCGTATACCCGAAGTTGTCTGGCCTTGGTGAGAAGTACCTGTATCGCCAGTTGGTGGCGATCAAGAGCAAAGAAAGAAACATTCCGGAGATGACTGGCATTCTGGACAACATGTCGGATCAGGATCTGCAGGATCTTGCAGCCTACTTTGATTCTCAGGAAATGGTTGTCAGTCAGGCAGATCCCGATCTGGTTGATCAGGGTTCGGCATTGTACCGTGGGGGCAACATGGCAACTGGCGTTCCGGCCTGTGCCGGCTGCCACAACCCGCAGGGTAACGGCAATGCACCGGCAGGCTATCCGGCCCTGGGCGGTCAGAACGCAGAGTACCTGGTCAAGCAATTGAAAGCCTATCGCGATGGTGATCGTAATAATGGCGCCAATGCTGCGATCATGATGGACGTGGCTGCCAAGCTGACGGATGCCGAAATCGAAGCGGTCTCCAGCTACATTTCCGGCCTGAACTGAAGCTGCCGGACTCTGTTGAAAACCCCGCCCTGTGCGGGGTTTTTTGGTGCGCCCGGCACGGGCGCACTCCTGGAGGTGCAAGTCCTCCCGTGAGCTGGCCACAGCGAACGAAGTGAAGCGCAACTGCGGAAGGGTGACCGACCGTGGGGAGGAAGCGTGGAGCGTAAACCGTGA
>NZ_JBSXNQ010000062.1:0-124022 GCF_056857715.1 Marinobacter sp. L-13
GTGTTCTTTGCGAGATCAATGCCAACCGTTGTAACCTTACTCATGGTCTCCTCCCACTCGTTTCTGATAGGAAAATTCTCCTTCCCTATCCTGGCGCATTGCGACGCCGATTAGGAGGGGAGGAGACCATCTCATCGACCTATCAGGATATGGCTGGCCATTATGGCGTGGCCGTTGTCCCTACACGGGTTCGCAAGCCCCGTGACAAGGCCAAGGTGGAAGGTGGCGTATTGATCGTTGAGCGCTGGATCCTGGCGGCCCTGCGCCATCGTCAGCACTTCTCCCTGGGGCAGCTCAACGCCACCATCCGTGAGCTGTTGGAGAAGCTCAATAGCCGCCCCTTCCGCAAGTTGCCCGGGTGCCGGCTTGATCACTTCAAACAGCTGGACCAGCCGGTTCTACAACCGCTACCCGCCGAGCCGTATGTCTACGCCGAGTGGAAAAAAGCCCGGGTACACATCGACTACCACGTGGCCATCGATGGGCACTACTACTCGGTGCCCTACACCCTGATCAAGAAAGAGGTGGAGGTCCGGATCACCCAGAACACCATCGAATGCTTCCACCGGGGCAACCGGATCGCCAGCCACCGGCGTTCGGATCAGAAGGGTCGGCATAGCACCATCGCCGCTCACATGCCGGAGTCCCATCGCCAAGCCGGCGAGTGGACCCCAGAGCGACTGACCGCCTGGGCAGCCAAGACTGGACCGGCAACTGAAAAGCTTATCCGTACCGCGCTGGGGGCAAGAAAGCATCCGCAACAGGCCTATCGGTCCTGTCTGGGCATTCTCCGGCTGGGCCAGAGCTACGGCGAGGCACGATTAGAACGTGCCTGCCAACGCGCCCTGATGCTGGGCAGCTGCCGATACAAGAGCATCGAATCCATCCTCAAGCATCGCCTGGATGAGCAGCCCCTGGAAGAGCAACAAGAACTGGCCTTACCCGACACACACGACAACATCCGTGGCCCCGCCTACTACCACTGAAGGAACCTGACATGCTGAAACATCCCACGCTGGATAAGCTCCACGCCCTCAAACTGACCGGCATGGCCGCCGCCCTGGCGGATCAATCGGCCACCCCCGACATTACCGACCTGAGCTTCGAGGAGCGCCTTGGCCTGCTGGTCGACCGGGAAATGACGGAACGGGACAACCGACGCATGAGCAGCCGCCTGCGCCGGGCCAAGCTGCGACACGCCGCCATCCTCGAAGACATTGATTACCGGAACTCACGGGGCCTGGATAAAGGGCTTGTCCAGAGTCTGGCCAGCTGCCAGTGGGTGAAGGAACACCTGAACGTGCTCATCACCGGCCCGACTGGCGTCGGGAAAACCTGGTTGGCCTGTGCTCTGGCACACAAGGCCTGCCGGGAGGGTTACACCGCCCAGTACGTCCGCCTGACCCGGCTGCTACGAGAGCTGACCATCGCCAAGGGCGATGGCCAATACTCAAAGCTCCTGACCAGCCTGGCCAAGGTCGACGTGCTGATCCTGGATGACTGGGGGCTGATGAAGCTGAGCGCGGAGAACCGGCGGGACTTGCTGGAGGTGCTGGAAGACCGACATGGCCGGCGCTCCACCATTGCCACCAGCCAACTACCCATTGAGGAATGGCACGGCATCATCGGTGACGCCACTCTGGCAGATGCCATCCTGGACCGGCTCGTACACAACGCCTACAAGATCAATCTGCGGGGCGAATCCATGCGAAAACAGCAGGCAAAGTTGACGGGCACTGAGACTTCGGAGTAAGAAGAGAAACCCCGCGTCGCTACGCTCCGATGGGTGGCAGCCTTGCTCCGGTCCGGGTGGCAGGCTTCACGTGGAATGGGTGGCAACCTTCAGCGGTTTACGCAAGCGCCATAGGGATGTGGGTCGTAAGGACCCATTTCACCGCTGTATCCACCTCTGGGCCGATGAGGTCTCGACTGCATATAAAGCACAAAGTGGGTAACGCATCGTCAGACCAGGCCCATACGCGCGTCAAACATCATCCAAAGTGGTCATTCCAAGCTTTTCTTGCCGACCCGCTTAAGTGGACGTCACCGACATACGAACGTGCCGCTACAGGCCGTTATGGAACTAAGCCAGTTCGCATGAGAAATGAATGGTCGGGATGGTGAGAGTGGATATAAGAAACGTAGACAGATGGGCAATTTAAGACATGCCTAAGTCAAAAAAAATCGCTTCCGCCGTCTTTATTGTATTCAAATAATGGTGCGCGTTACCGCGCAATTCGATGGTTGGGGAGGTTTTATCTTTTTGCTCAGTATGTTTTAAAAAAACTCCCAAAACCTAAAACTAGGAAAAATAGATTACCGATCACTGAAGTTATTAGTTTAGCATAAATTCACCATTTATGCAACTAATCTATCAAAACTTGACATTTGATTTATCCAAGCTATAAATGAAGCACCTTCTATTCTGGTCGTCTCACACTCAAGACACTAAGCAATGGCTCTAGAACTCAACAGAAGACCCTCTTTTTCTAATTGAGCCTCTGCGAAGCAGGCCATTCTATTAACGCCAAACCTGAAACAGGGATTGATTAACCCTCCCCCTACCAAGAACTCCGATTTAGTGAACCGATGCTGCGGCAGAACGGTCTTGAGCTGAAGCTTTTTTCGGCAAAAACCTACCACTGTACATCCATAACTCGGCCGTCAGAGGTTTCGCATAAACTAACCCCACTCGCTGTAGTGAAACCAGAGGAGTCAGCATACTGCAACTTGCAACGCATAGTATGGCCTTTGTCGCCGAACAGAACTGCCTGCACGCTTCCTGTGTAGCTTTCAACTACTCCAAAGCCCGTCCCACTGGCAGTCGCATAAGGTCCTTTTGACGAAGCGGTAGTGGCAGTACCAAAGCCCGTAACGAATTTTGCCGAATGTACAATCATTACGGCCTTGCCGTTGAAAGTCTCTCCGTCGGGCATTGTTACTTTGAGATTGTCGTGTTGCATACCCTGTGTGTAGCTAATCGAAATCGGCTCGCCAGAGCCACGGACCATGCCGCTCATTGTTCCCGCGCAAGCGCTCAAGGTGAAGCAGATTGTCAAAACTAGGATTTGCATTCACCTTTCTCCTTGTTATTCAACGCTATCCATCAGACATAACCCTAATCCAGATAGCCCCCCTCATCGTCATAAGAAAACAGCTGTAATTCGAGTCCAGATTACCTAAAACATTATACTAAGGGCCTTGCTAGAGTGGCTGATATGACTACAGAGCGCTCTACAAACCTCAGTCTCATACTTGGCAGAGGCCTGTGGAAACAAACTTCGAAAACAGAACACTTGAGATGCATAGGGTAGGTTAAGAATTGAGTTTTCCACTAAACTTGGTCCTCGGTAGCACGCTCAATTGCCTATACGGATAGATGCAATGGACGATAAAAATTCAACGCTGATTTGTCTTGATCTGGAAGGAACTCTAATAAGCAATGCGGTTAGTCAGATTCCAAGATCACACCTTTTTCACTTCCTGACCGAAATTCACAAGCTTGCGAGACTCGTTCTGTTTACCAGCGTGTCGCCAAAGCGGACAATAGATATCCAGCACCTTCTGGTACACGAAGGCAAAGTTCCTGACTGGTTTGGCGAACTAGAGGCTTTGCACCCTGCTCAAACAGTAAAGCCGATGAGCCAAGCTGTCGAGTATGCTCCACTGGCAAAGCGTTACTTACTGGTAGACGATCAACCCCGATGCATTGAGGATGAGCACCGTGCCTGGTGGATAAAAGTTAGTGAGTTTATTCCGCCTTATGAGAATGATGACGAGTTACTCCATGTGCTCTGTACTCTGAGACACGAATGCCAGCGTGGTGACTAGCTACAGAATCGATGGGCACTGGAGAATACCCGGGAAAGTGACCATCAGACAGAATTCCAGCCTAGATGCCTAGTCCAGCCGCCAAAGCTCATTGATACGAAACCATTCTTTTTGTAAACCCTGCCATCTCTTTGACCCAAGAATTCCCTTGAAAGCGGAAAGCTTCAGATTACACAGCCACCAGCAGGTAAGTGTTGCAACAGATCGAATTCGAGTTTGGAGTTTAGAAAGATGATTCGGGCTAAAATATCCACCAAGCCTTAGTGGGCGATTCGTGACGAAGAGCTACCCAACGAGGTTCTGCGCCAGAAGAAATGAGATAAGAAAGCAGCGTGTTATCCAGAATTTCCGAACAAAAATCGGCGACTGGATAATGCACCGATTCTCTCACTTTTTTCACCTTAAGTTCTCCTAGTCGCACTTAAAGTAAATGGCGTGCTAAGATCCGATGCCCTTCAGTTCATGGATCTCTCCACTCGCAACGATCACTGCCTGGCTGACAGATATTAAAGGTATCGCTGGTATCACATGCACTGAATGCTCGGCTCTCAAACTTAGTAAGCGCAAATTCTGCGGAGCAAGACCCTGTGTGCCACCCTTTGTTGTTGTCGTAAAAGCTCGCTGTTGCCTCCATGGTTCCGCTGACAGCACTTTCAGATAGATTTTCGATATTGAAGTTGAACGAATTTTCCAGCCTTGGGAATGTCATATCGCCCCTATCGTAAAATGGTCTGATAGCGATAAACGTGAAGCTCTCATTCGTTATATCAACTTGGGCCTGCGTGCAATATCGCGAGTTTCCTGCCCCGCCAAAAGTGGAGTCAACTCTTATTGGGGTTCTCCCGGATATTTGGGGCATGCTCAAGTCGTATACAACTGGTGTTATTTCTGCCCTTCCTATTATTGAAAATGCCACTTGGCAAGCGAATTTCCCAAGATCAGGGTCCTCGCCAGATACATGAGCCTCTTGAGTTATTCTTAGCTGTCCGCGCCAAGAACTGTTGGTTATTTGGAAGGAGCTATAGCTTTGGTTGCTAAACCCACTATTGCTTGCTGAAACGGTAACAAAATAGACACCGGCCTCTAGATTTTCGGCGGCAATATCGATCTCGAAATTTCCAGAAGGCGCTTTGCCGATATTGCCCGATATCAAGAATGCTGCATTGTCCTTAGATCGTATTTCATAATCGACCACATCAACGCTTTCTGACGCAACTACCTTGATTTGAACATCTTGTTCGGTCGTAAATGACTCACGCCATTGTGGAGAAACAATGGCAATTCTAGGGGCTGTGAGAAGTGGTGTCGGGAAATCTTCAAGTACTGGATCTTCTCCTATAAATCGATCTTCCTCCATCGACTTATCAGCCAACTCTTGTATTTCAATTATGTCTTCGGTTCCCCGAATTAGTTGAGCAGTTGACTTTAATCCTGTCGAAACCAAGCAAACGGCATCTAGTACCCGAACACCGTTCGGAGTCACGTCTAAAAGACACTCGGCGTAATCAATTGCATCAGGCTCATCAAGCCGACCATCCTTAGCAAGATCGATAGTAGTTCGTATAGCGGATTGGCAAGCCCAAAGAATTACTGAAGGCCTCCCTGACCTAGTAGAGAGCGCACAGGCAACCGCTTCAATTTTTTTAGCCTGCAACTCAAGATAGACAGCAATGGCCTCTTTCAGACTACCTGATTGGCTTTGCTTGTTCAGTCCTGAGGTTTGGCTAGTTAGTTGACTCCGACTCCTCATCCATGAATCAAGATTTGAGACGTAGTCGGCGAATGACTGCGGTAACTCCACCGAATGGCTTGTAATGGATGTGCTCTGAATTTCGGAGAAGTGCATAAACCACTTCCCCTCAGCATAACTGTATTTATTAATTTTTATTGTTCTATCCCTAGTTATTAATGCGGTGAGCATTCCGCTCGCTGAAAACTGGGCCAGCAAAGACCCAACATCGTCTTTTTGAATAATCATGGTACTGATGGGCATTTCGTCACCATCGACCTTCGGACCAAGTGTGATAACCATCTCATCGTCGGTGCCAAACGCTAAATTAGGAGTTAAGTTTGAATCATCTGCAAAGGTGTAGATCTGAATGCCCGGTTCGGGACCAGGAGATGCCCGATTGTCCTCCTGATCAATGCCTTGATCATCTCCACTAGATGATCCCCCACAAGAGGCCGCTACAAATGGTAGCAGTAGAATAAATAGAAACGCCGCATAATCCTTCACGTGAAATCTCCCTGGACTCATAGCACCCTAAAACAGGTTGTGTTTTAAACGCATAATCCAGGCCGAGAAGGCAGCATTTTGCGAAAAAATAACGACTTAAATCGAGCAAACTATTCCTGCCCCAAAGAAGATGGAAAAAAAGCTGACACTCTTCGGATTCTGAGCGGCATCAGAACAGGGCCCCAAGGAAGGGCCCTACGTCAGGAATTAGAAGTGCTTGAGATTTGTAGTTCAGATTTCCGAATTAGCAATCGACGATCCAATATATCTCCGATTTTTAGACTTTATTAGCCCTATCTATGCATGACCGCACTTGCAGCCGATGCTTGGGCTTAACCAGGCTTTTACCCGAGAGCAGAGGGGGCTTTCACCTCTCATCCTCAGCTCTACTCTAATTTAACTCAGCAAATTCTTTTTTTTCATTCTCATAAAATTCGGTGCTTTACCTTCAGTTACCGCTCAAGAGGAGGTCATCAATATAACGTCTCAGTGGCTGGTCCGATGGGTTTCTACGTAGTGAAACTACCCCTCCTTGGTTGCCTAGTGATCGATACAAAGCACTTTCAAACCCAAAAGTGTTCGACCTATCGTGACCTCGTTCGATTAGAGATGCCCGTGGCATATTAAAAATGTCGGCAACCAGACCGATGAATTCAAGCATGTTCATTTCAACTTCACGACCACCGTCTCGTGACCACTTAACAGTCTTTATTTCGTGTCCCATGTTTAACCTCGGAAAATAGCGCTTCATCCTGTCAGTAGCAGTCTCTGACGAGTTCCCTTGAAACAAGACGTGCGGCCGAGATTTAAGATCTTCCAATAATGATTTTTTATTTTGCCAAAACAGGATCAGAAGAATTGCAAGAGAGGTTAAAGTAGCATCATTCCGGGCGTTTCTAAGGATCAGCATGCTGTCCAACGAGCTTACGAGATGATCGTGTTCTCTTAGGGTCAACCCGAACGACTCGGCAAACCAAGCAATTTCTTCTGCCACCATAATTCTAGGCTCGCTCGGCACGCTCGTTACCGGAATTATCTCAGCCCGCTGAACAGCGGACTGCAATAATTGATACTTCGCTACCATTGCAAAAGCGAATTGCTTATGGTCGGGAGTCTTAAGCCGAACTTCTCGTGTGAAGATACGCTGAAAATAGGTCTCCGCATTAAATGAAGCGCCGTAGGTTCCTTCAAGTGCGGCTTGGAGCTGCTCTCCGTCAGTGGCGAAAATAAAGAACACATCGTCCACGCTAAAAATGTGCTTTACGATTTCCAAGAGCTCGATTGTGAAATCGGGGCGACACCTGTCCAACTCATCGACCATTATAAAAATCGGGAGTGAAAAGACGGCATTACCATCCTGCCCCTCATGCTCAGCGATCGAATCTATGATTGATCTCAAGCTACCCTGAAATTCCGAAATCGCCTTCTTTCGGGCCAGTTCATTCGAGAATAGGCTTTCAGCTTCGAAGTTAACGACTTTTTCAATCGCGCTATTAATGTGTTTGGTTGACTGGTCAGCATGTGAGGGGCTGCTATCAGATTCCTCCGACTGACCTGAAGTGTCCCCGCCGCTCTCAGGAATCCAAAAGGGAACACCAGTAAGAGCAGCCGTAGAAGCAGCGATTGCCACTTGCCTGACTAATTTTGGACGAAGAGCCTTCAGCAATCGGCTGGTTTTTAACTTTAAGTCATCCCAGCGATGGTCATTGGCATGAGCTTCGGCGCCCGCAGTAGACAACTTCTCCATGAGCTGAAGATTAATCTCAGCCAGAAAGGAGAGAAGCGGATCCTTGGAGTAGTCGTTAGACCATGCATTGAATTCCAGGACTAGGTGGTTTTTTTCGAGATCTTTCTTCCAACGCTCCAAGAAGAAGGTTTTGCCATACCCCCAGGGAGAATCTATGTTGAGGACAAAGTGTCTCCGTGCACTGGGGCACTCATCTATGCTCTGCCGTTTGAGCCTTTCATATTGCTCAGCCACGAATTCAGTCAAAAACTTGGCCTGCTGCTGACGCTCTAGTTTATCGTCACGCCAATGCAAATCCGTCTCACTCTCTGCTGTTTCGGACACCACAGGCTCCTTGTGTATCTGTTGTTCAATGGAAGTCTCAGTCTGTTTCACAACCATCACTCATATCACTATAGAAGAGCGCAAATTCTTTGCTGATCTACGACAGATTAGTCTGCTTTATCACGTCTTCCTATCATGTCCCTTTCGACAGGAGATTCCATTAGGGACCGTCTGTTCATTCCTGAGAGCGTTCGAAGCTTTAACTATACCGCCCCCCAATAAGTCCTACGAAACAGAGACTGTTACCCCACACTCAGAAGCCGACTGCCACTATATTTCTCGAGGAATCACTTTATTTTGGGATTCTTGTCACTCACCGGTTCGATAGGCTCTAAACCAAACAACTTTCGATCCCCATTTCTGGTCAGAAAGCGATTCATCTTCTCCATCAGTCGTCTTTTTGCCCGTTCTATTTTGTCCTGATCGTCTAGTTGTGCGATCTGCTCAAACCAGAGTGCCCCGACTAGAATCTTCCTACGGGTATCATCTTTGCGCTTTCTATTCAGAATCTTTGCGTGCTCACGACGTTTTGCTCGAACGATTATTTCCCTCTCCGCTCTCAGTTTTGCTTCAACTTTCGCACGTCTTTCTTCTAAGTCAGCTATGCGCTGCTCCGGCGTCCTCTTAGTCATAAACTATAGCCCCCCTGACTTTTCATTGTTTTTGATATTCTATCAAAGAGAAGCAAATCTCATTTTGCGCGTGACGATCCCGCCGTCTTGCCGCGGCCTCGCCGGGAGCAAGAAAAGCGAAGGGCGCACTTAGGACTCCCCTAGGAGTCGTGCGATCTCAGGGCAAGCCCTGAGATAAAAGAAAAACAAAGAGGTGCTATGTGGCGATCTACCACTGTTCGATAAAGCTGGTGCAGCGATCAAAGGGCAAATCCGCTGTGGCTGCGGCTGCGTACCGATCGCGTTCCAAACTGCACGATGTTCGCCAAGGCATGACTTTTTCGTACACTGCTGCTACCGACCTTGTGCATGCTGAAATCGTCGGTTTCGATGGTGATCGCGGGAGCCTTTGGAACATCGCTGAAGCCATGGAAAAACGCAATGATGCAACCGTTGCTCGTGAGTACGAAGTTGCCCTGCCCCTTGAGCTTGATACACCTGACCAGATCGAGTTGCTGCGTAAATTTTCACAATGGCTGAATGATCAATACGGGTGTGTAGTTGATTTTGCACTTCACTCTGGAGATGGAAAGAATCCTCATGGCCATGTTTTAACGACAACCCGATCCATCGATACCGAAGGCACGATGTCTGACATCAAAATCCCCAGAGAGTGGTCAGATAAAAAACGCAAAGCGCATGGTCTACATGGTCGCAAAACCGAAGTTGAAAGAGTCCGCAAGGTGTGGGCTGACTTGTCGAACCAGGCGTTGGAGAAAGCCGGCATCGAGGCTCGTATAGATCACCGCTCATATGCCGATCAGTGCATTGATCGTCTGCCGACATCACACATTGGCCCTGCCGCGAACGCCATGGAGCGAGACGGCCTCCAGACGCGAGCGGGAGACCAAAATCGCATGATCGGCCAGATTAATTTGAAGCGTCAGTTTGAGTTGGATGAGTTGCGCAAGCACCAGTCCGAAGCCGAAAGCCTTCAGCAGCAGATGGCTGACATCGATTCCCAGATCGAAGCGATCCGCCACGAGCCATCACCCGCATCCACCAAAAACGTTAAAGGCACCATTGCGGAAGTTGATCACGCAGTGTCTATTGCAGCGGTAGCCACCCTCGAATCTGCCCGCTACGCGCAGGGCATAGCAAAATCTATCGGGGAGCAGTATAAATCGAAGCTGTTCCGGAAAACCTGGAACGCCGAAATTGATCCGCGCATTTTGAAATCGCTCAAGTGGGTCGATGTATACACTAGGGCTCTTACCCTAAAAACCGGCGAGCAAATCGTTGATAACGGTGATTCTGTCTGTTTAAGTTACGGCTCTGATAATGCCATTTCAGTCGCCATTGCCATGGCCCAAGCAAAGGGTTGGAAGTCGGTTCGTGTCAGCGGCTCGGATGATTTCCAAGTAAGGGCAGCTCTAGCTCTCAACGACGCGGGTATCGAACCTTTCCTCACTAGTGATATTGCGAGAAAGCATTTTTGCGACCAACTGCAAGAACGACACATGCAGTTTTTGTCAGAGCCTGATCAAAAAGGGGCCACAATGACGACCAAGCCGCCAAAATCGTCACCGGACCTGCCTTCGGAGGACATACCTGAAACTTTAAATGACTCTGCACAAATTCACGATCTAGACGGCCTGAGAGACCATGTGCGTCGAGCCCTGAGACTGGTGCCACCTAAACAGACAAGCCCATTCCGCGATGACACCCCTAGTCTTCGACAGTGGGCCGTTAACCACTGGGAAAGTCTAGTTAAAATGGAAGATCGAGAGACATTGAAAGAAGTCTTCATCAAGGCTGTTAGGGAGCAAGCCATGATTGCTGGATATAGCAAGCGTGAGATCAAAGCAATCGAGTTGAACGAGCGGTGGGCAAAGTCGATAGCGGATACGACAAGTCACCTGCCTGAGCCAAAGCCTCGAACTGCGTCGCACCAGCGACGGCCCGATCAATTAAAGTATAGCCACATAGCCCCGGGGAGCGTAAACAATGAGATGAACAGCACGCCACTTCCACTCAGGTGTTAGCCCACCATAATAATGGGTGAAGCGAAAATTCAAAGGAGCAATCCCTCAAGTCCCATAGCTGAAAGTCAACCTTGGTGAGGCAACTGAGAGCCTCGGAGTTTGCCACATTCAATTTCTTAACCTGCTATCCCAACGGCCTCGGATAAACAGCACCATTCGCATCGAGATTCCCATCGCCTGTGGTGCAGTGCTGTAGTGTGGTCTGCGGCGCATGCCACACAAAAGAAGCGGTCAAGAAAGAGCAAACTTTTGACCTTGAGAATATCTTAAGTTGTCAGCTCAAGATAAAACAAAGGCCGCCAGAGGACCAGCACTCGAAGCCTCATGGCAAAGCCATGGCCAGCCTTTCAGAAATGTCATTGGAGGATATCGCAAATTATCGCAAGACTCTTAAGTCTCTGATACGCGGGCAAGAGAAAACCCAAGAACTGGAAGCACAGGCTCGTGAAATGGGCACTAGTATGTCACTCTTAAAGAAGGAAGTGATGTGGCCCCTGACGGGGCAAGCTCAATGGGATGGCGGTGGCTTTATGACTGACAGAACCACGGAACATGCACTCAATGCCTTAATCTTCGCACTACGCTCAGCACGCCAGTCTGTAGCGAGGGCGAACGAAATGGTCGAAAAAACCATCGAGAGCATCCACGACCCACAGCAACGCAGGGCCATAGAGGATGAGGTGAAACGCGAGGTCATTGGCAATTTAGGCTTTCTCGATGAAGTAGAAAAACTCACACACAAAAGATAAGCACACTTTGTGAATAGAAGTTCGGGGGAAGAGTTTCAAAGCTTAGCTGATGCGTTTGCAGAGGTCGTAGAGGAAAAGGCACTCACCGCCGGTTACCGCGCTACTTAGATCAAGGGAACTGGTCTCGCAGGTATTTGGATCGCAATGATACCAATACAGATCGTCAAGACTTCTCGGGCTGAAAAGCCGTGCCTCCCCAAAAGTCCACGTAAACCGCCTTATTTGAACTAAATAATCAGCTTGTTTTAAACAACCTGATGGCGAGTTCAAATCTGACCTGCACATTTTTTGGTAAGCAGTTGGTTTTTGTCAGATTTAATAACTTTAAGGCGAGCCAAATTTACGAATATTAGGATTCAGCCAAGCTTTGCAGTAGACGACACAAAGCCGCTTTTTTTGGCCCCAGCCAACTTGAATGCATAATCGCTCAATGACGGCCTTCAGGTGGACCGGGCGCATCAATTTGATCAGTGCCCGGCGAATCATTGATCGATCGTTCTCGATTCTCGAGTCGCTCTCTAGCGATTCTGTCAGCAGCCTCATGCACAGCAGCGTGCAGTGCCTGTTCGCTCAACGAATCAAGACGAGCGGAGAGGCTGTCTATTTTTGCGTTCAAGTCTGCCCTTTCGCGTATGTGCTCCTTTTCCATCTGGTCCATTTTCTCTGCGGTCTTTTCAACGATAGCCTTAAACTGGTCCAGGTTCTCAACTACACGCTCTTTCAGCATTCCGAACTTCGTTTTTGTCTCAACAAACTCGTCGTTAAGCTTCTTGAGTTCACTAGCCAATCCTCGGACTGAATCACCCCAGGCCATTATGCAATTCCTTTTTGCTGAGCATCAAAATTGTCCTCTAAAAAGCGTTTGGCCCAGCCAGTGGTTTTTTCGACGTACCCGCTTAGATCGTCGATTTCGCAATTCAATTCTTTTATTTCCTGGGTGAGGCAATTTGCAGAAAAAGAGATCTTTTGCATCCCAGCTTCGGCAGAACGCTCGATCAACTCCCGCGTGCCAATGAACTTGAGGAAGTGCTCGTCGACATCTTTTTCCGTCGGTTTGTCTACAGGGAGCTCCACCCAGTGCCCTCTGCTAGAAAACCGCACTTTACGAGGTAACCGTGGCATTGTGGGCGAACCCACCGTTACCAAAAACGTTACAGCATCCGAAACGTCCAGAGTGCTCTGGTTCAGGGATAGGTAATACAGAAAATGCCTCGGGCGTACGATTCTTTTTGTTGTTGATTGGGGATCGACTTTCCCCCGAACTTTGCCTCTCGCCAATGAGGTTAACCGAGCAACCCGCTCCAAGCGGTCTTCCACTTCATAATTTTTGTCCAAGGCAATCTCAACTTTTGGCAAATGCTCAACTCTCTCAATAAATGTCCTGTAATAGCCTTTGCCAAGCTCACCTTTTAGCTGTTCTTCCGCATCTCGTAACGAAGCGAGTAACTGCGCTGGATTCCTTTGCAATTGTTCGAAGTAGACTTCTAGAACTTTCTCTAGATTCACTTGTACACCAGAATCAGGCGTGTCCTCGTCAACCACCGTTCTAACAAGATTCTGAAACAAACGAACAAAATCCCTTTTTTGATATTCACGCACGGCACACACCTCCTACAAAGGGCATTCGGAGCATCATCCAATTTCCCTTATCTTGGACGAACGATGTTAACTGAAGTTTCCTCGATCCCACCCCCAAATTTTGGGCTAGTCCACACCACTTTGCAAAGAGCCCAGGTGATTGCAAATCTTTCATACATACTACTGAGCCTATGGCTCCTTTCGCCGCCACCGCAACTCACACCAATATTACAGAAAGAGCTTTTTTTGGATTCGAGAATAATCCCCGTGATCCAGACCATCTTTCATGTCTTTGCAGAACTTCTGTTCTCTTAGCGCAACCAGACACCAGAATAACAGTGTATCAGGACGCCTCTGGCTTTGTATTTGCTGCCTTTTCAGTCACCTCCTGCATGATGCGCCCAACCTCTTCGTGAACAAGCCCACGAATCCAGCTGTGCAGATATATAGTCATCAGAACGAATTTCTCTCTGATCGTCATGTCATTGTATTTCGTTGAGAGCTGCGGCGGCCTGTCCGGATTGTTCTTTGTCGTTTGCTGCAACACCTCTTTGCCGAGCGCACTGAAGGACTTATAGAGATTGTTCACATCGCTCTTTGTCAGCTCTGAGTCAGTCTTGTGGGCGAATTTATTTCTGATTCTGCCTAGCACTGAAAGTGGCTGTATGAGATCTTCATCCATGCCAAGAGCTGCTGCTAAAAGCACTTTTTCAGAGAACTCCAGCTTGATCTTGTCGAGATACTTTTGTTCAGCAATGAAAAGAACCAGCAACTTATCGAGCTGCTCTTCTACTTTGATATGCGAACGTACAACCAGTGCAAGCTCGTCATCAGTAAGAAACGCCTTGATCAGCTTTCCAGACTCTTCATCTTTCGACATGCGATCCCTCAATCGTCAAAAAATCCTAGCGCCGGCGAGCATGAACGAGGTGGTAAGGCGCGTAGTAAGAAAAAGCGGATATAGCGCATTTGCGCCATTGCAACTTCTCACAAAAGCGCATAAAATCAGCTGCTTGCGGTACAAAAAACACCAAAAGTCCGCGACGGACTTTCTACTACTTCAATCTTCATCAAACACTCTGCTGACCGCTTCTTTCCTGTGATCATGCGTCAAGTGAGCATAGATCAGAGTCGTGCTGATGTCTTCATGCCCGAGCAGCTCACGGATCGTGTTGAGGTCAACCCCGCCCATGGCCAAGCGGGAGGCGAAGGTATGCCTGAAGTCATACGGCCGAAAGTCCTCGATCTTGGCTCTCTGGATAGCGGACGTGATCGCCCCCGGCATCCTTTCCATCGGCTCCCCTTTCTTACCAGGAAAAACCAGTCCTCGCTTCTTGGCCCCAGGGCTTCGCTGCCACCTCTCGAAAGCTTCCGCCGCTTTCTTAGATAGAGGAATGTGCCGGGTCTGCCCGCTTTTCGCCCCTTCACCAACAACTGTCAGAGTCTTTCTTTCTAGGTCCACGTTCTTCCAGTCCAGCTCCAAAAGCTCCTCTGGCCTGCATCCAGTGTGGATAGCGATCAGCACAAGCGGGTACACGTGATCACTGAACATGTCTTCCGTGATGTCAGGCTTAAGAGGCTTATTCCGCGCTCTGAGGAAATCGTTGTAGTTCTTTCGCCCCTGCCGTTTATCGGCTTCACGCTCTTCCAGGAGTGTCATCAGTCGCTCGTCTTCCTCTTTAGAGAGAAAGCGAACTTTGGTCCGCATATCGACTTTCAGAGGCTTAAACTTTCTCAGTGGGCTCTCTTCCAGAACACCCACTTTCACCGCATGAGAAAGAGCTGCTTTTAAGGCAGCGATGTCTCTATTCACTGTCTTCCCAGAAATGCCGGCAACCACCCTCTTCTGCCGCCACTCCAGCGCTTTTCGCTCAGTGATCTCATTCATAGGCATCGAGTACCAGCTTTTGAAATGCAGCTCTATCCGATCCAGATCCTCCTGCGCCCGCTTCCTTTCAGCCATCCTCCACGACCTATAGATCTCTTCGATAAATGTTCCGAGCTTCTGTGACTTTTCCGATTTAGCTTTCTGCCGCTTCTCCTTCTTCACCTTGTTCAGGTTCTGCCCGGCAGCCACCTCACCCGCTTTCCTTCGAGCTTCTTCCCTGGCATCAGCCAGCAGCATCGAATCTACAAGTCCGATCCGGTACTTGCTCCGCTTCCCCTCACTGTCACGATAATCGAGGTAGTAAGCCTTCTGCCCGCTCACCCCAACCCGAACCATGAAGCCAGGAATTACCGTGTCCCGAATGTCGTATCGCTTGCCAGTGATCTTCAGTGAAGCAATCAATCGATCCGTGATCTTTTCTTTCATAGCCTTTCGAACCCTTTTTTGATACTTATAAAAATATGATAACAGGGGTCCGTAGGATGTACCAAAACTTCACAAAACTCTCGGGGCTCCAACGG
This sequence comes from Marinobacter sp. L-13, assembly GCF_056857715.1. Classification (NCBI taxonomy): domain Bacteria; kingdom Pseudomonadati; phylum Pseudomonadota; class Gammaproteobacteria; order Pseudomonadales; family Marinobacteraceae; genus Marinobacter; species Marinobacter sp. L-13. Next base: position 15,531 of record NZ_JBSXNQ010000062.1, read on the forward strand.
GGCTCCAAAGATCGGGGCTCCACCGGGGGTCGAAGAAAGGCTATTTGGGATCAAAAAGCTTTTTGGTTACAACCATTCTCCACAACAGCAATGAGCACACTATCAAACCAATGGTTGTGACCTTGCGTCATGCTGGTATTGGGCACAAAGAACAGCAGCGCTTTGATTACAATGAGAAAAAATAGCTAGACTACACACTCGGAGTTGAGATTTGAGTGCTGTGAACCACTGAAAAAGAGAGGGACTGCGAGTTTGAATTCGAAATGGCAAGGTAGCTCAGTTGGTTAGAGCACAGCACTCATAATGCTGGGGTCGGCGGTTCGACTCCGCCCCTTGCTACCAGTATTTAGAAAGCCCGGCTCGCGAGAGTCGGGCTTTTTTAATGCCTGATAGGTCGGCAGACAACCCATCGACGCCAAGTCAGCCTTCCGGATCTCGCTGTCTCCCGGGGATATCCCAGGCATCATGACTCTTCTCGCCAATCAAGCGACAGGCTCGTATTGCATCCCTGAAGTCGTCCTTGAGCCGGCTATCCTTTACTTTGCGGGAAATGTACATGGATAAATCTATCCAGGCGGCGGTCCGTTCATAATGTGGCCTTCCATAACCTTCGAGATAGAGATCCATCATAATCCAAGGTAGAACCACGACATCCACACGACCGAGCCTGAGCATTTCGACCGCCTGCGCCCAATCAGAGACATGAATCACGTTGGGGCTATCACCTTTTAAAAGATCCAGACCAGCAAATTTTCGGACAAATCCAAACCTGAGGCCCGTCATGCTTTCCAAAGGCGGCAAATCCTGAACCATGAGATACACGTATTCCAACTGGAACAACGGACCACCAAAGTCCGCATACTGGTCCCTTTCTACCGTTTGAATTAACGGCAATCCAACCGAAATACCACCCTTTTCCAGCTGTCGAAGTATCTGGGCCAGTGGCATGATAACGAATTTGAAATCCCCATCTACGCGGCTAAAAACGCACCGGTAATAAGGTGCAAAACGACCCACGAGCCTTCCATCTTTTACGGAAATTTCACGTTCTATATCGGCAAAGACGCCAACAATATGGTGGCGTTTTGAATCGGCAAACAGGGATAGAGAGAAAAGCAGAAGCCATAGGAAATTCAGAAGCTTGGGCCATACGAGCCTTTGCATGCTTCACCCCCAATCGTGCAAATACAGTGCGCACTCTCTAAAGCATTCAAGCCAACAACGGTGACAGTTACCAAACCAAAGCTTTAAACGCTCTTTTCATAGTAGCTGCCGTTTCGGCACTGCGCTCATCTATTTGACTGCATCATGGTCAATTTTTCAGATCCTGACGTCTGACAGGAATATCCCAGCCTCCCTGGTTCTGCTCCGCAATAAACCGGCATTTTCTGATTGCCTTTCGGAGATCTTCCGTCAAATCACTATCGTCCAATCGATGTGAAATATACATAGAGAGGTCCACCCAGGCGGCGGTCCTATCGAAGTATGGCTTGTCATACCCCTTCATATAGGTGTCGATGAGAACCCAGGGGAGAACAACAACATCCACACGACCACGCTTGAGCATCTCCACGGCCTGCCCCCAGTCAGAGACATGAATCACCTGGGGATCAGCGCCTCTCAAGAGCTTGTCTCCAACGAACTGCCGGACAAAGGCGAACCTGAGGCCACTCAGACTATCGAGGGGAGGTAAATCCTGAAGCAACAGATAGACGTACTCCGTCTGGAACAGCAGCCCACCAAAATCAGCGTATTCATCCCGCTCGGCCGTCTGAACCATCGGCAAACCAGCAGAAATACCACCTTTCTCCAAGCGGTAAAGCATCTGGGCCAATGGCATTTCAACGAATTGGAAATCGCCCTGCACTCGGCTAAAAACACACTGATAATAAGGCGCAAACCGTCCCACGAGCTCGCCATCTTCAACAGCTATTTCCCTATCGATACCCTCGAAAACCCCAATGACATGGGGGCGTTTCGAGTCAGCAAACAGGGATAGGGAAAATAAGGACAACCAAACAAACTGGATAAGTTTGGGTGAAAGAAGTCGATCCATGTTTCCACCTCCGAAGCACGCGGTTCCGGTACGTGCTTTTTGACTGCATCAAGTCGCTAAAACGCTGTCATTCAATGGTAGACAGATCACCACTACGCACAAGGATAGTGATCAAACAGACAAATTGCCCATTTTCTGGCCATTTTTTCATGTTCTGCGTCATTAAACGGGCTTTGACTGTCGAAATTCATGGTCTTTTGTGCGCGGACACTGGATGTTGCATTCGTGGTGTTCTATCTGGTGTATGCGTTCGTATTCACCTGGTGTTACGACACCATATTTCCTGACACGGACGCCAAGAAACCCAACGCCACTTAAACAAACTTTGACAATCCCGGGGCCGAGAGTCGGATAAGATAGAGACTTCGCCCCAATGCGTTTCAAGGCTGTATCGCATCATGAAGTCTCGCCATGCACTTACGGTGTTCCTGGCCGTTATACTGGTTCCCATTGCCCTTGGCTTCGCCGGCGCGAGCGTGAAGGCGGCCATCGTGTCGATCAGCGTTTTCTGGGCTTGCCTGGGGATCTTTTTCTATCCATCCATCAGCGACTTTCTGAAGGCTAAAAGCAGGCAGCGCGACGACTAGTGTGCTTCAGGACCACCCCTCACCCCGATTCTTTTCCTTCCAAGCTCCAACGATCCTCTCACAAGAAACTCTGTGGCATACTCACGGGCTGAAACCCATAAAGAACAACACACCAGCAAGGACCGTTGACATGAAACCGGAAACCCTCGCGCTGCACGCAGGCTTCAAAAGCGATCCCACTACCCGGGCCGCAACCACGCCGATTTACCAGACCACGTCCTACACCTTCGACGACACCCAGCACGGTGCCGATCTGTTCGACCTGAAGGTTCAGGGCAATATCTACACCCGCATCATGAACCCCACCAATGCGGTTCTGGAAGAGCGGATGGCGGAGCTGGAAGGCGGCGTTGGAGCCCTGGCCGTAGCTTCTGGCATGGCGGCCATCACCTATGCCCTGCAGACTATCTGCAAGGTGGGCAACAACATCGTCAGCACCAGCCAGCTGTACGGCGGCACTTACAACCTGTTTGCCCACTCGCTGCCGAACCAGGGCATTGAGTGCAAGATGGTCGCCCACGACGATTTCGATGCCGTGGAAAAGGCCATTGATGAAAACACCCGCGCCCTGTTCTGCGAGTCCATCGGTAACCCGGCGGGCAATGTGGTCGACATCCAGCGCTGGGCCGAGATCGCCCACAAGCACGGTATTCCGCTGATGGTGGACAATACGGTAGCCACCCCCTTCCTGTGCCGCCCGATTGAGCACGGTGCCGACATCGTTATCCACTCGCTTACCAAGTACATCGGTGGTCACGGCACTACCGTCGCTGGCGTAGTAGTGGATTCCGGCAAGTTTGACTGGAAAGCCAGCGCCGACAAATTCCCGATGCTAAACGAGCCGGACCCGTCCTACCACGGCGTGGTCTACACCGACGCACTGGGCCCTGCAGCCTTCATCGGCCGCTGCCGCGTGGTACCGCTGCGTAATACCGGTGCTGCCCTGGCCCCGTTCAATGCGTTCCTGATCATGCAGGGCCTCGAAACCCTGGCGCTGCGCATGGAACGTCACTGCGAGAACGCGGAGAAAGTCGCCAATTTCCTGCAGGACCATCCCTCTGTGGAGTGGGTGAATTACGCGACCCTGGCCAACAGCCCCTACAAGGCAACCTGCGAGAAGATTTGCGGCGGAAAGGCGTCTGGCATCCTGAGCTTCGGCATCAAGGGTGGCCGGGAAGCTGGTGCGAAGTTCATTGATGCCCTGGAGCTGATCCTGCGTCTGGTGAACATCGGTGACGCCAAGTCCCTGGCCTGCCATCCGGCCACCACCACCCACCGACAGCTGAACCCGGAGGAGTTGAAGAGCGCCGGTGTGAGCGAGGATCTGGTGCGACTGTCCATCGGCATCGAACATGTCGACGACATCATTGCCGACATCAGTCAGGCCCTGGACAAAGCCCAGGCTTGATAAGGGTCAACCGGGTACGACCAATGTCGTGCCCGGCACCCCCGTGATTGCCCCTATCTGTCTTGTAACTCCCCCGCCAGCCCATTACTCTTTAGTGTTCCCCATGCCCGAATCGAGAGTCCGGTTGCAATGAGCGACAGCGCAAAAACCCGCATTACCAGTGGTTCCAAATTCCGCAACGAACATGGCTTCTCAGCCATCAAGGATGGCGTCAAGCGGTCGTCGAAGCAGGAAGCCACAACCGCGGAAAAGCGAGAGCCGAAGCCAAAATGGCTCAGGGCACGCATGCCCGGGGGTGAACGCTATGAAGCGGTGCGCAAGAACGTCACTGAGCACCGGTTGAGCACCGTTTGCCAGGAATCCCATTGCCCCAACATCGGTGAGTGCTGGACTGCCGGTACGGCTACCATCATGGTGATGGGGTCTGTCTGCACCCGCGCCTGCAAATTCTGCGCGGTAGACACCGGCAACCCGAAAGGCTGGCTGGATCACGAAGAGCCGGAGAACACGGCCAAGTCCGTGGAGCTCATGGGTCTTCGCTACATCGTGCTTACCTCGGTAGACCGTGACGACCTGGACGACGGTGGCGCTGCCCACTACGCCGCCTGCGTTTCGGCCATCAAACAGCGCACCCCAGAAGTCGCCGTTGAGGCGCTAACGCCGGATTTCGACGCGGTCATGTCTGACGTTGAGAAGGTGGTGGATTCCGGGCTGGATGTCTTTGCCCAGAACGTGGAAACCGTCAAACGGCTGACCAGCCGGGTCCGCGACCCGCGCGCCGGGTATGAAAAAACCCTGCGGGTTCTCGAACATGCCAAAAAGCACCGCCCGGATGTGCTCACCAAGACCAGCCTGATGCTGGGCCTGGGTGAAACCGAGGAGGAAATCCTGGAAACCATGGACGACCTGCGCGCCATCGGTGTGGATATCCTGACCCTGGGCCAGTACCTGCGCCCCACCCCGAATCACCTGCCGGTGGAACGCTACGTCACTCCGGAAGAATTCAACCGTTACCGGGAAATCGGCCTGGAGAAGGGCTTCATGGAAGTACCCTCCGGCCCTATGGTCCGCTCCAGCTACCGGGCCGACAAGGTATTCGATAAAAACAATCTTGGCCTCGCCGTGCCTGAGGTTCCCCAGGCCTCCAATGCCATGCAGATTCCGGTGAAGGCCATCGACTGAGAACAATTCATGCTGACACTGCTGCGAAATGCCCGGCTGAAGTACAAATTCTGGTTGCTGAACATTGTCGTTTTTGCAGTTCTCTGTTTGCTGGTTCTTTACGCCATGCAGACCATGGCGGGGCAGACCGGCAAAAGTTTCGACCAGGTCTTCGCTGATACAGCGCCCGGCTTTGCGCTGGTGGTTGCGGTGCTCATGGTGCTGGAGATGGCCGGCTCCCAGCTGCTGATCTCGTTTATCGAGCGCCACGTGAATCGCCTGAAAAACACCATGGTCGACGTTCAGTCCTCGGGCAATCTGAGCCAGCGGGCAGTGGTGGACTCCACCGACGAAATCGGCGAAATGGCGAGCGCCTTCAACGCCATGCAGGACCGCACCGTGGCCGTGGTACGCAGCATGAAGGAAGCCATCGATCGGCTGCATCGCGAAGTTGAAGAACTCACTTCGGCTGCCGAAGCCCGCCGGGACGACCTAAGCCGTCAACAACAGGGCGCCGACCGGTCTGCGGAAGTCATCGAAACCATGCTGCAGAGCTTCACCGGCATTGCCGAACAGGCCGGCATTGCCAAGACCCTCTCCCACGAAGCCAGCGATGCGGCCCGTGACGGCAGCACCCGAGTCGGCCAGAGCGCCGACAGCATCCGCAAGCTTGCGGATGTGGTGCGCAACTCCGCCAGCAGCGTCGAAGCCCTGGCCGAGAACAGCCATGAAATCAGCCACGCCATCACCGAGATCCGGGGTATTGCCGAACAGACCAATTTGCTGGCCCTGAACGCAGCCATCGAGGCCGCCCGGGCCGGCGAACAGGGCCGAGGGTTTGCTGTGGTGGCTGATGAAGTACGCAAACTGGCTCAACGGGTTCAGGACTCCACTGATCAGATTCAGGGCACCATCGACCGACTTCTCAATGCCATTAACACGGCTGTAAACCAGATGACGGGCAGCTCCGAGGACGCCACCCGCTGCGTCGAGGAATCCGAAGAAGGCCGCCGTGCCCTGGAAGCCATCAACGAGGTAGTCAGCCGGATCGATCATACCAACCAGGAAATCGCCAATGTTTCCGCGGAACAGACCGCTGGCACCGACGACGTGCTAGCCAACGTGCAGGGCATTCGCGAAACCACCCAGAGCATGGTGACCCAGCTCGCCGAGAGCGCGGAAATGAGCCGACGCCTGAAAATGCTGATCGATTCCCTGGAAGAAGCCTCGTCAAAGGTCACGGTTCACTGAGGTTTGTGGCACACTCTGCACTCGTTTGAACTGGCAGAGTAGTTGTTCATGAATCGTCTTCGCGCCCTGTATGACCGCCTAATTTTTCCACACCCGTTTATCATCCTCTCGGCCTTTGCTGTTTTGCTGGCGCTCGCCGCTATCAAATTCGGCGAGTTCCGGCTGGATGCCTCTGCCGAATCCCTGGTACTCGAAAACGACCGCTCCCTGGAGCAATACCGTCAGGTAAACCGCCGCTTCACCACCTCGGATGATTTCCTGATCGTCACCTATACCCCCGAGGGTGAACTGTTCTCGGAAGAGGGCCTCGCCCGGCTGGGCGCGTTGCGAGATGAGCTGCAGAGTTTGGACGCGGTAGGCTCCACCAACAGCATCCTGAATGTGCCGCTCCTGCATAGCCCGGATCTGACGCTGGACACCGTGGACAGCGAAATCAAGACCCTCGACGAACACGGTGTGGCCCCAGAGACGGCCCGCGAGGCGCTGCTGAACAACCCGCTCTACCCCAACCTGCTGATCAGTGAAGATGGCCGAACCACGGCGATACAGGTCAACCTGCCCACGCCGGATCGATATTTCGAGTTGTTGAGAAAACGGAACGATCTGCGAGACAAGGCCGACGCTGGCGAAGCCTCCGAAGCCGAACTGGCAGAACTGGAGCAGGTAAAACAGGAGTTCATCGACTTTACCGAAACCCTCGGTGTGGAGCGCGATGCCACCATCCGCACCGTTCGCTCCATACTGGACAAGTACCGGGATGGCGCAGAGATCCACCTGGGCGGCGTGCCCATGATTGTGGCGGACATGATCCGGTTTATCGAAAACGACCTCTCGACCTTCGGGCTAGGCGTGCTCGCATTTCTGCTACTCACCCTGGCCATTATCTTCCGGCAATGGCGCTGGGTGCTGGTGCCACTGCTGTGCTGCGGCTTTACGGTCTGGCTGATGATTGGCTTTCTGGGGTGGGCCCAGTGGCCGGTGACGGTTATCTCCTCCAACTTTATTTCCCTGCTGCTGATCATGACCCTGTCGCTCACCATTCACCTGATCGTGCGCTATCGGGAATTCCAGCACGACGAACCCGACGCCAGCCCCAGAGACACTCTGCGCAACACCGTGATGGCGATGATCAAACCCTGCTTCTACATGGCCATCACTACCATTGTCGCCTTCGGGTCCCTTACCTTCAGCGGCATTCGCCCGGTCATCGACTTTGGCTGGATGATGACCCTGGGGCTGACGGTGGCCTTCCTTATTACCTTCGTCATATTCCCGGCCCTGCTGATCCTGGTGCCGCCACCACTGGATAGCCGGGTAACCTCTGATCGGGTTCCCTTCACCGATGCCTTTGCCCGCTTCACGGAGCACCTCGGCAAAACGGTACTGGTCGGCTCCGGCGTGATTGCGGTGCTCTGCGTGGTCGGCCTGAGCAAGCTGACGGTGGAAAACAGCTTCATCGACTATTTCAAATCGTCCACCGAAATCCATCAGGGCATGATCACCATCGACAACCGCCTGGGCGGTACTACCCCCCTGGACGTAGTGATTACCGATGACCCGCCACCGGAAGGCGCGAACGGCGGCGACCCGTTTGCCAGCGACTGTGATCCGTTCGTGGAGGACTGCGGCGCCGGAGAGGAATACCGGGATACCTGGTATACCTACCAGAAAATGGAGGAACTGGAAGCCGTTCACGAGTATCTGGACGGATTACCCGAAACCGGCAAGGTACTGTCCATCAACACCACCCTGGAGATCCTCGCCAGAATCAACCAGGGCGAGCCTCTGGACGCCCTGGAGCTGGCGTTTGTACCGGCGGCCGTGCCGGACGACCTGCAGGACACCCTGCTGACGCCCTACATCTCCGAGGAGCACGACCAGGCGAGATTCAGCATCCGGATCCTGGAGACCATGCCGGAACTGCGTCGACAGGAGCTGTTGAACCGCATCCACGAACACCTGACCACGGAACTAGGCTACTCGAAAGACCAGGTGCTCTTTGCCGGCATGACCGTGATGTACAACAACATGCTGCAAAGCCTGTTCGATTCCCAGATCAAAACCATCGGCGTGGTCTTCGCCGCCATCATGGCAATGTTCCTGATCCTGTTCCGCTCGCTGAAGCTGGCCCTGATCGGCATCGCCCCCAACCTGATCGCCGCAGGCTCCGTACTCGGCCTGATGGGCTGGATGGGCATCCCCCTGGATATGATGACCATCACCGTGGCCGCCATCACCGTGGGCATCGCAGTGGATGACACCATCCACTATATTCATCGGTTCAAAACCGAGTTCCAGAAAGACGGCGACTACATCGCCACCATGCACCGCTGCCACCGAAGCATCGGCCAGGCCATGTTCTTCACCTCGCTGACCATCATCTCCGGCTTCTCGATACTGGTGCTGTCCAACTTCATCCCGACCATCTACTTCGGGTTGTTCACCGGGTTTGCCATGTTCATGGCTCTGGTGGGGGCGCTTACCCTGCTTCCCCGGCTTATTGTTCTGGTTAAACCCTTTGGCTCTAGCGGGGCTTCGGGCTTGGGCTCCTAGCCTTCTGGTTTCGGGGGTGGCTCGGCGGGTGTAGGCCTTTGCCAGAACCGCTACGAGCACATCCATGTGCGCTTGACGTCGGCCATCCTTGGCCGCCGACATTCTGTCAAAGGCCCACACCCGCCAAGCTTCGGAATCAAGAGATATTGGAAACAAACAACGCCACCAACTTTCAGGTCTGCCGGCTGTTCGTCTGATATCACTGTGAATTTTATAGAACAGCGGTGTTGGCCCCTCCCAAAAATGTCTGTGGCCAAGGATGGTCACAGCCAAGCGCACATGGATGTGCTCGTAGCGTTTTTTGGGAGGGGCCAACACCGCTGTTCCTCCCACAAAATCAGCAGGCTAGGCCCACAAAAAAAGGGCCACACCCGAAAGCGTGGCCCTTCTCCAACAAAGTCAGAGGGAAGTCAGGATTACTGCATGCCCTGACCTTGCCCCTGCTGCATCTGTTGTTGCATCTGACGACGCTGCTGCATTTGCTGTTGCATCTGCTGCATACGCTTATCCAGCTCGTCGCGCTGCTCCTGGGTAAAAACGCTGTCGACCTTCGCCTGCATCAGAGTGGACAGAGCAGCGATCTCGCCGGTCACATCACCCAGTTCTTTGGCCTGCTCGCGGATAGCGGATTCATCAAAGTCTGATTTGATCTCACCCTGCATCTGCTGCTGCAGTGCACGGGCTTCCTGGCGGAGTTCGCCGATTTCGCCCTGCATCTCGTCGATGATGGCACGGATTTCAGTTTGCTGGTCATCGGTCAGCCCTACCATCTGTGCCAGCTGGTCAACCTGATCGGGCTGGCCGCCGGATTGCTGGGCCACGGCCGGAACCGAAAGGCTCAGGGCGACCAGGGCAGTACCAAACAGTTTTACAAGCTTCATAAATGTCTCCGTTAACAGGGTGGCCACAATCTGAATACCACCGACATACATTGGTTTCATCGTTCAGGGACTACACCCTAAAACATACGGATACGGTTTTTCACCCCGATCAGCCCTCTTTTTGTACATACTTCTCAGTATCCCCCGCCAAAAGCCGCCACACACGGGGATTCAAACAAATGTGAAAGTTTGGTCATTCCCCTTCATAATGGCGCCGGTTAACCCAATCCGGAGCAGATACGATGGCCATCAACTGGTTTCCAGGGCATATGCATAAGGCCCGCAAGGAGATCAAAAAAGTCATGCCGCAGATGGATCTCATCATTGAGGTTCTCGACGCGCGGATTCCTTTCAGCAGCGAAAATCCGCTGGTGCCTGCCCTGCGCGGTGACACCCCGTTGATCAGGGTCCTCAACAAGCGCGATCTGGCCGACCCGGACATTACCGCCCGCTGGCAGGCGTGGCTGGAGAAGGAGCGTGGGGTAAGAGCCATTACCCTGACCCACAATCAGCGCAATGAAGCACTGGATATCCTGAAACTGGCTGAGGAGATGACGCCGGATCACGATCGGCAGAAGAGTGCACTGCGGGTAATGATTCTGGGCATTCCGAACGTCGGCAAATCTACTCTGATCAATACGCTCGCCGGACGGCCGGCGGCCAAAACCGGTAATGAACCCGCCGTGACCAGGGCGCAGCAGGCCATCAAGCTGCCTCACAATATCCTGTTGTACGACACCCCTGGTTTTCTGTGGCCAAAACTCTCTCCAGAAGCCTGCGGTTACAGGCTGGCGATTACCGGCGCGATTCGCAGCGCGGTCCTGGATTTCGAGGATGTGGCCTTGTTCGAGGCCGAGTTTCTGCTGGAGGCCTACCCGGAGCTGGTAAAGGCCCGTTACGGATTCGATGAACTTCCCAGGGACGGTCTGGAATTGATGGACGGCATTGCCGCGAAACGCCGGTTTTTCGGTCGCGGCGGTATTCCGGACCTGCACAAGGTTTCCGAAGTGCTTCTTAACGAGTTCCGATCCGGCAAGCTGGGGCGCATTTCCCTGGAAACCCCGGAAATTGTCGAGCGTGAGACCCGGGAAGCCGAAACGGCGACGAACTAACCTCCCCTTACCAAGGTCAAATATCGTATCCGGGCCAAAGCGCCTAGACTGTTAAATAACGTTATTGATCGCAAGATCGGCCATATCGGCCGGTCGGTAAGGAGGAACTTATGAGACGCGTCGTCGTCACCGGTATGGGCATTGTGTCCTGCATTGGCAATTCACTGGATGAGGTCAGGGATAGCCTGAAAAACGGAAAGTCCGGCATCCGATTTAATGAAACCTACAAGGAAATGGGCTTCCGCAGCCAGATTGCCGGTTCTGTGGATGTGGACACATCTGTTATCGACCGGAAGATCCGCCGCTTCATGGGCCCGGCTGCCATGTACAGTTTTCTGTCCATGGAACAGGCCATTGCCCAGGCAGGGCTGACCGAAGACCTGATCTCCAACGACCGCACCGGTCTGATCGCCGGCTCCGGCGGCGCCTCCTGTTCCAGCCAGGTGGAAGCCACCGACATCATGCGGGAAAAAGGCGTGAAACGCATCGGGCCCTACATGGTGCCACGCATCATGACCAGCACGGTTTCCGCCTGCCTGGCCACCGCCTACAAGATCCGGGGTGTGAACTATTCCATGTCCTCGGCCTGTGCCACCAGCGCTCACTGTATTGGCCACGCCATGGAGCAGATCCAGGCCGGCAAGCAGGACATTGTGTTCGCCGGAGGTGGTGAAGAAGAGGGCTGGAGCCTGACCATGATGTTTGACGCCATGGGCGCGCTCTCCACCAAGTACAACGATGCCCCTGAAACGGCTTCACGGCCCTTCGATGCCGGCCGGGACGGTTTCATAATTGCCGGTGGTGGCGGCATGATGGTGCTCGAGGAACTGGAGCATGCGAAGAAACGGGGCGCCAACATCATTGCCGAACTCACCGGCTACGGTGCCACTTCCGACGGCTACGACATGGTCGCACCCTCCGGTGAAGGCGCCCAGCGCTGTATGAAGCAGGCCATGGCGACCATCCGGGGCAAGATTGACTACATTAATGCCCACGGTACCAGCACACCGGTGGGCGATGTCGCCGAACTGGGCGCCGTGCGCGCAACCTTTGGTTCCGACATTCCCCCTATTTCCTCGACCAAATCCCTGACCGGCCACTCCCTGGGTGCCGCAGGTGTGCAGGAGGCGATCTACTCGCTCCTGATGCTGCAGAACGATTTCATTGCAGGCACCAAAAATCTCAACAATCCGGACGAGAAAATCAGCGATATTCCACTAGTCGGCCCGCAAAGTCGCGAAGGCGCACTGAACACCGTGATGTCCAACAGTTTCGGGTTTGGTGGCACTAACGCGTCCCTGGTGTTTGAAAAACTGTAAGCCTGACTCGCATAGGGGCCTTCGGGCCCTTATCTTTTGGAATTATATTCTAAGATCATTAAGCTTGATCCTTGGCAAAGACAGTTATCCGTATTAAGGTACAGTTTTGATATGGATCAAATCGGACGGATCATCACGTATGGCTCAAGCAATTCCGTTTCGTCAGGCTTCTCCCCTCAAGGCCTCCTGCCACCAGTGCAGCCTGAGCAACCTTTGCCTTCCCCTGGCAGTTGAAGAGAACGATCTTGACCGGCTGGAAGACATTGTCCAGCAGGGGCGGATCTTCAACCGCGGCGAACACATCTTTGACCAGAGCACGCCCTACCGCTCCTGCTTTGCGGTGAAAAGTGGCTCCATCAAGACGTCGATTATTACCGAGAGCGGCGAAGAGCAGGTGACCGGCTTTTTCATGCCCGGTGAACTGGTGGGTCTGGACAGCATTGGCAGCGAGCATTATGCCTGCACCGCCAAGGCTCTGGAGAGGACCAGCGTCTGCGAGTTTCCGATCGACAAACTGGAGGAGCTGACCGGCAAGCTGCCGGAACTGCAGCATCACATGTATCACCTGATGAGCCAGGAGATCCAGAACAGCCATCAGCTGGCCATGCTGCTGAGCAAGAATACCGCCGAAGAGCGCATTGCCGCACTGCTGCTGTCGCTTTCCAGCCGCTTCCAGCGCCGCCGGATGTCCCCGACCAACTTCAGCCTGCCCATGGCACGTAACGACATCGCCAACTTTCTCGGGCTAGCGGTTGAAACCGTAAGCCGGGTATTCACACGCTTCCAGAATCAGGGGATTATCAAGGCCCGGGGCCGGGAAGTCGAACTTCTGGACATCGAAGCCCTGCAGATGGTCAGCCGGGAATTCTCCCGCCAGTGCAATAACTGAGAAACCACTTTTTGCCCGCCGATGTCATCAACCGGCGGGCTCACTCTCCACTTCCCTGCCGTTATTCTTTTTCAGCATGGTCAGTTCATCCACCAGGCCAGAGCGCCATGGCATCTGTTTGATACCGAACGTATTGCGGATCTTGGTGCAGATCAGAGTGGTATTGACCGGCTCGAGATGCCCCCACTCCGGCACCTCATCTACCACCCGGATACCTTCAGGAATCCCGGGAAGGCCGGCAATTGCCAGGCCCAACTCGTACAGATTGATTTCCTCGGCACCGGCGTACTGATACGTCCCCCAGACTTCGGCACCACAATCGAGCTGAAGCACCACTGCTTCAATCACCCGGGCCAGATCCCGGACCGCCACCGGCTGCCCCCGGCAACGTCCCGGCAGTGACAGGACCTCGTCGGCCGCTGTGCTGACCTGCACCTTGCGGATAAACCGCGCCAGGCTCCATCCGGTCCGCAGGATAATGTGTCTGGGCAGCAGAGTGCGCAGGGCCTGCTCGCACTCCCATTGCCAGTTGCCCAGTTCATTCACCGGCTGCCCCGGATTGGAAGTGATGTAGCCGCTTTGCTTCCGGCCATCGAACACGTAGCAGGAGGACAGCTGGAGCAGCGCCATACCACGATCACGTGCAAACTCGGCCATGGCCACGGGTAGCGAGAATGCCGCCATATGGACGCCCTCAGGATCATTCTCGGCGACCTCCGGATCGGCCATCCAGAGTGCATTTACGATCAGGTCGGTATCTTCGGGAATCCAGTTCTCCAGTGCATCAAGATCGGCGTTGGAGGGATCGCTGACAAGCAAAGGGCTGACGTGCAGGTGCGTTGCCCGCAAGCGCTCCAGCAAAACCTTCCCCAAAGGGCCGTAATCGTGAACAACAAGTACATGCACGAGGATTCAATGCCTCCCGATATCACTGATGTGACGTTATTTCGGAACCGGTTTGGCCAATGGCTTCTGGATTCCGGCGCCTACACTGATGCAGTCTGAATTTAATGCTTTGCTATTTCTTTCAAGAGCATACAACAACAGGAACTGTCATGCTGAAACAACAGAGCCACATTGCGGCGCCGATCCCTGATGAGTTGCGAACCCGGGCCCTGTATACCGTCGGCGAACTGCGCGAACGCGGCAAGGCCGACAAGGAAGCCATCGACAAGCTCTTCAACCTGATTGTGGACATGACCGAAGAAGGTCTGGACTTCTTTTTCCTGGAGCCGCTTCGCCGCCTGCATGCCAGCAGCATGATGATGGGCATGGCCAAAATGGGCATCAGCAGCATGCTCAAGGGCAGCAAGATGGTCGTGCACAAGGTGCTCAAAAAGCTGGACGACCGCAGCCTCGCTGCCATTCTCGACTTTATCGAGGAAATCATTCACGAACCGGAACCAGGTTGAAAAAGCGCGCCACAGCGCTACCGGTATTGCCGCGGTACCCGCCCGGTGATGCCGGTCATCAACTCGTAGGAGATAGTGCCGGCACAGGCGGCTACCTCATCGACCCCCACGGTGCGACCCCAGAGTTCAACGCTGTCACCCTCCTTCGCATCGGGTGCATTGGTGAGGTCCACCGCCAGCATGTCCATGGATACCCGGCCAATCAGTCTGATCCGCTGGCCGTTGATCGCCGCAGGCGTATTGGTGCCGGCATGCCGGGGGTAGCCATCACCGTAACCGATCGCGACCATACCCATCCGGGTGTCCCGATCGGCAACCCAGCTGGCCCCATAGCCAACAGACTCGCCCGCCGGCACCAAGCGGGTGCTGATCAAGGGGGCCTCAAGCGACATAACCGGCTCGAGGCCAAGCTCGGGACCGGTCGTGCCCACCATTGGTGAGCCGCCATACAACATGATTCCGGGGCGGCTCCAGTCAAACATCGGCTGGCCCGGTCGAAAATGGGCGGCCGAATTGGCAACGCTCTTCATTAAATCCGGGAACGAAGACGTAGCCTTTTCGAACACCGCAGTCTGCTGCGCCGTCATTGCGCTGTCTGGATCGTCGGCGCACGCAAAATGCGTGACGAACCCCAGGAGCTCTGTATCAGCGCTCATGGCCTGTAACCGGCTCATCACCCCGGCCAGCTCGTCCGGATGAAAGCCGAGACGGTTCATACCGCTGTTCACTTTCAGCCAGAAAGCGGGCCATGTATCCAGACGCTCCAGCCACGCCAGTTGCTGGAAACTATGGAACACCGGCTCAAAGCCACTCCGGGCGCATTCAGCGATATCCGCTTCAGCATGGACGCCCTGAAGCAGGACGACCGGCTGTGTCAGACCTGTTTCCCGAATGGCACGCGCTTCTTCCAGGCAAGCCACTGCGTATTTCGGCGCCAGGCTATCCAGCGCCGAAGCCACCGGCCCGATACCGTGGCCATAGCCATCGGCTTTCACCACGGCCATCACACTGGCCCCGCCTGCCCGCCGCTGGGCAGTCTGGAAGTTCCGGCGCAAGGCGTCCAGATCAATCCGGGCAATCGTACTGCGGGGCATCAATACTCCCCGCCGTAGTCGCTGTAATCGCCGTGGGCCAGATCTTCGAATTTCGTGTACTTGCCGATAAACGCAAGTCGGATGGTGCCAATGGGGCCGTTCCGCTGCTTACCAATAATGATCTCGGCAATGCCCTTGTCCGGGGTGTCCTCGTTGTAGACTTCATCCCGGTACACAAACATGATGACGTCGGCGTCCTGCTCGATGGCGCCGGATTCCCGCAAATCCGAGTTCACCGGGCGCTTGTTGGGCCGCTGCTCAAGGCTCCGGTTAAGCTGGGACAGGGCCACCACCGGGCAACTCAACTCTTTGGCGATACCCTTCAGTGACCGGGAAATTTCCGAGATCTCAGCGGTCCGACCCTCGGTGTTGCCGGGCACCCGCATAAGCTGCAGGTAGTCGACCATGATCAGGCCAATCTTGCCGTCGTTTTCCCGGGCAATACGGCGCGCCCGGGAACGCATCTCGGTAGGGCTCAGGCCCGGCGTATCGTCGATATAAAGCGGCTTGTCTTTCAGAAGGCTCACCGCCGAGGTCAGCCGGGGCCAGTCGTCTTCTTCCAGCTTGCCGCCGCGAACCTTGGTCTGGTCAATGCGCCCGAGCGACGAGAGCATACGCATGGCAAGGGCATCCGCCGGCATCTCCATACTGAACACCAGAACCGGCGTGCCGGTGCTGATCAGGGCATTCTCGACAATATTCATCGCAAAGGTCGTCTTACCCATGGAGGGGCGACCCGCCACGATGATCAGGTCCGAAGGCTGCATGCCCGAGGTCTGCTCATCCAGATCCTTGAAACCGGTGGTCAGGCCGGTGGTCTGCTCACCTGACTCAAACAGTTCCTCAATCCGGCTCAGGGTCTTGGCCAGAATGGGGTTGATGGCCTGCGGCCCGGAACCCTCCTTGACCCGCGCTTCGGCAATCTGGAAAACGCTGCGCTCAGCCTCATCCAGAATCTCATTGCTGTTTCGCCCGAGCGGATTAAAGGCCGAATCGGAAATCTTGCCGGACACCTCCACCAGTTGGCGCAGAATGGAGCGTTCCCGGACGATATCGGCGTAGGCACGGATGTTGGCTGCACCCGGGGTTTTCTCGGCCAATTCCGCCAGATAGGACAAACCACCGGCATCTTCGATATCACCGGCCCGCTCCAGGAATTCGGCGAGGGTGACCACATCCAGCGGCTCACTCTCACTGGCAAGGCGCTCCACAGCGCCAAAGATCAGCCGGTGGTCCTGTCGGTAAAAATCGGCGGCCGAAATCACCTCGGAGATCTCGTCAAACCGGCGATTGTCCAGCATCAGGCCGCCCAGGACTGCCTGCTCTGCTTCGACAGAATGAGGGGGAACCTTGATCCGGCTGGTTTCGAGATCGGTACTCGCGGGCTTCAGATTGGGCTTGGCCATGAACACATCTTCAGTTGCACATCATAACCACGACAGTTTAAGCGACCTGCCGAAGCAATGGGAGGGGGTTACAGGGTCTTAACAGCATACCAGAAAGCAACAGGCCCGAAAGCCGCGAGATGCGGTTCGGGCCTGTCAGGTTGGCCGGCACCAGCCTCTAAAGAGGCAGTGGGGCCACCAGCGTATTACCAGAGCCGGGGCAACCCCAGCACCGTTTCCAGAGAAAACGGCTTACTCGGCAACAACCGCCAGCTTGACGCTTACTTCAACGTCGGAGTGCAGCTGAAGCTCAATCTCGTACTCGCCAGTCACCCGGATCGGGCCTTCCGGCAGACGAACTTCGCTCTTCTCTACTTCGGTACCACCGGCAGTGATCGCGTCAGCGATGTCGCGCACACCGATAGAACCGAACAGCTTGCCTTCTTCACCGGCCTTGGAGCTGATGGTGAAAGCGGCACCCTCGAGGGCCTCGGCGCGGGCCTGGGCAGCAGACAGCTTCTCAGCAGCTGCTTTCTCAAGCTCGGCACGACGCTCTTCGAACGCCTTCAGGTTTGCTTCAGTGGCAGGTACAGCCTTGCCATAAGGAAGCAGGAAATTACGACCGTAACCGGCCTTAACCTTTACCTTGTCACCCAGGGAGCCAAGGTTTGCAACTTTCTCGAGCAGAATAACTTCCATCTCGTTAACCTCTTCGTGCTTTATTCAGCCGGCCCGGCAGGGCTTATACGCCTCCGAATATCCAGCCAGCTATCCACAAAAGCCAGAACCACTAACAGAATCATCAGGCTTGGGCCCAAAAGGATCAGCGCTACATAAAACATCGCCAACCAGTTCCCACTGAGCTTTTTCAAACCAACAACGCCGTGCACCAGTGCCAGGCTGGCCAGGAACAACGGTGTTCCCGCAGCCCAGGCAAGCAACATGGAATTCAGCCCGAGGATCGGACCAACCACCATGGTCACTGCACACAACACCGCAATCGGCGCCGACAGCCGCAGGCTATGGAATTCCTTGCGGAACCCACCGGGGTTATAAAGCCCCGCCTGCCAGGACCGCGCCAGCATGGTCATGCCCACACCCGTTGCCAGGTAGGTACCGGCCATACTCGCGTTCATCGTGTCGCGGATAACCCTGTCGAGGTCATCGCCGAGACTCTGCGCGATTTCGGCATTGTACTGTTGGTAAAAGCTCACCCCGGCCTGGACCAGATCATCCAGCAAGCCCGGGTAGACCACAGGCAACATCAGGCCTGTGACGATTGCGAGAAAACTTCCCGCAAGCAGGGCTTTTTCCCAGGACTGCGTGGTTCTGATCAGCGACGCCATGAGCATCACCTGGAGCAATACAGCCAGAGCGGTCGGGTCCTGCCCGAAAATGCTCCAGCCAAGCGCCGGAAGTAATGCCCAGAGCCCGATATTGAGCCCCTGGCTGATGCCAAGCCTGAGAATAACCAGGCCGACAACGGCTGCGCCAATCCAGAACAACAAGGGCACTGCAGTCGTGACTGCTGCTACCCCGCCGGCCTGGAAGGGACCGCGCATTACATACTGTGCAAGTGCACGCATGGTCCCAAGTCCTGTGTTTCTGTTACTTAGTTATCGTGGCTGTCCGAGTACGGCAGCAGTGCCAGGTAGCGGGCACGCTTGATAGCGGTTGCCAGCTGACGCTGATAACGTGCTTTGGTGCCGGTGATGCGGCTGGGCACGATTTTGCCGGTTTCAGTGATGTAGCCTTTCAGGGTGTCCAGATCTTTGTAATCGATCTCCTTAACACCCTCTGCCGTGAAGCGGCAGAACTTACGACGTCTGAAAAAACGAGCCATAACTTAACTCCTCAACTCCGGTTAATTACTCTTCTTCGTCCTGGGTTTCAGCACGCTGACGTGGCTCGTCAGATTCGGCTGAACGACGCGGGCGATCATCGCCGCCACGACGGTCTTCACGGGACTCGGAAGCTTTCATCGGGGACAGGTCTGTATCCGCACCATCACGGCGCAGGATCATGTCGCGGATGATTGCATCGTTGAAACGGAAGTTGTGAGTCAGCTCGTCCATCGCGGCCTGTGAACATTCAACGTTCATCAGTACGTAGTGAGCCTTGTGAATCTTGTTGATCGGGTATGCCAGGTGACGACGGCCCCAATCTTCCAGGCGATGTACCTTGCCGCCATCTTCAGTGATGACGCCGGTATAACGCTCGATCATCGCGGGCACCTGCTCGCTCTGATCCGGATGTACCATAAAAACGATTTCGTAGTGACGCATGAGTTCTCCCTACGGTTTAAACAGCTTCCTTTTTACCGGCACGGCGTTGAACCCGCGACCGACAAACATGAAAGCAAGGAGTTGACAGCTGCTGCTGCCGGTTTCTTTTTGCTTTATCAATAAGGCTTTACAAGAAAGGCTTGATCAAAAGCTTGGCCCGGTATTGCCTGCAATCAGGCAATACAAAACCACCCCTTAAAAAAGGGGTCACGTATTCTAGGCGGGGAAGGCCCTGTGTGCAAGGGTTAACCAAGCCGCTGGCGCAGTGCTTCGTATAGGCAAACACCCGTAGCCACAGAGACGTTGAGGCTGTCGACATGACCAAGCATGGGGATATTGATCAGCTGGTCGCAGTGCTCCCGTGTCAGTCGGCGCATCCCTTTGCCTTCGGCCCCCATCACCAGCGCCACCGGGCCCTTGAAATCGGCCTGGTATAGCGTTGCCTTTGCCTCACCGGCAGTACCGATCAGCCAAACACCCTGATCCTGCAAACTGCGCAGAAAACGTGCGAGATTGGTGACCCGTACAAAGGGCACCGTCTCGGCAGCACCACAGGCAACCTTGCGGGCAACCGGAGTCAGCGAAGCGGACTTGTCCTTGGGAACAATGACCGCCTGAACACCCACGGCATCGGCCGTGCGCATACAGGCGCCGAGATTATGGGGATCGGTCACGCCATCAAGGACAAGTAAAAACGGCGGCTTGTCACTGCCTGCCAGCTGCGCCAGCAAATCGTCTTCGGTCCACTCGCGACTTTCGCTGACAGCAGCGACAATCCCCTGATGAACACCGGACACCCGCTCGTCCAGTTCTTTACGGTGCACAACTTTCCAGCGCACGCCGAGGCTATCGAGGGTATCGGTAATACTCTTGACCCGCTTATCCTGCCGGCCGGTCTGGATCCAGACCTGCTGCAGACGCTCAGGCTCGCGTTTGAGGACAGCCTCAACCGCGTGCCAGCCAAACACAAATTCTCCGGACACTGATTCTGCTTCCTGTTACTTGCCTGATTTGCGCGGCTTGCCTTTCTTGTCGCCTTTGCCAGCGCCACTGCCCTTCTTGCCTTTTTTCAGGGCGAGTTTCGCGGCCTTCGCAACCAGCTCATCCCTGGCAGAAGGCGTTTCATTATCATCGAAGGCCTCAGGCCCCTTTTTCTTCGATGACGTCGACGCCGGGCGTTTCCTCGGGCGCTTCAGGCCAGGTTCGCCGGGTGATGCACTCTTTCGTGCAGGCTTGGATTTGCCCGGCGGCTTGCCGCCTTTGCCGGCGTTACGCCTGGCCTTTCCACGCTCGCCTGTATCAGGAACCGCAAGCGCGTCGCGATCAGCCTGTCGGTGGACCGGTTCGCTGATCAGCTCCAGGTCGATCTTGCGGTCCTCCATTCCAACCCGAACGACCTTCACACGGACCTCATCCCCGAGCCGGAAACTCATTGCTGTGCGCTCACCGATGAGGCGATGCTTGGCTGAATCGTGATGGAAGAAGTCACCGCTTAGCGTCGACACGTGCACCAGCCCTTCTATGTAGACGCCAGAAAGCTCCACAAAGAAACCGAAGGGCACGACGGAGGCAATGACGCCATCGTATTCCTCACCTACATGATCACTAAGGTACTCACACTTCAACCACGCCATGACATCCCGGGTAGCATCATCGGCACGGCGTTCTGCCATTGAGGTATGCTCACCCAGCTGCTCCATCCGGGCCATATCATAGGGGTACTCGGCGAGCTCGGGGTCCGGTTTGGGAGGCGGAACCACATCCTTGGAGGGCTTCCCTCCGTGAATAACCGACTTTATGGCCCGGTGATTGATCAAGTCCGGGTAACGCCGGATCGGCGACGTAAAGTGAGCATAACCCGCATAACCAAGACCAAAATGGCCGCCCTCTTCAGGGCTGTAGACGGCCTGGCTGAGTGAACGCAGCATCACCGTCTGGATAACATTGGCATCCGAGCGATCTTTGATACTGTTCAGCAGCTCCTGATAATCCGCAGACGTGGGGTTATCACCGCCGCCCAGTTGCAGACCCAGCTCACCCAGGAACAGACGAACCGCATTAAGGCGCTCCTCGGAAGGACCGTCATGCACCCGGTAGAGTGCCGGGAGCTTGTGTTTTTTCAGGAACCGCGCTGTGGCAACGTTCGCACACAGCATGCACTCCTCAATGATCTTGTGGGCAGCGTTGCGCTGTACTGGAACGATTTCTTCTATCTTCCGGTCGGCGTCAAACACGATCTTGGTTTCGGTGGTTTCGAAATCAATTGCACCACGCTCGGTACGCGCCTTGCGCAACAACTGGTAAAGACCATAAAGATTGTGCAACTGCGGGAGCACGTTGGCGTATTGCTCGCACAGCTTATAGCCCTGCTCGGTGTCCGGATGCTCCAGCATGGTACTTACCTTGTTGTAGGTAAGCCGCGCATGACTGAACATGACCGCCTGATAAAAGTTGTAGCTGCTGATGTTACCGGCGGCGCTAATGGTCATATCGGCCACCATGCAGAGGCGATCGACGCCAGGATTCAACGAGCAAAGGCCATTGGACAGCTTTTCTGGCAGCATTGGCACAACGTGGTCGGGGAAATAAACCGACGTACTGCGGTTTAACGCCTCTTCATCCAGTGGGGAACCGGGCCGGACGTAGTGGGACACGTCGGCAATCGCAACGATCAGGCGATAGCCACCACGAGGCCTTGGCTCGCAATAGACAGCATCGTCGAAGTCCCGGGCCGTTTCGTCATCGATGGTTACCAGCCTGAGATTGCGGATATCCTTCCGATTGGCCTTGTCTTTCTCAGTGACCTCTTCCGGAATCTGTGCCGTTTGCTCACCGACCGCGGGCGGCCAGCTGTGGGGAATGTCATAGGAACGGATGGCAACGTCAATTTCCATCCCTGGTGCCATGTGTTCGCCAAGCACCTCGACAACCTTGCCCAATGGCTGGGTGCGCACGGTGGGCTGGCGAACTATGTCCACCACAACATACTGGCCGTGGCGGGCATTGCCGCAATTCTCCTGGGGAATCAGTACTTCGTGATTGATCCGCGCGTTTTCAGGAACAACGAAGTTGATACCACTTTCCTGGAAAAAGCGTCCCACCGTCTGGCTGGTCCGGTATTCCAGAACTTCAACGATCACACCTTCGCGCCGGCCTCGATCATCAACTCGATCAACCCGAGCGGCCACCCGATCACCATGAAACACCTGACGCATCTGTCGGGCAGTGAGAAACAGATCAGAGCCCCCGTCATCCGGCACCAGAAAGCCGAAGCCATCTTTGTGCCCAATCACCCGCCCCGTCACCAGGTCGGCTTCCTCAATGGGAAGGTAGGCGCCACGCCGGTTACAAATCAACTGCCCGTCCCGACACATGGCAATCAATCGCCGACGAAGGGCTTCAATGCCCTCCTCTGACGACTGACCAAGTTCTGAACACAGTGTTTCGTGGGTTGCGGGAGCGCCACGCTCTTTGAGATGCGCGAGGATAAATTCCCGGCTTTGAATAGGATTTTCGTATTTCTGGGCCTCACGGCTGGCGTGAGGATCCCGGTCGTTTTTCTTCCTGGAAACCATTCGGATCCTTGTTAAGAGGCTGTACCAACGCGGCACAGTTCATATTCGTTTGCAATGGAGTATAACGTTGGGATGGAGCTCCTGCCTATCAACCTGCAAGGAATAGGCACAAATACCTGCCATTCTTTTTGCGAAAAAATGTTTGACAGCCTCGGCGGGAATTATTAAAGTACGCGCCATCGGTTGAGGGACACACCTCAACGCTGGCAGAAACGTTTAGTTTTCAACAAGCTAAGGTTCTGCAAATCACCTGCCGAGGTGGTGAAATTGGTAGACACGCTAGCTTCAGGTGCTAGTGGGGGCAACCCCGTGGAGGTTCAAGTCCTCTCCTCGGCACCATTTCCTCCCTCAGGAAATGGCAAGACAGCCAACCGGCGAAGCCATTAGTTCCCACAAATAGCATCCAATCGACGCAGTCTTTTTGCCAGAAGCCAGATTGCCCCTGATCGTGGTTATTCCAGCAGCCCCACCAGATACTCAGACAACCTCTGGTAACCAAACTCTACCTTCGCATAAGCAGAATTAGGCACACCCTCAAACTCGCGGCCGCATTCTCCGGACGAATTGTAATTTTTCAGATAGGCATCGCGGATAAGGTTCGGTTGCTCTGCAACAAAGCCTGGCCCATCTGCTGCCGGATAGTTTATCGCCCACTCGAAACTGCCATCGCCAGTCACACGGGGCAGCTGGAGAAGATACGGATCCAGAAATCCATAGCGCAACAGCCGAAGATTCGGTTGCTCGGGCCCGGAAAATTCCCTTAGATCAAATTCGAGAACCGGGCCGGTAAAGCCGGCAGGCTGGGGATCGTAGCCAGAAAACTGGTATGGCAGAACGCCTGTCACAACCTGACTCGCGTCCACGGCATCCTGCTGTGGAGTGCAGCCGGTGATGTCGGCCGCAATCGTTAAGGCCTCCACCTCACTGCCCTGCTCTGAAATCCGGTAACCGGGAAAAACAGACGAGGCATTTTCAGTTTCCGGAACCAGCGTACGCGTTGCGCCACTGCTGGTCTCTGCAACCAACTCCACCAGATCGCCACTGTCCCTCGTCCAGCTGTAAGTGACCTCTGGAGGGCCGCCCAACTCCGTTGAATCCGCTGCAATCCCCCTGTGTTCATGGCAGGTGGTGCTGGTCTCGAAGTGAATACGGCGATTGCCCCAATCAAAAACCAGCCGCTCATCCGTGCCCTCTTCGTCGAAATTCAGACGACTCTGCTCCGAAAGCGCGGCGGAGGGCAACCACTGGGTTTCCAGGTCCGCCATATAGCCATTCACAGCAATCAGTCTTGCCAACTCCGGCATGGAGGGTGCCAGACAGCCGTTTGCCGAGACAGACGCGAGGCGCCCGCTCTCACTGTAATCGAACGCCAACTCGGCGGAGATCTGAAGGCCGGAGCGACTGGCGGGCAATGTGTCCTGGTTGGAGGGCTCGGCGTATACCTTTTGGCTGGTCAGCAACACCGGGTCACTAAGCTCCAGCTCCACCTCAGGCAAATCAAGAGCATCGACATCAACATTGGCGTATTGTCCCTGAGGCGCGGCTGCATCAACTACCGCAATGACGTCGCCGGCACTCTGAACCAGAGATACGCCCAGCAAGAATACCTCTTTCTTGTTAAGAAAGTGCTCTCTTCCATCACTTGCTTCTTGCCCCAACAGCTCGTTGTCAGCTGCAGGCAGCTGACTGGCCATAAACCTCGCCAATGCCCGGGCGTAGGCATGTGAGCGCTCGTCCCCGGCGAGGATATAGTCCCGCACCAGATTCAGGTCGGCCAGACTCGCTGCGGCGCCAGAAGGCGTTTCCAGGAAGGTACCCAGGCCGACGATGCCCCGGTAACGGGCCAGCGTGGTCAAGGGCGTGATATTGCGAACACCCGGAGGCGCCGACATCAGATAGGCGCTCGCCACCGGGACGTCTCCGCTGCGCGTCTCTTCAAGGGTTTTCCCCGGCAGGGCGACCGCATGAAGCGGATAGTCCCGTGGATCAAGATCCGGACCCACGCCAGGATCCAGAACCAGTTCCGAAATATCCATCGCGAAACGACCGCCAGCACCACTCATGCCGGTCGGCTCACCCGCGGCAAGGGTGACTTCGCTTCCGTTATCCAGCTCGATAACCAGAGGCCCCGGGGTGTACTGGCTGTCACCATCCATATCCAGCCAAACGCGGGCATTCTTCAGGTAGCCGTCGATGACCTTACCCGTATAAGGCGCAGGCTCGCTGTATTCAACGCCATCAAAATCCCGCCCGTCTACGGGCAGCTCATCGGATTCCTCACCGCAACCGGCCAGGGCAAGAGAGAGAACAGATACAGAGAGACCTATCAGGCGTTTCATCGCGGCAACCATTTATCCTTGTTAGAGGTTGTGCCGCTACTTTAGGGGATGTGGTGATCGGAGACCTTGATAGGTTTGGCAATTTGTAAAGTTTGGTAACTATCGCCCCGTCTGATGAATAACCAGACGGGCGCCAATCACGATGAACAGCTGTAGTGGGAAACCCCGCCCAGATCGAACAGCTCCAATGGCTTCAGCCGGTAGTATTGCGACTCAACGGCAGTCGACTGCTCCGCGTAGGGTTGAGTCAATACATCCTGCAGCGCCCTTAACGGCTGGTAATCACCCTCGGCTGCCCGCTGATAGGCAGGCACCACGAACCACTCACGCATGGTGTATTTGGGGTTCACCAGCTTCATGTTGCGGGATAGCTCCTCACGGGATTGGGAGCTGCCAGTAGATCCGTCGATTCCAACCTGAGATTGCCATTTGGCAAACCATTCTGACCAGCGGTCGAGCAGACCTTTCGACTCGGCCCCTCCGGCCACATCCAGTGATCTGTAGAAGCTGTTTTTCAGGGGTTCGATGTCTTCGGGGACGGAAGAGAGCTCCCGGAAGAACATCGTGTAGTCCACCGGAGTCCGGGCCATGAGGGTAATCAGCTCCCTGACGAGTTCATCATCAAAAGCGCCAAGACCCAGCTTCGCTGCCCACATTTTTTCCAGCTCAGCCTGCATTACCTCGGCGAATCCACGGTGAATCTCGTGAAGTTGTGCCAGCTCATCGTCGTGAGCTTCCAGCAGCGGCTGGAGGGCCGAACAGAAACTCTTGAAGTTCCGTTCCGCCGCTGCAGGTTGGTTCAGGAAAGAGAAGTGCTGCCCGCCACCGGTCCAGGGTTGGTAGAACGGCTCGAACACTTCACAGAAGCCAAAAGGCCCATAATCCAGCGTGAAACCGCCAGCGGCGCAATTGTCGCTGTTGAAATTGCCCTGGCAGTAACCAACCCGGATCCAGTTCGCCACCAGCGAGGCAAGGCGGCCGCGAAACTCCCGCGCGAGCATCACGATTTTTGTGGGCGTATCGAGGGACTGGTCAATAACGCCGTGGTACTCCCGATCAATCAGGTGCAGTACCAGTTGTTCGAGTTCTTCATGGGCGCGGGGGTGCTCCTGCTTTCGAGCCCTGCGCCCGAAAAGTTCCAGCTGGCCTACCCGAATGAAGGACGGGGCGACACGGGTGGAGATGGCAACCGGCTCCGAAATGAGCTGGTCGGGATCCAGGGAATGGGAGCCCGGAGAGTACCAGGGGCGCCGTACTCTCTCTGTTTTCGAAACATAGAGGCTCAGCGACCGGGAGGTCGGCACACCCAGTGCGTGCATGTGCTCCTGGGCCAGGAATTCACGAACGCTGGAACGCAGGACCGCACGGCCATCACCACCACGGCAATACGGCGTCTGTCCGCCACCCTTGAGCTGCATTTCCCAGCGCTGACCGTTCAGAACAGCTTCCAAAACCGAAATGGCGCGACCGTCGCCATAGCCGTTACCGGTCTGGAACGGGCACTGTTGGGTGTATTCGGTGCCGTAGATGGAAAGTGCATAGCCACAGGCCCAGCCGACTTTGCTCATGGGCGCCGGCACCTGTGAGAGGTCTCCGGAGAACATTCGGACAAAGTCATCGGATTGAGCCAGGCTGTCTGCAAAACCCAATTCGCGGAACAAGCCGGGGCTGTGCGCCACGTAGTCAGGATTCGCGATGGGCGTTGGCCGGACGGGAACATAATGCCCCGAATAGACCTGTCTTGGTCGATGGTCAACGCCATCGGGCGTGGCATCCGGATCACCGTTCAGGCAATCCATCAGCGAATAGTCAGCCATCGGTGCAAGTTCTTCGAGGTTGGTCACTTCGAAACAGGTTTCTCGCGACAACGGCTTGTTCATCTGTACCTCTCGTGATCAAAGGAAACGGGCAGTGCCAGCACTGCCCTCAATTGCCCTTATGACCAGCCCATGTGGCGAGGGTTCAGAATGAACGGGCAACGATTTCCTTCATGATTTCATTAGTGCCGGCGTAGATCCGCTGCACTCGTGAGTCTGCCCAGGCCCGTGCGATCGGATATTCCCACATGTACCCGTAGCCCCCGTGAAGCTGCACGCATTCATCCATTACCTTGCACTGCAGGTCTGTGGTGAGCTGCTTGAGCATCGCCGCGGTGGGGATGTCGAGCTTTTTGTCCAGATGCAGCTCCAGGCACCGATCGGTGAACACCCGGGCAGCGGTGATTTCCGCCTTCATCTCCGCCATCTTGAAGCGTGTATTCTGGAACGCAATCACCGGCTTGCCAAAGGCGTTGCGCTCCTTGACGTAATCCAGGGTCCACTGCCAGGCAGCTTCGGCAGCGGCAACAGCGCCCAGAGCCACCTGCAGGCGCTCGGCCGCCAGCTCCTGCATCAGCTGGAAAAAGCCCTGACCTTCGCCCGGACCGATCAGATTCTTTTCAGGTACCTTTACGTCCTGGAAGAACAGCTCGGAGGTGTCCTGGGCCTTCATACCCACCTTGTTCAGGTTCTGGCCTTTCTCGAATCCTTCCCAGGCGGTCTCCACCATGAACAGGCTGATACCCTTGGCACCTTCCTTCGGGTCGGTCTTGGCGACCACGATAACCACATCGGCAAGCTGACCATTGGTAATAAAGGTTTTCGAACCGTTCAGAACGTAATGATCGCCGTTCTTGACCGCCGTGGTTTTCACACCCTGCAGATCCGAGCCGGCCCCCGGCTCGGTCATGGCGATGGCGCCAATCATTTCACCGCTGGCCAGTTTGGGCAGATAATGATTTTTCAGCTCGTCCGAGCCGTAGTTGAGCACGTAAGGCGCCACGATGTCAGAGTGCAGGCCCCAGCCTATCCCCGTCAAGCCGGCCCTGGCGACCTCTTCGATCAACACCGCGCTGTACCGGAAGTCCGCGCCTACACCGCCAAACTCCTCTGGCAGGCAGGGACACAGAAAACCCAACTCGCCAGCCTTCTGCCAGAGTTCGCGGCTGACCTGGCCGTCTTTCTCCCACTGATCATGGTAAGGCGCAGCCTCCTGCTCCAGAAACTTGCGGACAGAATCGCGGAAGCCTTCAAGGTCGGCGTCGAAGAGAGTACGTGGAATCATGGTGAACCTCGGTGAATGACCTGTGTTGTGATTGTCGTTCACCAAGTCTCGGCCCGGAGCCCGGTTTGCTCAATGATGAAAAGCATCAATCGGGCTGGCCAAAACCATCGTCTCGGGCAGCCTCAGACCTTGCGCTTATCCTCGGCGCGGGCTTCGCCCCAGCGGGGCATGAGATCCTGGGGCAGATTCAGATGATCAAGGATGCGGGCAACAATAAAGTCCACCAGGTCCTCGACTGCCTGGGGTTTGTGGTAGAAGCCAGGGCTCGCCGGCATGATGACAGCCCCCATCCGGGTCAGTTTCAGCATGTTCTCCAGATGCACCTCGGAGAAAGGCGCTTCCCTGGGCACAAGAATCAGCGGGCGACGTTCCTTCAGGGCCACATCGCCGGCCCGCTCGATCAGGTTATTGCTGGCGCCGGTCGCCAGGGCCGAGAGCGTTCCCGTACTGCAGGGACATACCACCAGCGGCGCTTTCTCCCCGGAACCGGAGGCCGGCGGTGCAAACCAGTCTTCCCGGCCAAACACCAGAACCTGGCCCGGCTCCGCGCCTGAATAGGCAGACAGGGTTTCCTGCATGGCCGGTGGGGTTCCCGGCAGCTTGAGGTCGGTTTCCGTGGCGATCACTACCTGCGCGGCCCGGCTGACCATCACATTCACCCGGCAGCCGGCCGATACCAGGCACTGCAGCAGGCGCAGTCCATACTGGGCGCCCGAGGCGCCGGTCATGGCCAGGTTAACGGTAGAAGGCCGGTTCTGGTCGTTGCTCATGGATGTCGCCACTTATCAGTCAGGAAAAGTCACCGGCCAAGCCGGATCAGCCACGAATACGCTCAAGCTCGGCAATGAGTTTACTGTGGATACCGCCAAAGCCACCGTTGCTCATGATCACAATGTGGCAGGGGCTGGGCAGATCTTCCAGGGTACGTGCCAGCAAGTCTTCCACCGAGGCCTCTACCCTGTGCCTCTCGGAACCAGCGTTCAGCGCCTGCCATCCGGAAATCAGTTCCGGCAGCCAGTCCATGTTGTTCAGGTTGGCCCACAGAACCCGGTCGGCGGTTTCTGCACTTGGCAGCAACGTCTGCTGGTGAACGCCCTGCTTCATGGTGTTCGAGCGCGGTTCAATCAACGCCAGGATAGGCTCCTCACCCACCTGATTACGCAAGCCCTCAAGGGTGGTGGCAATGGCGGTCGGGTGGTGGGCGAAGTCATCGTAGACCCGCACGCCGTCGATGTCTGCCAGCAACTCCATGCGCCGCTTGACGCCAGAGAACCTGCAAAGCGCCGCCACGGCATGATCGGGAGTGACACCCACATGGCGGGCAGCAGCAATGGCAGACAGGGCATTTCGGACATTGTGCAGACCGGTCTGATCCCATTTCAGGGTCGCCACCGGCTGTTCGTGGTGAATGACCAGAAACCGGCTGCCATCCTCCGAGAGCAGCTCGGCCCGCCAATCCGACATGCGCGGGGTCTCGCTGCCAATGGCGGTATCCTGGACCGGGCTCCAACAGCCCAATTCCAGGGCATTATCCAGGTGGCGATCTACTGCGGGACGAATGATCAGGCCCTGGGAGGGGACAGTCCGAACCAGATGATGGAACTGTCGCTCAATCGCCTCGACGTTGTCGAAAATATCCGCGTGATCAAACTCCAGATTATTCAGGATCAGGGTGTGGGGACGGTAATGAACGAACTTGGAGCGCTTGTCGAAGAAGGCGCTGTCGTATTCATCCGCCTCGATCACAAAAAAGTCGCTGTTGCCCAGCCGTGCCGAGACGGGAAAATCCCGGGGAACACCGCCCACCAGGTAACCCGGTTCGAACCCGGCCTGGTCCAGGATCCAGAGCAGCATGGACGTGGTTGTGGTCTTGCCATGGGTACCGGCCACCGCCATCACCCAACGATGCCGAAGCACCTCGCGGCTCAGCCACTCGGGCCCGGACATGTAGTCAATGTTCCGGTTAAGCACCGCTTCGACTTCCGGATTGCCCCGGGACATGGCGTTGCCGATCAGAACCAGATCCGGTTTGGGCTCAAGGTGATCCGCGCTGTAGCCTTCCATCAGGCTGATACCCTGAGCCTCCAGCTGCGTGCTCATGGGCGGATAAACACCCTGATCAGAGCCGGTCACGGTGTGGCCAAGCTCCCGGGCAAGAACCGCCAGGCTGCCCATGAAGGTGCCACAGATTCCGAGTATATGAATGTGCATTCGGCAACTGCCCTCTGAGTTGAAACCCGACAAGCCTCCCGTATCCGCCCCACCCCGTCAAGAGCCATGCTATCCGCAATCCTGCTCATGAAAATTGCCGGCGATTGGCGTATCATCTGCGCCATTATCGAACCAGCAGGAGGCTCCAGCCCGAGATGGCCATCAAGAACGCATTCTACGCTCAGTCCGGCGGTGTCACCGCCGTCATCAATGCCAGTGCCTGTGGCGTCATCCAGACCGCCCGCAAGCATCCGGACAAAATCGGCAAAGTGTTTGCCGGACGCAACGGCATTATCGGGGCGCTGAAGGAAGAACTGATTGATACCAGCCTCGAGAGCGACGATGACATCCAGGCACTGATTCATACCCCGGGCGGCGCTTTCGGCTCCTGTCGCCACAAGCTCAAGAACATTTCCGAAAACCGCCGCGAGTATGAGCGTCTGATTGAGGTATTCCGGGCTCACGACATTGGCTATTTCTTCTATAACGGCGGCGGGGATTCACAGGATACCGCCTACAAGGTCTCCCAGATCGCGGACAAAATGGGATATCCCATTACCTGCATCGGCGTGCCCAAGACCGTGGACAACGATCTGCCGTTCACCGACTGCTGCCCGGGCTTCGGTTCGGTTGCCAAATACATTGCCACGTCCACCCTGGAAGCCAGCCTGGACATCAAGTCAATGTGCGAAACGTCCACCAAGGTGTTCATCCTGGAAGTCATGGGTCGCCACGCCGGCTGGATTGCCGCATCCGGCGGCCTCGCCGGACAGGGCGAGGGCGAACCGCCCCACGTCATCCTGTTCCCGGAAATCCCGTTTAATCGCGACGCCTTCCTTGAGCGCGTGGATCATTGTGTGAAGGAATATGGCTACTGTGTAGTGGTGGCCTCCGAAGGTGCCCAGTACGAAGATGGTCGCTTCCTGGCGGACGCCGGAGCCAAGGACGCGTTTGGCCACACCCAGCTGGGCGGTGTTGCTCCGGCCCTGGCCAATATGGTCAAGCAGGCCCTGGGCCATAAATACCACTGGGCCGTTGCCGACTACCTTCAGCGCAGTGCCCGCCACATTGCCTCCGCCACCGACGTGGAGCAGGCCTATGCGGTTGGCAAGGCCGCCGTGGAAATGGCACTTGACGGCAAGCAGGCTCTGATGCCCACGATCGTCCGCGAACAGGGCAAACCTTACGTCTGGAAGATCGGTGAGGCCCCGCTGAGCGAAGTGGCAAACCAGGAGAAAAAGATGCCGATCCACTTCATCACCGACGATGGCTTTGGTATCACCCAGGACTGCCGGGACTACCTGGAACCTCTGATTGCCGGTGAGAGTTTCCCGCCATTCGATAACGGCCTGCCGCGTGTTGCCAAACTCCAGAACACGCTGACCGAGAAGAAACTGAAGACCGAGTTCCAGCTGTAACCGAACGAACAGCGTACCGGAAAGCAAAAAGCCTGACAGAGTAGCTCTGTCAGGCTTTTTCATTGTTCAGGCACTACACGCAGATGGTTAGCGGGCCAGCTCCGATTGCTGGTCGCGCATGTAGGCGTAGAACTGATCAAACCCACCCACGTACTGGTTGCCCACCAGAATCTGCGGCACGGTATAAACCGGCCGGCCAATCTTGTCCGCGATATCCTGCTTGCTCATGCCCTTCTCGATCATATCGACCCAGACGTAGGGAATGTTCCTGGCCTCACACAGACGCTTTGCCTGAACGCAGAAACCACAACTCGAGCGGCCATAAATCGTGACCTGCTCCATAAACACCTCCCTAAAGTCTCTGACTGTATGTTTCGGGACTGAAATCCTATGGCTGAATGATGGCACGGCATAAGCTAATTTAAAATTGATGCTTTGAATCGCCACCATAGTAGCCGCCCATCATGTCCTCAGGCGACCGAGCTCCCGCTCCAGAACCTGCACTTCATTGTCCAGGGCCTGACCACTGCCTTTGACGCGACCAGCAAGTTCCCGGAGATCGTTGGCGGCGTCACCGATATGAGTGAGGTTGCGGTTGATTTCCTCGCTCACCGAGCTCTGCTCTTCCGCCGCAGTGGCCACCTGGGTTACATGCTCCACGATGGTCCCGATCCGGTCGACTACCGTGGCCAGCGAATGGGCCGCTTCCTGGGTGCCATCAACCGCCGAGGTGGCGCGATCAACGCCGCTCTGTATCACCGAAACGGCACCGTTCACATCCTGCTTGAGGCCGTCGATCATGGTGCTGATTTCATCGGTGGATTCCCGAGTGCGGGAGGCCAGCGTGCGGACCTCATCGGCAACCACGGCGAATCCGCGTCCCTGTTCGCCAGCCCTGGCGGCCTCGATGGCAGCGTTGAGGGCAAGAAGGTTGGTTTGCTCGGCGATGCCTCGGATGACATCCAGGATGCGATTGATATCCTCGCTGCGATTGGCCACCTGCCCGATCGCTGTACTGGCCTCGCCCATATCGTTGGCCACCGCGCTTACTCCATTCACCGCCGATGACAGCGTATCCTGGGTAAACCGGATGCCGTCCTGGGCCATCCGGGCGTTATCGGCCGCTTCGCCGGCAAACCCTGCCACCTCTCCTGCAGCGGCGGACATTTCGTTCATGGCGGTGACCACGCTGTCGATGTCCTGGTGCTGTCGACCTGTCTGTTCATCGGTCTCGACCGCAATGCTGCCTACATCCCTGGCCTGTTCGCGGACCTTTACATTCACGTCCTTCAGATCATTGATCATCTCTCTCAGACGCGCCAGGAAGGCATTGAACCCGCCGGCCAGCTCGATCAGTTCGGCGTGGGTGTCGATTTCCAGTTCACGGGTCAGGTCTCCTTCGGCGCTGGCCAGGTTCTTCATACGATCCCGAATTTCATCCAGCGGGCGGGTCACCGAGCGCACCAGCAGCACCAGGGCCACAATGGCCAGGACAACCACACCGATACCCACAAGGCTCTGGCGAGTGGCGGTGGCGGCAACTTCGTCCGACAACAGGCCAGTAATTTCCGAAACGCTTGCCAGCGCGGCATCCCGGGGCAACTCAATCAGCAGCGACCACTCGGCATCCGGCAACCGGATCTCAACGGGATAGGCCACGGCCAGGGTCTGACCGTCATCAAAGGTGCCCTCACCCTGGTGCAGCCCTGCGAAGGTGCTGCCGTGATCGGGCACGGCTTCCTGCAGAGGCCGGCCAAGGTGCGACTCATAATGGCTGGAGGCCGCGATAAGACCCTGCTCACTGATCAGCGTGACCCTGGACTGGCCTCCAAACAGCTCCTGGCTGACACCGGCAATGGTTTTCTGCAGGGTCGAAAGATTGATATCGACACCCACCACACCGGCGAATGTTCCGTCATCCAGAATCGGAACCACCAGACTGGTCATCAGCTCGGAATAGCCCTCACTGATTTCATATTCGTAGGGCTCCATAATGCAGGGCGCTTTGGTGTCCCGCGAACAGAGATACCACTCGGCTTCCCTGATCCCGAATTCGTTGAGGTTATCCAGATACTTGGTGGAGGGGTCCTCTGTGCGGCTGAACTGGACCTGCCCGTCCGGCTCCCGGTAGTAGTATATCTCCAGGGTGCCCTCGTCGCTGCTGTGCTCTTCAACACCACCGGTGAAATAGCGATCCTGGCCATCGTAGCCATCCGGTTCGAACTGGGCGTAGATCGAGCTCAGGCTTTTCTGCTCCTCCAGAACCGCGCCAACGGTCTCCTGAAGGGCTGACCGGCTGATACGCCCGGAGCTGTCGGCCTGAATATTACGGATGATGACGTTGCGAACGACTTCCGGCGTGCGAAAAGCGGTCGCAAACTGGCCACTGACCAGCTCACCATATTTGCCGGCGGTTGCGCCTAGCTGATCCATCACAATACCCTGCACCGTATCCCGGGTTTCTGCCGTCAGTCTTTCTTCCATGTCGCCGAGGGATAACTGGGCCGTGACTACAATGCTAATGCCCATAATCAGGAGCAGTGACACGACGAGGGCATAGAGCTTGAAGCGCAGCGATAACTGTTTCATGGTAAGGCCGGACCTGCGGAATGTTGGAGGTTCGTTTCATCTTAAAGCACGGAGGGCACGGTGGCCTACCTGACGCTATTTCTGACCGCGTTCGCTGCCGCCACGCTGCTGCCTGCCTACTCGGAAGTCCTGCTTGGCACCCTGATAACCCAGGGCTACTCCTGGTGGTGGCTCTGGTTCTGGGCAACGCTGGGCAACACGCTGGGCTCGGTCGTTAATGGAGTTATCGGCCGGCAGGTGGATCGCTTTAAGCATAAGCGCTGGTTTCCGGTCAGCGAAATACAGCTGCACAAGGCGCGGAACCGATTTAACCGTTATGGTCAGTGGTCACTGTTGATGGGCTGGCTGCCCCTGGGGGGTGACGCGCTGACCCTCGTCGGCGGGATCATGCGCGTGCCCTGGCTCAACTTTGTCATTCTGGTGGGGATTGGCAAGGGCGCCCGCTACGCCTTCGTGCTCTGGCTTGTGGCCGAGGCATCCGGCGCGTCATCACCCTCACCGTAGAGGTATTTCCTGAGCAGTGGCTCGCCGTTGAACTCGGAATTCAGCACCGCAACGAAGGTGTAGACCCCGATCAGTTTCCGGTTAAGGAAAACAAATTCCTTCGGAGGAACACGGAAATAGCGACTGATAGCCGATCGAGCGGCCTGTCTTGCCACTCGGGACGGCAACTCACTCTGCTTCCAGCGGTATTCGCCGTGACTGTTCACCGCATAATCCGGCCAGGCGTCCTTGTCACTGGATAGCGGCTCGAGCACCGACATACACACCTGGCCGAATTTCTCCAGCACTTCGTCGGGCCACTCGGTGCTCATGAAGCGCAACTTGACGCCACCATCAATCACCGCCTGCAGATCGTTCTCATAGGACGCCCTGATCATCTGGATAACCGGCTTTAGGAAGTCATCTGAGTAAGCCTGAACAGCCCCGAAATCAAGCAGGACAATGCGGTCGTAACCAGGGTCATCACCTTCTTCGCCAGCAATCCGGATGCGGTAGTTGCCGAAGTTGGGATCGGTCTGTATTTCGCCCCAGACGAACAGCTCGCGGAAGAACAGCTCCAGGGCAGCCTTGCCCAGGGCGCTCCGACGCTCCAGAGGAAGGTCTTTTACCGCCTGGGAACTGACAGAATGGCCATGTTCGTAGGTCGAACAAATCACGTGCGCCGTTGAGAATTCCGGCAGGACCCCGGGTACGATGAACCTGGGATCAGACGCCAGCATGGTGCGGAATTTCTCGGTGGTTTTCGCCTCCAGACGATAGTCCACTTCCCGGTGCATCATCTGCCGGACTTCTTCCAGCCAGTCATTAAACTCCGGGCCAAAACTGACCAGCCTTGCCACCCGCAACAACTGGGCAACCGCATTCAAATCGCTATCAACCGCATCGGCAACGCCGGGGTACTGAACCTTCAGCACCAATTCCAGGCCGTCACTTTTGCGCCAGGCCCGGTGTACCTGCCCCAGCGAGGCCGCCCCAATGGGTTCGGGTTCCACATCCAGTTGGGCCAGGCGATCGGCTCCCAGCTCGTCTTTCAGAACGCGCTCAATGGCCGGCCATTCCAGTGACGTGGTCTGGTCCTCCAGGGTATGCAGGGCTTCAGTGACTTCCTCGGGCAGGAAATGCTCGCCATACAGGGCCATGACCTGGCCGATCTTGACCACGCTACCCTTCAGTTGCCCCAGCTCATCCACCAGGAACCGCGCCTGGTTAGAGAGCATGGCGCGGTGGCGCTTCTCCCGGTTTTCCCGGCTGCTGAACCAGTTGGTTGCCATATGAGAAGCCATACGGGTACCCGCAAACAACCCGGCGCGGGTCAGGCTCAACCTGCGCTCGAAACTGCCTGTCTTGATGCGGGAAACCGAATTTCCTGAACGTCTGGAAGACATAATGACCTGTTCGGATCAGAGAATTTCACCACGTTTGGCGTCTAACACCATTATACGGATAGTCAGGGGAGCTGACCTAACCGAGTCGACCGGCTATCTGCGGCCACGGGGCCAATGTGCCAACACCGCCCCCGGTTTACATCTGGGCAACCGGATCGTTTACGTTTCGACACAGTTTCTGGCAGGAAACCGGTCTACTATTTCTACATACGTAAGGTCCAGCAACGATTATCACAAGAACAAGATCCGAACATGCCGCAATCCGCCAGAAAAACGCCGGATACGGAACTGTCCCAGTTCCGGGTCAAGGGCGAGATTCCTGTCCCGATTCTGATCAACTGGCTGACTGCCGTTGCCGTTCCCCTGCTGTTCTTCTTCGCCTGGCGCTCAAGCCTGCAGAATGACCCGATTACACCGCCATTGCTGATTGGCTTTGCCGTGCTTCTGACGGCCAACTCTGTCACCTATTTACTGTCCGGCAACAGAACGTTGCAACGCCGGGCTTTTATTACCCTTATCACGGTGCTGTTCACCTACCTGGCGATCCATGCGGTTGAGGACGGGTCCGCCATTATCTGGCTGTTCGCCTACCCCCCCATTATTTTCTACATCAGCGAATCCCGGGTTGGAGTGCTCGCCTGCAGTGGCGGCTTCGCCGCCGTCATCTTCCTTTTCAGCCCACTGGGGGATTTCCTGTTCGATCCGCCGCACAGCACCAGTTTCAGAATCACCATGATAGCGGTGCTGGGTTTTGAAATGGTCACCTGTTACATCCTTGACCAGAGCCGTCGACGCAGCAAGCTGGGGTTGCTGAAGCTGGCCGCGGAATTCGAGTATGCCGCCAAGCACGATGCCCTGACCGGCCTGGCCAATCGCCGCGAAGCGCTTGAGCAACTGGACATCGAGTATCAGCGCTATCTTCGCAACGCCCGGCCCTTTTCGGTGCTGCTGATGGACATTGACCTGTTCAAGAGCGTTAACGACAACTATGGGCACCATGTGGGTGACGAATTGATCATTCTGGTGGCCAGGACCCTTCGGGAACAATGCCGCAAAGTTGATACGCTGGCCCGATGGGGCGGTGAGGAGTACCTGGTTCTGCTGCCCGAAACCAATACCGGGGAGGCGCTGGCATCCGCAAACCGGATCCGTGAAGCTTTTGCCGCCAGATCCGTAAGCACGGAGAAGGGCCCGATTCAGGCAACCATCAGTGTGGGGGTGGCGTCGATCCGTGGCTCGGAATCCATCGATCGCCTGCTGCAGCGGTCAGACGAAGCCCTGTATCGGGCGAAATCCGAGGGACGTAACCGCGCATGCGGTTACGAGAATGAAGCCGCGGCCTGAGCTACCAGCCCTCGCGGAAATCGACATCGTGGTGAGCCAGGCCACTGACCAGCTGCTGCGACAACCTCCGCTGCACGTCAGCCAGTGTCACACCGGGAACAAAGTCGCGAACCTGACACATGGCCATTCCGGCGTAGCCGCAGGGGTTTATGCGCTGAAAAGGCTCCATGTCCATATCCACATTCAGCGCCAGGCCATGAAAGGAACAACCCCGGCGAACCCTCAGTCCGAGCGAGGCAATCTTGGCGTCGCCCACGTAAACGCCCGGGGCGTCCGGTCTCGGAGCGGCCTCAACGCCCAATTCTCCAAGCGTGCGGACGATGGCCTGTTCGATCTCGTCCACCAGAGAACGTACACCAAGTTTTTTGCGAGTCAGATTGATCATCAGGTAAATCACGAGCTGGCCGGGACCGTGGTAGGTCACCTGCCCGCCCCGATCCACCGGGATCACCGGGATGTCGCCCGGGGCAAGAATATGTTCGGCCTTCCCCGCCTGGCCCTGGGTATAAACCCGCGGATGCTGCAAACACCAGAGTTCATCCGCCACACTGTCATCGCGGTCAGCGGTGAAGGCTTTCATGGCCTCCCAGGTTTCCAGATAGGGCTGCTCACCCAGGGATCGGACAATCAGGTCAGGCATCGGGCTCAGAGCACCATGTGTACGCGGCCACTGGCCTTGAGATCCTCGAACAGGGCCTTCAGTTGCGCTTCACCCGTGGCCACAATCTTCAGTTGAACCGAGGAAAAACGGCCTTTGCTGCTGTCGTTAACGGTGATATCGGTCTCGCTGATTCCGGGGGCATGCTGCTCCACAACCTCGACCACGAACTCGGTGAAATCCGGGGCCGCATTGCCAATCACCTTGATCACATAGTCGCAAGGAAACTCAATTTTTGGTGCTTTCGGCTCACTCATGCCGTTTTACTCCCCGGGATCAACATCACCTTACTGAAATAACTGAATGAAAAAGAGCTTGATGGCGTCCCAGATGCGTTTGAAAAAGCCACCTTCGGGAACCTCGGTCAGGGCCAACACCGGCTGATCAACCAGTACCTCGCCGTTATAGGAGACCTTCACCCGTCCCAGCTCGTCCCCAACTTTAATGGGTGCCTTAATCACAGAATCAAGGTCGACCGTCGATTCCAGATCGTTTCGTGAACCCCGTGGAATGGTCACGTAGACATCCTCAGTCATGCCAACGGAGAGCTGATCAGCCTGACCGCCCCAGACACGGGCTTCGATGAGCTCCTGGCCTGACCGGAACAGGCGTTCGCTCTCATAGTAGCGGAAGCCGTAGTTCAGCATTTTCTGGATTTCCTGGGCCCGTGCTTCTGAACTGTTGGTGCCCATAACCACGGCAATAAAACGGGTGTCGTTGCGTTTGGCAGAGGCAACAAGGCAATAACCCGCCTCCTCGGTATGGCCTGTTTTCAGGCCGTCGACGCTATCATCGCGCCAGAGCAGACTGTTCCGGTTCGGCTGGCGAATGTTGTTGTAGGTGAAATGTTTTTCAGCGTAGAGCGGATAGTTCTCCGGGTAATCGTTGATGATCGCGCGGGCCAGCATCGCCAGGTCATAGGCTGTTGAGAAATGCTCCGGCGAGGGCAGGCCGGTCGCGTTCACGAAATTGGTGCCTTTCATTCCCAGCAGTTGGGCCTGCTGGTTCATGATGTCAACGAAGGCTCCTTCACTGCCTGCAACGAATTCCGCCAGGGCAACAGACGCGTCGTTGCCCGACTGAATGATGACCCCCCTGAGCAGATCTTCGACCGAAACCTGGGTGCCTTCCCGAACGAAGGTGCGCGAACCTTCGGTCTTCCAGGCATTAACGCTGATGGGAACCATGTCGGACATGGCAATGCGGCCCTCATCAAGCTCACGCTCGACAATATAGGCCGTCATCATTTTGGTCAGACTGGCCGGAGGCAAACGCTCGTGGCTATTCTCCTCCATGATGATCCGTCCGCTCTTGGGATCCATCAACACGTAGGAGCTGCCGGCAATCTGCGGCGGCGACGGAATCAGCACCGACTGGGACATTGCCTTGCCTGTCAGGGCAAGCATCAGCACAAGGACAACGGAGAGAGTTCGAAAAGCAGAGTTTAAGGCCATGGGTCCATTCATTCGTCGTTAAGTGTATTTTTTTAAATATGTCGTGTTCGGCTTATTCAGTGCGTATCGGTCAGTAGGATGGACTGATCGAAACCACGGGCTTCCAGCAGGCTTTGGGTACGCCTGGCGCTGTCTTCGTCATTGAAGGGGCCCACCTGGACCCGATGGAAGCGCCCCGCGGAGGTATCCACTGCCCGAACGCGCATCGGATTCTCCAGCACCGCCCTCACCTGGCTGAGCAGTTTTTCAGCCGGATCCCGGCTGCTGAAGGACCCCAGCTGCACAAACAATGACCGGTTGGTCATGGCCATGTCGCCGCTTGCCTCCACCCGGCTTTCAGCGTATCCGGCCGGATCTCCCGGGGAATAAGGCTCGCCGGCAATGAACATGGCGCCATCCGGCCTGACGGTGATGGCAGCCACCTCCACACGGGCCGTGCCCCTGGCCTGGTACCCCAGCTTCTTGGCAGCGGCGTATGACAGGTCGATGATCCTGTCGCTGTGAAAGGGACCGCGGTCGTTGACACGGACAATCACCGAGCGACCGTTATCAAGGTTCGTTACACGTGCATAGCCGGGGATCCGCAGGGATTTGTGCGCGGCGGACATGGTGTACATGTTAAAGGTTTCGCCGTTGGAGGTCTTGTGGCCATGAAATTTCTCGCCGTACCAGCTCGCCGTACCCCGCTCCACATAGCCATCGTTGCTGTCGAGCACGTGGTACTGCTTGCCCCAGACCTGGTAGGGCGATTTATTGCCCGCCCTCCTGGGAGCCTCGTAAACCGGTACCGCATCGTCAAGACCGGACACATCGAAGTTACCCGAAGGGGCCCTGTCGGTTGCCAGGGTATAGCGGGACGAATGGTCCGTTTCCGGGGCCGACGCGCAGCCGCCGAGTATCAGCGACACAACCACCGACAGCAGGAGGGAGAATGAGGGCTTGCAGTTCACTGTCCGGAATTCCTCTTGACTACACTGGCCACCGGTATCAGGTTCCCGGTGGTCCAGCCTTCATTGTAACGGGTTCTCCGAAGGAATCACCATTACCCTGTGGCCATGGTTTGATTGACCGAATCAGGCGCCAATCATTCGCCGATGGGTATGAATCGACATCAAAACACCAAAGGCTGCCATCAGGGTGACCCCCGACGTACCACCGTAGCTGATCAGGGGCAATGGCACACCAACGATTGGCAAAAGTCCACTTACCATCCCGACATTTACGAAGATGTAGATGAAGAACGTCATGGTGAGCGCACCCGCGAGAAGGCGGCTGAATGAATCCTGGGCTGTCGCGGCAATATACAGGCACCGCAGTATGATCAGGAAATACACCGTCATCAGGATCAGCATGCCCACGAACCCGAACTCTTCAGCCAGCACTGCGACGATGAAGTCGGTATGACTCTCTGGCAGAAACTCCAGGTGCGACTGGGTTCCCTGAAGCCAGCCCTTGCCATCCACGCCACCGGAACCGATGGCGGTCTTGGACTGGATGATGTTCCAGCCGGCGCCAAGGGGGTCACTCTGAGGGTCCAGAAGCGTCAACACACGCTGTTTCTGGTATTCCCTCATGACGAAGAACCACATCAGCGGGGCCGAAACGGACACCATGGCCACGAACGCCGTGATCAGTTTCCAGCTGATGCCCGCAAAAAACACCACGAAGATACCGGCCATGCCGACCAGCAGCGAGGTCCCCAGGTCCGGCTGCTGCATGATCATGACCATGGGCACCAGAACGATCGCCAGCCCGACGGTTACATGCCGGAATCTGGGCGGCAGGAAATGCCTGGACAGATACCAGGCCGCCATCATGGGAACCACCAGCTTCATCAATTCCGATGGCTGGAAACGCGGAAGTCCCGGAATAGCCAGCCATCGTTGCGCACCCTTGGCACCAACGCCCACCAGCAGAACCGCAATCAGGGCCACAATACCGGCGCCGTAGAGCCACGGCGCCCAACGGCGAAACACCGAGGGATCCAGCTGGGCAAATACCAGCATCACGACAAACGCCACGCCCAGCCGGATGCCCTGGGCCTTGACGACCTCAAGGTTCCGGTCGGCACCGCTGTAGAGTACGAACAGCCCGCCGGAAACCAGCAGGAGTAACAGCAGCAACAGGATTGGATCCAGATGCAGCGCTGTCCAGATGCTCCGGTGCCGGCCAAGAGGGTTGCTTGCGGTTGAATCCAGTAACGCCTTGAACGCCATCAGTCAGCCACCTCGCCGACACCACTGACCAATGCGCTATCCCCCTGGCCATAATCCAGCAACCAGGAGTCAAACAGCGCCCGCGCGACCGGTGCCGCGGTGCCACTGCCGCTGCCGCCGTTCTCGACAATAACGGCGACGGCAATTTTCGGGTTATCTACCGGCGCAAAACCCACGAAAAGCGCATGATCCCGAAGCCGCTCGCGGATTTCTTCCTCATCGTATTCTTCATCCTCGGCCAGACTGAAGACCTGGGCAGTTCCTGTCTTGCCTGCCATCTTGTAGGGGGCACCACGACCAGCACCCCGGGCAGTGCCCTTCGCTCCGTGCATGACTTCAACCATGGTTTCCACCACATACTCCCAGTCGTCCGGGTTCTTCAACTTGAGCGGCTCGTGGGTTTCGGCGGGTAGGAACTCCTCGACCGGGCGATCCCCCTTGATATCTTTCAGTAACCTCGGCTCGACCCACTCGCCTCGATTGGCGATTAGGGCGGTCGCTGTCGCCAGTTGCAACGGTGTTGCCAACATGAAGCCCTGGCCGATACCCAGGTTCACGGAATCTCCCGGATACCAGGGTTCATTGCGCACTGCCCTTTTCCAGTCTCTGGAAGGAAGCAAGCCGCTCAGGGCCCCGGAGACATCAAGCGTCGCGTCTTCCCCGAAGCCAAAATGAGACAGGTAGCTGTGCATGGTATCCACGCCCATTTCGACCGCCGCCTCGTAGAAGTAGACGTCACAGGATTCGGCCACAGCGTCCTTGAGATCAACCCAGCCGTGCCCCGTCCGCTTCCAGTCGCGCCAGACCCGGCCACCCTGATTCAGTCGGAAATGCCCCGGATCCCAGATGGTGTAATCCCGGGTGGTCGCGCCACTGTCGAGGGCGGCGACCGCAAGCATGGGCTTGAGGGTTGAGCCTGGCGGGTACTGACCGCGCAAGGCACGATTAAACAGGGGCTTGTCTTTGCTGTCGCTCAATTCCCGATAATCGTTGACGCTGATACCGGTGACGAATTTGTTGGCATCAAACCCCGGCACGCTGGCCAGCGCGAGAATGCCGCCGGTATCCGGTTCTATGGCAATGATGGCGCCCCGACGACCATCAAGAAGCTCGTGGGCACGCTGTTGCAGCCTGAGATCCAGATGCAGCTGCAGATCCTCCCCGGGAACCGGGTTCTCACGTTCCAGAACCCTGAGAGTCCGGCCCCGGGCATTGGTTTCGACATGCTGGTAACCGACCTGGCCGTGGAGGATTTCCTCGTAGAACCGCTCAATGCCCGACTTGCCGATGTAGTTGGTGCCTGCGTAGTTGACCGGATCGATCCTTTGCAACTCATCCCGATTGATACGTCCGACAAACCCCAGGGCATGGGCCGTCAGCTCACTGTGGGGGTAATACCGTACCAGCTCAGCCTTGACCTCGACGCCCGGAAGCTCGTGGCGATGCACGGCGAGGCGTGCCATCTCCTGCTCATTAAGGTCATAGCGAAGGGGTATTTCCTGGAAGGGTCGGCGGGGCTCCTGAAGCCGACGCTGAAACCGTTCGCGGTCTTCCTCGGAGATCTCCAGGATCGCGTCAAGCTGCGCCAGGGTATCGTCCATGCCCTGCACCCGCTCGGGCACAAGCGTTACACTGAAAACGGGGCGGTTCTCCGCCAGCAGGGTGTTATTGCGGTCGTATACCAGCCCCCGGGGAGGAGGCACCGACTGGACCTGGACGCGATTCTTGTCTGAGAGCGTGGTGTATATCTCATGCTCCACGACCTGAAGCTGGTACATCCGGGCAATCAGACCGCCGATAGCGAGCATGACAATTACCAGCATGACCAGGGTCCGCCGTTGGAACAGCCGGCGTTCCGCTGCCGTATCCTTGAACTCACCCCATGGCATAACGTCCCCCTAGGCCCGGTGATACGGGTGATTGCGGGTGATCGACCAGGCCCGGTAGAGCTGTTCTGCAAGAACAATACGCACCAGGGGATGAGGCAGGGTCAGGGGCGACAGCGACCATTGCTGGTCGGCCCGTTTGCGGCAATCGTCGGCGAGGCCATCCGGGCCGCCCACCAGAAAGCTGACGTCCCGGCCATCCTGTTGCCAGTTCTCCAGCTGCGCCGCAAGCTTTTCGGTCGACCACGGCCGCCCACCAACCTCCAGCGCGATGACCCGGTCTTTCGCGCCGGTGGCCGCCAGAATGGCGTCACTTTCTCGCTGCATCAGCCTGGGGATATCGGGATTCTTGCCCCGATGGGCGACGGGGATTTCAACC
Organism: Marinobacter sp. L-13; assembly: GCF_056857715.1. NCBI lineage: Bacteria > Pseudomonadati > Pseudomonadota > Gammaproteobacteria > Pseudomonadales > Marinobacteraceae > Marinobacter > Marinobacter sp. L-13. Next base: position 59,984 of record NZ_JBSXNQ010000062.1, read on the forward strand.
AGTTCCACGGGTAGCTCCGGCGGCATGCGGCGGGCGTAATCTCCGAATCCGGTACTGACCCAGTCGGGCATTTTCTGCCCCACACAGATCAGGCGTAACCGCATGATTATTCGCTGCCCGCAACACCAAGATCCGGAGCATCACGCCAGAAGCGCTCCAGATCGTAAAATTCTCGTGTGGCAGGCATCATGACGTGAACAACCACATCGCCCAGATCCACGAGAATCCAGTCGCTGACGCCGGCACCTTCAACATTGCTCGCGCGCACGCCCTTCTCCTTCGCTTCGACCACGACGGAGTCTGCCAGGGATTTTACATGTCGGTTGGACGTTCCGGATGCCAGAACCATGAAGTCGGTGACACTGGTGCGGTCACGGACATCGATTACGCTGATGTCCTGTGCTTTCACATCTTCAAGCGCATTAATTACCAGATCTTTCAGTTGCTCTGCCTGCATAATCACCCTGTTGGACGGGCGTTTGCCGGTATGGCCGCCCGAAATGTCATATTCAGACGCGATTGTAGCACTAAAAGTTCCCGTCAGGGCATGCTCCATAGAGCCCCTGGCGGCGAATTTCTGTCCAGACCGAGTCAGGCACCAGATAGCGTGGCGAACGGCCGTCACCGATACGCTCCCGAATACCGGTCGCGGAAACATCCAGCAAGGGTGGATCCAGCTCAAGAACGCAGCCGCAGGGGCTGTCATGCAGGGCCTCCGGGCTTTCCACACCGCGCTCTGCCAGCAATCGGGCCGGTTCGGAGGATGGATCCAATGCCGGGCCCGGCCGACGGACCACAACCACATGCGCCAGACCCGGAATCTGCTGCCATTCCCGCCAGCGATCGAAGCCAGCAAATGCGTCCGTGCCAACCACCATCACCAGGGGTTCATCCGGGCCAAGCTCGGCCCGGAGTTGGCGGAGGGTATCGGCGGTGTAGGACGCTCCTTCCCGTGAGAGCTCACGGTCGTCAATCCGCAACTGGGGCTCACCGGCCACTGCCAGCCTCAACAACTCCAGGCGCTGACTGGAAGACGCCCCGGTTTGCCCCCGGTGCGGCGGAATATGACAGGGCACCAGGCTGACGTAATCCACGCCAAGACGATCGCTGATTTCCAGCGCAAGCCTGAGATGGCCATGATGCACCGGATCGAAGGTCCCTCCATAAATGACATGCATGGGCATCAGGTCCGGATGTGCCCGTCACCGAAGACCACGTATTTCTGGGATGTGAGGCCTTCCAGCCCCACCGGCCCCCGGGCGTGGATCTTGTCAGTGGAGATGCCGATTTCGGCCCCCAGACCATACTCGAACCCATCGGCGAAGCGCGTGGAGGCATTGACCATCACCGAACTGGAATCCACCTCCGTGATGAAGCGCCGTGCCCGCGTGTAGTTCTCGGTAATGATGCTGTCGGTATGCTGGGAGCTGTAGCGGTTGATGTGGGCAATGGCGCCTTCCAGGCCGTCAACCACACGCACTGCCAGGACCGGAGCCAGATATTCGGCTTCCCAGTCTGCCTCGGTAGCTTCGACCACGCCTTCGACGATGGCCCGTGTTCGCTCGCAGCCCCGCAATTCCACGCCTTTTTCAACAAAAGCCTGGGCCAGCAGAGGCAGGATATCCTCGGCGATTTCTGCATCCACCAACAGGGTTTCCATGGTGTTGCAGGTTCCGTACCGGTGGGTTTTGGCGTTGATCGCCACCTTCAGCGCCTTTTCCGGATCGGCATGGCTATCGATGTAGACATGGCAGACGCCATCAAGGTGTTTGATAACAGGCACCCGGGCATCGCGGCTGATGCGCTCGATCAGCCCCTTGCCGCCCCTGGGCACAATCACATCAACGTAGTCCGGCATGGTGATCAACTCTCCGACCGCAGCGCGGTCCGTTGTCTTGATCACCTGCACCGCATTCTCGGGCAGTCCCGCTTTCGCGAGCCCCACGGAAAGACAGCGGGCAATGGCCTGGTTGGAATGAATGGACTCTGAGCCGCCCCGGAGAATGGTCGCATTGCCTGACTTGAGGCACAGACTCGCAGCCTCGACCGTCACGTTGGGACGGGACTCGTAAATAATACCGATGACGCCCAGCGGAACACGCATCTTGCCCACCTGGATACCGGAGGGCCGGTAGTTCATGTCGGTGATGGCACCGATCGGGTCTGGCAGGGAGGCCACCTGGCGCAGGCCCTCAATCATGGTATCGATTCGCTGGGGTGTCAGCTCCAGCCGGTCAAGCATCGCCGCATCCAGGCCATTTTCCCGGCCCATCTGCAGATCCTTGCCATTGGCGAGGGCCAGCTCTTCCCGGGCTGCATCCAGGGCCTCGGCCGTCGCCAGGAGCGCCTGATTACGCACGGCGGTGGTCGAACGAGCCACTCCGGTTGCCGCTGCACGGGCCTGCTGCCCAACCTCAGCCATGTACGCTGCAATATCCATTCAAATACCTTTCTGTTTTCAAGCGGAATCAGGAATCAGGGCCTAACTTTACCTTTCCCGTTTCAAGTACGCATCCCAAACAGATATTATACCGCTGCGATATGCCATACTCGGACCTATAAAGGTTCCCCGGGGACGGTTTTTCAAGGGAGTTCGGGAAAAGGAAGGACACCATGGCCCAGATGGCCGAAAAATTCCTGTTGAGCAAGTTGTCGCGAGCGGGCTTCGTGGCCCTGATCGCCATTGCGACCCTTTGCGCCGTGCTGGGCGAACCCATGGTTGCCGCAGCCGCGGCTGCCGCGGCAGGTATTGTCATTGCCGGAAAGACGTTCCACCCCAACCGGGTCCACCAGCCCTGGCCGAGAATCCAGCAGGCTTTCTTTGTCGTGCTTCTGCTGATACTGCTGGCCAGTTTCTGGACCGGCCCATGGATCCTGAGCCACTGGCTTTACGCGCTGCCTCTGGTTGCTTTCGCCCTGGTTCCGCCAGCGGCCGCAGCCGTGGTAACACTGATCATCGCTGTACTGGCAATGATCGCGACACAATGGGCGGTAGGCCTTGCCGACCGCCACCAGATGATCAGCGCCTTTCTTCTTACCCTGCTGCTTTCGGCGTTGCTGGTCTTCCTGCGGGACTACAAGACCCGTCAACTTGCGCCGTTGCGCCGTACCGACGAACTGACCCAGGCGGCCAGCCGGGAATACCTGTCTGCCGACCTGCACAAGGAAATCCAGCGCAGTGAGCGGGAGGGCACCGATATGTCGATTATCATGATCGGGCTGGACACCCATTTGAGCGATGACGAACCGGATGAGGACATCCGCTCGATTCTTCCCCGCATTGGTCGCTACCTGCATTCCCAGATCCGTGATTTCGACACCTACTACCGGGTCGCGGATCTTCAGTTTCTGGTGATCCTGCCGGGCATTTCCACCAGCGACGCGATCGCCCGCGCCGAGACGATCCGCAAGGGCCTGGCAACGCTTTTGGAATCCCACGGCATGAACCTGACCGTCAGCACCGGGATCGCCGGCCTGAATATCGGTGACGATGCCAACAGTCTGCAGCAGAGTGCCGCGAATGCCCTGCGCCGGGCCCAGCAGCAGGGAGGCAACCGAAGCCAGGCCTACAGTTCATGGTCGCAGCCGGCACAACCAAGCCAGCCTCGGGCGGAGGGGCCAGTGGCATGACAGAGACCCGACTGAGAACCTGGACACATGCCTTTGGCTACGGCATCGCCTGCCTGTTCATTTTCACCCTGGCGATGCAGAACCTCCGCTATGGTTTCTACGAACTCTTTTACCTGGCCTCAGGGATGGCGGTTCTGACCCTCGCGGGTGCCGTTTACACCATCATTTGCCGCCGGCACCAGCTGTCGGCCCCCGGGCACCTGGTCATCCTCTCCGGCCTGAACAGTGGCATGCTGGCAGCGCTGCTGACTATGGATGCCCCGGGCATCAGCCACTGGGCCATGCCCCTGCTGGTGCTGAATCTGCTTATCCTGCCCCTGCGTCAGGGCGTCGGGCTATCGCTTCTGCTGCTGGTACCCATGTCGATCATCCTGTTCCTCGAAAAGGCACCGGCTGACGCCATTGCCATCACGGGGGGCCTGTTCATCCTTCTGGCGGTTGCAGCCCTGTACATCTGGCACTATGACCACATGGCCCAGTCGGCAGAGGACCTCGCCATTACCGATCCGGTGACTGGCGCCCATAATGCCCGCTTTCTGGATGAAACCCTTCAGAAAGAGATCAGCCGTGCCATCGCCACGGGGCATTGCCTGTCCGTCATCGACCTGAGCATTGATTACGCCGACGAAGTGGCCGACCTTCACGGCAGGGACCAGGTTCAGGGCCTGTTCAGGGATATGACCGAGCACCTCTTCGGCGTGATTCGGGCCGGCGATACCCTGTACACACTGAAAGACTCGGAGTTTTTCCTGATCCTGCCGTTTACTCCGGAAGAAGGCGTGCGAGTGATTGCCGAGCGGATTCGCCGCACCATTGCCGAACACCACTGGCCGGTGGTTGGCAAAGCCACAGTAAGCCTCGGCTGCACCACCCGCGGCAGTGGCGACACCCGTACCGACACACTCAGGGACCGGGCCCACCAGGCCATGGAAGAAGCTCGCAGACGCGGTACGGATTCGGTCTGGTTCAGCCCGGGAGAAACCATCGAAACATGAGCAGTGCCTGGCTGAACGATCTGTCGGCATGGCTCAGCCTGCATCCCGGCTGGCTGGCAACAGCCCTGTTTACGACTGCCTTCATCGAATCACTCGCTATAGCCGGCATTATTGTCCCGGGTGTCGCCATCCTGTTTGCCGTCGCCGTATTGGCGGGGGAGACCGGCATGCCGCTTGCGGAAGCACTGCTTTGGGCGGGCCTTGGGGCCATCGCCGGCGACACGGCAAGTTTTGGCCTGGGGCGACTGCTGCAGGGGCGCCTGACAACCGCCTGGCCACTGAGCCGCTATCCAAAAATCATCGGTACCGGGGAGCGCTTCTTCAAGCGTCACGGCGGCAAGAGTGTGATCATCGGCCGCTTCGTCGGCCCGGTCAGACCGATCATCCCGCTCGTGGCCGGGGCCCTGATGATGTCCTGGCGACGCTTTCTGGCTTTCAACATCGGCTCCGCTGTTGCCTGGGCGCCAGTCTACATCTTCCCGGGGTTTCTGGTGGGCAGTGCCCTGGCCAGTGATATCAGGCCTCCGGCGCATTTTTACGCGGTCATCGGCATCAGCCTCGCGGCCCTGACGGTGGTCTATTTCGTGCTGTTGAGGTTTCAGCTGGGGCTCGGGGAGGACAGCCGTTTCTACCGCTGGCTGAAGCAGTGGATGGCGCAGTACGAGGCTACGAACCGTTTCTGGCGCTTGTACACGAATCAACGGCCGGCCCGGGAGGGCGAATTCCCGCTGGCCTCATTCATGCTGGCGCTGGGTGCCTCCGCACTACTTCTGATCTGGGGGCAGTTGGCTACCGCCACCAGCCTCCTGGATGGGTTCGATCAGGCCACCCTTCTCTGGTTTGAGCAACTCCGGCAACCTCTGCTGGACGGTCCCTTCATTGCCATTACCCTGCTGGGTGACGCGCCGGTGTTAATGACCGCCGGAGTGCTCGCCTGCGCGGCACTGCTATTCCGGGGCTATTACGCCGCGGCCATCCATGTTCTGGCGGCTATCGCAGTGACGGTGGTTCTGGTCTGGGGCCTGAAGGCGCTGCTGGGCGTGCCCCGGCCGGATGAAGTCATGGGCCCGCCGAATTCCGGCGCTTTTCCCAGTGGTCACACGGCCGGCATCACCCTGCTGGTGACGCTGCTGGCAAGTTTCGTCGCCGGCGAAAGCAGGCATCGGAGACGTTGGCAATACTACGTGCTGCTCTCGCTGCCACTGGTGCCCGTGGCTTTGAGCCGGCTCTACCTTGGGGTGCACTGGTTCACCGATGTGATTGGAGGACTGCTGCTTGCCCTGGCCGTTACCGGTGCGGTGCGGGCCAGTTACAGCCGCTATGACAAGGTTCCGTTGGCGCCGGATATCACCATCGTTGGTGCAGCGGTGGTTTGGTTAATCCTTACGGGAGCCTACATCCTGCTGTCCTGGGATCAGGCGGTTCTGAACTTCAGGCCGGTTGCTGGCACCTAGCCTTCTTCCAGCGCCTCCAGAAGCCCCTGTAGCCGGGTGAGCCGCTCCAGAGGGTCCTGCAATTCCACCAGCTTCTGCTTCTCCTGTTTGTCCAGGGGCAGAAGTTCCGTGAGCCGCCAGCCAACATCCCGGGCATCACCATAGTCAATGTCCATGTTCAGGTCCCGGATGACCGGATGACGAAACAACGCCTTCAGAACCGAGGGCAACTCGCTGAAACGCTCCGGCACCTCACTCTCTGCCTCTTCAATCAGGCACTCGACGTCCCCCACATTCAGGCCGTCTTCCTGCTGCCAGCTGCGGACCACGGAGACCTTGGATTCGCCTTCAACGGTAATCCCCAGAAGGCCGTTTTCCAGCTGCTGGAAATCAATAATACGTACATAAGTGCCGATATCGTAGAAGGCGGCGGTGCGCCCGGCCTCTCCGCCTTCCTGCAACAGCACCACAACGAACCCACGATCCTCCTTGAGACAACGGGTCAGCATGTCGATGTAGCGCGGCTCGAACAGCTGCAAGGGAATCCTCCCCCTGGGCAGGACGATGGAATTCAGGGGGAACAAAGGTACATTCATAAGTGCAACAGTCACCGGAAAGCAGACTCCACAGTTTACACAGCCCGGACAATCACCGGATGGACAGCAATTGCTGAACTTCGTCGACCCGGGCCCTGGCCTCCGTCAGAAGCTGCAAACTGCGAGAAGCATTGAGTTCAAGCTCGCCCAGACGCCGATACGCCGGCACCTGGTCGAACGGGGGAAGCTCGGCATTCTGGCTGGAACCGATCATCGAATGCAATTGCGCCACGATAACCACATCCACCAATTGGGGTGATGTCTCTCGGCATTCATAGCCCCAGTCCTCGGCATGACGGACCGCCTCAACGAACGCCGGCGGGAACGACCAGTTCTCCAGAACCGCCGTACCCACATCCGCCCTGAGTTCGCGGATTGCATGGCTGAGGTTGGCCTCATCGGCAAAGAGATTCACATGATGTTCCGCCTGGACCAGGATCGGTACCACGCCGATATCATGGAGCAGTCCCGCCAGCAACGCCTCCTCCGGATTCAATTTGGTGGCGTGATCCGCCAGCACCCAGCAAAGGGCAGCCACTTCACGAGAGTGACGCCAAAGCTTTTCCATCTCTTTCTGAAGCGACGCCTGACGGGTCTTGAACACCTCACGCATGGAAAACACCGTCACCAGCTGGCGGGTGGTGCGCATGCCCAAACGGACCACTGCTTCCCGGACATTCCGGACATCACTGAATCCGCGATAAAGCGGGCTATTACAGGCGCGAACGAGCTTGGCCGCCATCGCCGGGTCGGCCGATACGGCAAGAGCCACCTGATCCGCCGTCGACTCCTCTCTATCTACCGCCCGCCGGACCTTCCAGGCCACATCCGGCACACTGGGAAGCTTCACCTGGTTCGATCTCAGCTCCGACAGGAATTCCATCAGCAGGTGATGTTCCTCGCTCTCGAGCCCTCCATTGCCTTCACCTGAATCCATCTCAACCTGTTCGACAGGCGCCGAACGCAGCAACTGGTTAAGGATGTCCTGCTCGACGACCAGGAATTCCGAGGGTTTGACGGCTGTAACGTCGTACATTCGTGGCTGGAGTCTGGCAATCGGGTTCTGGGCTTTCTCGGTTTCGGCTTCGATGATCGTTTTTCGGCCATCCACGGACTCAAGCTCAATCTTTCCTGCCACCAGGAAAAAATCGAGACCGTCACGGACACCGCGTTCCAGCACCCTCTGCCCGGGCCCATGGGTACGACGCTCGGCCCGGCTGGCAAGCAAAACCAACTGGTCATCGGTCAGCCGGTTCAAGGGCTGAAACTCTTTAAGGCGACGAAGCGGCAGGCTTTCCTGGCCGGCCATAGGCATACTCCTTGTCGGATCAAACCGGAAAATAAGTTGGCAACTGTGTTAACTATTGTAAACAGAGGCTCTGAAAACAACCATGCGCCTGGAGTCTAATCTGGTATCCTCTGTTTTTTTGATCAACGTCATCAGGTAACAACAGAGAGAAAAGAACCCCATGCCTCAGTATCGTTCGCGGACATCCACTGCAGGCCGCAACATGGCCGGCGCCCGTGCCCTCTGGCGCGCCACCGGCATGAAAGACGGCGACTTCGGCAAACCGATCATCGCGGTTGCCAACTCTTTCACCCAGTTCGTGCCCGGCCACGTGCACCTTAAGGACCTCGGGCAACTGGTGTGCCGCGAAATCGAGTCCGCCGGCGGTGTTGCCAAGGAATTCAACACCATCGCGGTCGATGATGGCATCGCCATGGGCCATGACGGCATGCTTTACTCCCTGCCATCCCGGGAGATCATCGCCGACTCCGTAGAGTACATGGTCAATGCCCACTGTGCCGATGCGCTTGTGTGTATTTCCAACTGCGACAAGATCACCCCGGGCATGCTGATGGCTGCCATGCGCCTCAACATCCCCACGATCTTCGTCTCTGGCGGCCCCATGGAAGCAGGCAAGACCAAACTGTCGGAGCACAAGCTCGACCTGGTGGACGCCATGGTCATTGCTGCAGATCCCAACGCCTCCGACGAACAGGTGGAAGAGTATGAGCGCAGCGCCTGTCCGACCTGTGGCTCCTGTTCCGGCATGTTCACCGCCAACTCCATGAACTGCCTCACCGAGGCCATCGGTCTGGCGCTGCCGGGCAACGGTTCGCTCCTGGCAACGCACGCCGACCGGGAGCAGCTGTTCCTCAAAGCCGGTCGACAGATTGTGGAGAATGCGCGGCGCTATTACGAGGAGGATGACGCCAGCGTACTGCCGTTGAGCATTGCTTCAATGGCGGCTTTCGAAAACGCCATGGTCATGGACATCGCCATGGGCGGCTCAACCAACACCATCCTCCATTTGCTGGCGGCAGCCCAGGAAGGCGGTGTCCCGTTCACCCTGAACGAGATCGACCAACTGTCACGTCGTGTACCGCAACTTTGCAAAGTGGCTCCGAACTCACCCAAATATCACATGGAAGATGTGCACCGGGCCGGCGGTATCATGGGCATTCTCGGCGAGCTGGAACGGGGCGGCCTGATCAACACCGACCTTCCCACCGTGCACAGCAAGACCATGCGAGAAGCGCTCGAGACCTGGGATATCATGAGGTCGCCGCCCACCGAAGTGGTCGAGTTCTACAAGGCCGGCCCTGCCGGCATTCCCACGCAGACCGCGTTCTCCCAGAGCACCCGCTGGCCAACCCTGGACGGTGACCGGGAAACCGGCTGCATCCGCTCGGTTGAGAACGCCTACAGTTCCGAAGGCGGCCTGGCCGTACTCTATGGCAATATTGCCCTTGACGGCTGCGTGGTCAAGACTGCGGGCGTAGACGAGAGCATCTTCGTGTTCGAAGGCAAGGCAAGGGTATTCGAGAGCCAGGATTCCGCCGTTGCCGGAATTCTCTCCGACGAGGTCAAGCCGGGCGAGGTTGTCATCATCCGTTACGAAGGGCCCCGTGGCGGACCGGGCATGCAGGAAATGCTGTATCCGACCAGCTACCTGAAATCCAAGGGACTCGGCAAAGACTGCGCGCTACTGACGGACGGGCGTTTCTCTGGCGGCACTTCCGGCCTGTCCATCGGCCACGCGTCGCCGGAAGCGGCCGCCGGCGGAGCCATTGGCCTGATCGAAAATGGCGACACAATCCGCATCGACATTCCGAACCGGAGCATCAACGTGGAGCTGGATCAGCCCGAACTGGATCGTCGCCGGGAAGCCAGGGACGCCAAGGGCTGGAAACCGGAACTGCCACGGGACCGCAAGGTGTCTGCAGCCCTGAAAGCCTATGCGCTACTGGCCACGAGCGCCGATAAGGGCGCCGTTCGGGATCTCGAAAAACTCGACTGAGCACTGAGATCCTGAACCAACAAAAAAGCCCAGCGGGACATCTCGCCGGGCTTTTTTGTTCAGGAAACTCCGATTACCAGAGCGACCAGCCGCCATCTTCCTCTTCTTCAATGGCGTCATCCTGCTCAGGCTCCGGGGCCGAGGTTTCTGCCGCGGAAGAAGCCGACTCCTGAGCCGGCGCGCTGCTGGCTGCGGCAGACTGTGACGGTGCCGAAGCGGCAACCTGAACCGATATCATACCCAAGGCTTCCTTGGTCGGATCGTCCAGATTTCCCGTGGTCTGAAGACCATTATCCTTTTGGAACCGGGTTAGCGCGGACCGGGTTGAGTCATCCATCTGCGGGCTGACATTGGTAATGTCGTATCCTGCTCCGTAGAGCGCGTTCTTGAGTGCAACGATCTCATCCGCGAAGGCTGCAGGGGCAAAGCCCAGTGTGACCGCCAATCCGGCCGCTGCGGCCAGGCGTCCCAATCGGGTTGTTGAGTTTCTCATGGTACTCACCTGCTAACTCCTGATATCTCATCGATATCCGTTTCTTTCTTGTTGTGTGGTGCCTATCTCCACAGGCTGGGGCAAACGGTTAAAAGACTACCATACTTTTGTCGCATGTCGCCTTACGGGACATCATGTCCCGTTTTCTTGCTTTGCGCAGGGGTATCTTCGTCCGCAGAAGCGGCTGGGCGGTGGGCTTCTTCGCTGAATTCGCGGATGAAAATGCCCCAGAACGCCATAAACAGTGCAGCTACCAGCGGTCCCATTACGAATCCGTTGATGCCGAACATGACAATGCCCCCAAGGGTCGACAACAGAACAATGTAGTCCGGCAGCTTGGTATCACGACCAACCAGTACCGGGCGCAGCAGGTTGTCTGCCAACCCGATGACCACCACACCAAAGGCTGTCAGCACCACCGCTTCGACAACATCGCCCACGGCCGCCAGGTAGATGGCTGCCGGCACCCAGACCAACGCCGCACCCACAGCCGGCAACAGCGATACGATCGCCATAACCACACCCCAGAGCAACGCACCACTGATGCCCAGGATCCAGAAAATCAGCCCGCCCAGAGCCCCTTGGATGATGGCAATCAGCAGGTTGCCCTTGACTGTCGCGCGGGTCACCTCCGCAAACTTGGCAAACAGCAACCGCTCCCGCTCATCGCCCAGTGGCAGAGCCCGAATCATCAGTTCGACCAGCGCACGACCATCCCGAAGCAGAAAGAACGCCAGGTACACCATCAAGGCCAGGCCCAGGAAAAACTGGAAGGTATTCTGGCCCACGCCCAGCGCCTGCCTGCCCAGGAACTGGCTTCCTCCGACAAAGATACTCACGGCCCGGTCCCTCAGCTCAGCAAAGCTGATATCAAACTGTGCCAGGAAGGCCTGGATGGCGGGGAACGACTGGTTGACCCGATCTATGTATTCCCCGGGGCGTATTTCACCACTCTGGATCTGCTGATAAAGCGCGACGCCCTCGGCAACCAATGAGGTCACCAGTACCAGAACCGGGATAACCACGATGAACATGCAGATACACAGGGTAATCAGTGCATTTACATTGGGCCTGTCCCCGAGTTTCCGCTCCAGCAGTTGCTGCACCGGGTGGAAAATCAGGGCGATGGCGACCGCCCAGAATATGGGCCCGAAAAAGGGCTTCATAAGAAAAACAAAGGCAAGGGAAACGCCGACCAGCAACGCCAGAAAAGTCCGTGTTTCAAGTTTTGCGTACATAGATTATGCGGTTCCCTGATGTTGGTTCTGCGATATAACGAGTCATTCTACCCTACCACGCTGGCGTGGCCACTGTAGCTGTCTTCGGGTTATAGTGGACGGTTGTTGATCAACTAATAGACAGGTCATGTTGTTGGAACTGGAAACCTTCACCATCGAAACAGCCCTGGATGCGGCCACCGAGTTGCGCAAGGTTCTGGCCGCCCGAACGCACCGTCGCAAAGTGATGGGTCAGGAAGTCATGGTGCCGGGTCAGCTAGGCGAGGCCCTGCAGCTACCACGCATTATCAACCGGCTCCAGAGCAAGCAGATGAAGCAGAGGGAGCTCGGCCTCGAGGACTTCCAGGAGCTGTGGCCTACCCTGTCGCCACAGACTCGGGAGAGAGTGCTGGGGGCAATCGGCTGGTATGACCCCAAGGAGCTTGACTGGGATGACAAGCGCTCCAACCGTCGGCCACTGGTCGATCCTGACAGTTAAGCCGTATAACACCGGCATCCCGACTTTGAAATGTCATACTTGGCCCATATGTTGGGCAGTATCAGGAGGATATTTATGACTGAACAACATCAATACACAGCACTTCTTGCTGAAGGCAGCGCGGTTCCCACACTCCTTTGTGGCCACTGCCACTCGATTCTCTCCAGGGCCCGGATTTTCCGGAATGAGGGCGACCAGCACCAGAACATGGAGTGCCAGACCATTGGCCTTTGCTCAGCCGACGATTGCGGCGCCGTCAATTGTTGCGATGACGCTCTGGCCCGCGTTGACAACCCCGAACGCCTGTTTGGCATTGCGTCCTGATTCAAAGCCACAACGCTCTGTTACGCAACTCAAACACACAAAATTTCCATCTGCTTTATCCTGATCTTCGACGATTGTAGTAGGGCACTATGAGCACCGGATGCCGCCCGGCAATCACGCAACCAATCAGTCAGGACAGTCGATGGCATGCGTATTCTGAGAACCGATGAAGCCCGCTTCGCAGGTCTTCCGGATTACCCCTTTGCTCCAAACCATCTTGACGTAGAACCGGGTCTCCGGATGCACTACGTTGACGAAGGCCCTAGAAACGCCTCGCCGGTTCTCATGCTCCACGGCGAACCATCCTGGTCCTACCTGTACCGGCACATGATCCCTCTGGTGGCCGAGGCCGGTCACCGGGTGTTGGCCCCGGATCTGATCGGCTTCGGCAAATCCGACAAGCCGGCGTCGGTTACAGACTACAGTTACGGCCGCCATCTCACGTGGCTGGCCAGTTGGCTTGAACAGCTCAACCTGACCAATATCACCCTTGTGTGCCAGAACTGGGGATCGTTGCTGGGCCTGCGACTGGCCGCGGAACACCGTCAGCGATTCAGCCGAATCATCGTCGGAAACGGCATGCTGCCGACCGGCGAAACGCCTGTTCCAGCGGTATTTTCCATGTGGAAGGCATTTGCCACCCACAGCCCCTGGTTCCCGGTCGGTCGTATCGTGCAACTGGGCACCGATCGCACCCTGAGCAAAGCTGAAATTGCCGCTTACGAAGCCCCATTCCCGTCAGCAGAGTTCAAGGCCGGAGCCAGGGCGTTTCCAAAACTGGTTCCGACGGAACCGGATACACCGGACAGCGACGCCAACAAGGCGGCCTGGCAGGTCCTGGAGAAGTGGAAGAAGCCCTTCATCACCTGCTTCAGCAGTGGCGACCCGATTACCCGGGGCGGCGACAGGCACATGCAGCGCCGGATTCCCGGTGCCCACGGCCAGCCTCACATCACGCTTCGGGGCGGACATTTCCTGCAGGAAGATTCACCGGAAGATTTCGCCCGCATCATCATCGATGCCCTGAAATCGGAAATGGCGGCCTGAGCCGCCATTTTTCCTGGCCGAACACGGTTACCGTCTGGCGGCGCAGAGTGCCGAGCCCGAGCAGCGGTTAGCTGCCTACAGGACTCATGACAAAGATTCCCCGGCATCGGATGGCAACGCAATGGCCTGTCCCCGGCAACTACCTATAGCCTCGCCGGGGTTTTGCGTATTAAAGCAGCAACAAAGCCGCTATAATGTCGGCACAACATGCATTGCCCGGCAATGCTCTACCTCCCGAATTCCGAGTGAATCAATGTCTGAATTGTCCTTTGCCGAACTGGGGCTGGATCCAGCCGTACTTGAAGCTGTGTCCGCCGTTGGCTACGAAACCCCGTCACCCATCCAGGCCCAGGCGATCCCCGCGCTGCTGGCCGGTAACCATCTGCTGGGCGTTGCCCAGACCGGAACCGGTAAGACCGCGGCATTTGCATTGCCCCTGCTGAGCCGGATTGACGCCTCTGTTACCGATCCCCAGATTCTGGTTCTGGCCCCAACACGGGAACTTGCCATCCAGGTGGCGGAAGCGTTTACCACCTATGCCAGCAAGTTCCGGAATTTCCACGTTCTGCCCATTTACGGTGGCCAGGACTTTTATCCCCAGATCAAGGGCCTGCGTCGCGGTGCCCAGGTGATCGTGGGCACACCGGGCCGGATGCTCGACCACCTGCGCAAAGGTACCCTGAAGCTGGACAGCCTGAAAGCGCTGGTTCTTGATGAAGCCGACGAAATGCTGCGCATGGGCTTTATCGACGACGTGGAAGCGATCCTGGCGAAGACCCCGGAGAACTGCCAACGGGCATTGTTCTCGGCCACCATGCCGCCGCAGATCAAGAAAGTGGCCCAGACCTACCTGCGCAACGCCACAGAAGTTCGCATTGAAAGCGAAACCCGCACGGTCGAGCGTATCTCCCAGTTCGTTCTGCCGGTCTATGCTGAGCGCAAGCTGGATGCCCTGACCCGCATTCTGGAAGTTGAGCCGATTGATGCCGCCATAATTTTTGTGCGCACCAAAGCGGAAACCACCATGCTGGCCGAAAAGCTTTCTGCCCGGGGCCACGCGGTCGCGCCCCTGAGCGGTGACCTGAACCAACGCCAGCGTGAACAAACGGTTGAAGACCTGAAGCGCGGAAAGAAAGACATTATCATTGCCACCGACGTGGCAGCACGCGGTCTGGACGTGTCCCGTATCACACACGTCATCAACTACGACGTTCCCTACGACACTGAAGCGTACATCCATCGGGTTGGTCGTACTGGTCGTGCCGGTCGCGAAGGCAAGGCGATCCTGCTGGTAACACCCCGCGAGCGCAGTTGGCTGCGAACGCTTGAACGCGCAACAAACTCGCCGATGGAAGCTTACGAGTTGCCGTCTCCCGTTGAGCTCAAGAAAATGAGGGAGCAGCAGTTCGAGTCCCAACTGCTGGGCTTTGCGGAAGACAAGAAGTTGGCAAAGGCGATGTCGCTGCTGGACGAAATCGCCGAGCGCAATGACATGGACATGGCCATGGTAGCCGGCGCCCTCGCCTGCTGGATGGAAGCAGCCCAGCCAGGCTCCCTGCCCCTCGAGCAGCCAGAGGCCTTGCCAACCGTGTCGGCAACACCTCCCCGCCGTGATCGTAAAGGTGGCGGCGGTCGTCCGGGCGAGAATCGCAAGGGCCCGAAAGGCGGTTTCAAGAAAGGTGGCCCGAAGGGTCGTGGCGGCCCCGGTGGTCGAGGCAAACCGCCCGGCAAGGGCGGCAAGCCCGCAGGCAAGCGCCCGCCTCGTCAGGCTTAAGCCTGACGCTGATAGACCACGAAACTGTAGTCGTAAGGGTTGTTATCGGACGCGGAGAAATCCTCCCGTCCGATTTCTTCCCACTCATCCCAGTTTACTTCCGGAAAAAACGCATCGCCGTCCACCTCAGCGTGCACCTGGGTGATGTACATCCGATCAACCATCGGCAATGCCTCGGCGTAGATCTGCCCGCCACCGATAATCATCACTTCGTCACCACCTTCCAGCTCCGCCTGCGCCTCGGCCTTCACCAGCGCTTCGGGCAAAGACTTCGCAGCCACTGTTCCGGTTGGCGCTTCCCACTCTTCATTGCGCGAGATCACCACGTTCATCCGTCCCGGCAATGGCCGCCCAATGGAGTCCCAGGTCTTCCTGCCCATGATAATGGGCTTGCCCATGGTAGCCTGCTTGAAATAACGAAGGTCACCCGGAAGATACCAGGGCAGTTTGTTGTTACGGCCAATAACCCGGTTACGGGACATGGCAACGATCAGGGCTTTTCTCATGTACTCGTCTCTTCGGGGTTCGGTCAAATGGCAATCGGCGCCTTGATGCCCGGATAGGGGTCATAACCCTCAAACTCGAAATCTTCCAGCTCGTATTCGAAGATGCTCGCGGGCTTGCGCTTGATCACGAGTTTAGGCAGGGCCCGGGGCTCGCGTTTCAGCTGCTCGAAGACGATGTCGTCGGTCAGGTGGTTCTGGTACAGATGGCAGTCGCCGAAGGTATGCACAAACTCACCGACATCCAGATCACACTGCTGGGCAATCATGTGCGTCAGCAAGGCGTACGAGGCAATATTAAAAGGTACGCCCAGGAACAGATCGGCGCTTCGCTGGTAAAGCTGGCAGGAGAGCTTGCCGTCGGCCACGTAGAACTGGAAAAGGCAGTGACAGGGTGCCAGCGCCATGCGACCCTCGCGAACGTTATCCTGGGGACCGATGGACTCATCCGGAAGCTCAGCGGGGTTCCAGGCGGACACGATCAGCCGGCGGGAATTCGGTTTGGTGCGAATCTGCTCGATCACTTCGCTGATCTGGTCAACCACCTCGCCATTGGGGCACTGCCAGCTTCGCCACTGTTTGCCATAGATAGGCCCAAGGTCACCATTCTCCAATGCCCACTCGTTCCAGATCGAGACCTTCCGTTCCTGCAGCCAGGAGTTGTCGGTGGAGCCCCGCAGGAACCAGAGCAGTTCGTAAATGATGCTGCGCAGGTGGACTTTCTTGGTAGTGACCAGCGGAAAGCCCTCCTGGAGGTTGAAGCGAATCTGACGGCCAAACACCGACCGGGTGCCGACACCGGTGCGGTCTCCCTTGTCGAATCCGTTATCAACAACGTCTTGCATAAGGTCGAGATAGGCTTTCATCGGGCTTGTCTCCGGTAGGCAATAAACATCAGGGCGGCGCCGGCAACGATCATCGGGAAGGACAGTACCTGCCCCATGGTAAGCCAGTCAAAGGCAAGATAGCCCAGCTGCGGATCCGGCTGACGCACGAATTCCACCAGGAAGCGGAACACGCCGTAGCAAATGAGGAACAGACCGGAAACCGCCATGGTCGGGCGCTGCCGGGATGAGAACCACCACAGGATCACGAACAGGGCAACGCCTTCCAGGGCAAACTGGTAAAGCTGGGAGGGATGACGGGCGAGAGAATCCGGAGCCGTTCGAAACACCATACCCCAGGCAACGTCAGTGGGCTTGCCCCACAACTCGCCGTTAATAAAGTTGCCGATCCGCCCTGCGCCGAGTCCAAGGGGCACCAGCGGCGCCACAAAGTCGGCCAGGCGCCAGAATCCGCTGCCCACCTTGCGGCCATACCACCACATGGCATACATCACGCCCAGCAAACCGCCGTGGAAAGACATGCCCCCTTCCCAGACCCGCAGCAGCCAGAGCGGGTCCGCCAGGAAGGCGTCAAAGTTGTAGAACAGGACATAGCCGAAGCGGCCGCCCAGGATGACCCCCAGGGCCAGGTAAAACAGAAGGTCGCCCATCTGCTCTTCGTTGATCGGCGACCAGGGCTTGCGGGTGCGAATGCGTCCAAGCCACCAGCCGGCTAGAAAACCGAACAGATAAGTCAGACCGTACCAGTGGATCTTGAGGGGGCCGATGGCAATGGCCACCGGATCAATCTGGGGATGCTGCAGCATATACTACCTCTCAGCTCAGGAGAAAACGGAGCCCCACCAGCAGGAGCATGATGGAGAAAGTACGCTTGAGAATCCGGGGGTTCAGCCGATGTGCCAGATTGGCGCCCACCCGGGCAAAGAAAACGCTGGTGAGAATAATACCGATCAGGGCCGGCAGATAAATGAAGCCGGCGCTCGGTTCCGGCAGTGCGGGATTGTCCCACCCTGTCCAGATGTTACCCAGAGCACCGGCAATGGCGATAGGCAGGCCGCAGGCAGCCGATGTGCCCACCGCCTGCTGCATCCGCACGTTGCACCAGCTCAGATAGGGAACCGTCAGAGTTCCACCGCCGATTCCGAAAATCGCCGACGCCCAGCCGATACCGCCCCCGGCAACGCCCAGCCCTGCGACGCCGGGAACATCACGACCGGGCTTGGGGTCGACCTGGTAAAACATCTTCAGGCCCACCAGAATCACGAAAATACCGATCAGCAGTTCCAGCGCTCGCCCGCTCATCAGGGACGCGGTCCAGGCGCCAACCAGGGCACCGGCCACAATCCCCGCGGTCATGGGCCGGAACAGATCCCAGCGCACGGCACCGTGCTTGTTGTGGGAGCGAATGGAGCTGACCGAGGTAAAGACAATGGTCGCCAGCGAGGTGCCAACCGCCAGATGGGGAATAATGTCCGGATTGATTCCCTGCAGACCAAAGCTGAACATCAGCACAGGCACGATGATCAGCCCGCCGCCAATGCCAAACAGGCCCGCGACGGTGCCCGCCAGGGCGCCAAGGGCCAGATAAGATGCTATTACATAGAAAAGGGTCATAGTTTGAGACGCACCCGGGAAAACCAAGGCTGGTATGATACACAGCGCAAGAGTCAACTTCATTAAATCCGGGAGCCTACTCCTAAACCATGTGCCTGATCGCTTTCGCCCTTGGCCAGAACCCTCATTTCCCGCTGGTTGTTGCCGCCAACCGGGATGAATTCTTCCGTCGCCCAACAGCCGCCATGGACTGGTGGACCACAGAATCCGGCACCCGCGTGCTTGCCGGCCGTGATCTGCTTTCCGGGGGCACCTGGCTTGCAGTCAATGCCGATGGCGAGGTCAGTGCCGTGACCAATGTACGGGAAGGCACACCGGAGACCGGTCGAATCAGCCGGGGCGAACTGCCCTTGCGGGCCCTCACCGATTCCCGGGATAGGCTTGAGGGCTATCTACTTGATGAAGCCGATCAGTTTTCCGGCTTCAACCTCGTTCACCTGACCACGGGAGACGGCTGGTATTTCAGTAACCGGGATGCCCACCCCGGCCGGCGGATCCACCGCGGGGTCTACGGCCTGAGCAATCACCTTCTGCAGACACCCTGGCCCAAACTTCTGCGCCTCCGACAGGCCGCAGGGGACACCGTTGCCGCTGCCGGCCGCCACGCAGAAAAGCTGCACAACGAATTGATTCCTCTGCTTCAGGACAGCACGCCGGCACCGGACCACCTGCTGCCTGACACCGGCGTTGGGCTGGAGACCGAGCGCTTCCTGTCGTCGCCCTTTATCGTCGGCTCAGATTACGGCACCCGTGCAACCACCGTGGTCACCGTGTCTGCCAGCGGCGAAATCGAGGTAACCGAACAGAGCTGGGGCCCGGACGCCGAAACCGGGGAACGCCGCCACTTCCATTGGCAGCGATAGCGAACAGGCTCTGGTATAATCCGCGAAATTCTGCCACCCGATCGGAGGGCCCCTGATGGCCGGTGAACAAGGCGCCACATCGATAGCCGATTTTGAAAAATCTCTTGATGAACTGGAAAAGCTGGTTCGCGATCTGGAACAGGGCGAGCTGTCCCTCGAACAATCCCTGACGGCGTTCGAGCGGGGCGTAAAGCTGACGCGTGAATGCCAGCAGGCGCTGAAGAGCGCCGAGCAGCGGGTCGAACAATTGGTACAGAACAGCGACGGCACCCTGGAAACCCGCCCGTTTTCACCGGATGATGCTGACTGATGTCCGGACCGAACCCGCTTGCCGCTGATTTTCTGGAAACCTGCCGGGCCCGCGTCGATGCAGAGCTGGACCGGTGCATTACACGTGATTCCGCCTCTGGCCGCCTGCAGGAAGCCATGCGCTACAGCGTGCTGGGTGGTGGCAAGCGAATCCGCCCGGCGTTATGCCTCGCGGCAGCCAGGGCACTGGGACAGACGGGTGACGAAGCCCTGATTCCGGCCTGCGCGGTGGAGCTGATCCATGCCTATTCACTGATCCATGATGACCTGCCGGCCATGGACGACGACGAATTACGCCGCGGACGGCCCACTACCCACATTGCCTTCGACGAAGCCACTGCCATCCTCGCCGGAGATGCCCTGCAAGCGCTGGCCTTCGGGTGGCTTGCCGAGGCTCCGGGATTATCGGAATCCGTGCGTCTGATCATGGTCAGGGAACTGGCCCGGGCCAGTGGCCACGGCGGAATGGTTGGCGGTCAGGCCATTGATCTTGAATCGGTGGGCAAGAGCCTGGCACTGCCCCAGCTTGAAACCATGCACCGGCACAAGACTGGCGCGTTGATCGAGACCAGCGTGCGGATCGGTGCCCTGACCGCGCCGTCGGTCAACGAGCAGGCTCTGGCCTCTCTTACACAGTATGCCAAGGCACTGGGCCTGGCCTTCCAGGTTCAGGATGACCTGCTGGACATAGAGGGAGACACCACGGTCATTGGCAAACCCCAGGGTTCGGATGTCGCCCGCGCCAAACCCACCTATCCCGCCCTGCTTGGCGTGGCCGGCGCACGGGAGCATCTGGCAGCTCTGCTCGAGAATGCCCAGGACAGCCTGAGGGCATTCGGCTCCGAAGCAGACCCGCTGCGGGCGATGGCCGATTACGTGGTGGCAAGAACCCATTGAACCCCGGCGCCCCGAAGGCGCACACTGGCCGTAAATATTTTCGTAACAACTGGCCCGGTTTGTGTGAAACAGCCTCCCCTGTTCCCTTATAATGCCAGTCAGTTACTGAACGTACCGGAAAAGACCCGAGCAGATGCAGGACACTTATATTTTCAAGGAAATCCCGTCACAGCGGCCCAACACGCCGCTGCTGGACCGGATTGACGAACCGGCCCAGCTGAGAGAGCTGGCCCCGGAGCAGCTTACGCAGCTGGCCCGGGAGCTCAGGGCATTTCTGTTATGGTCAGTGGGCCAGACCGGTGGCCATTTCGGCGCGGGCCTGGGCGTGCTCGAGCTTACCGTTGCCCTTCACTATGTTTTTGATACGCCGAGCGACCGTCTGGTCTGGGATGTCGGCCATCAGGCCTACCCCCACAAGATTTTGACCGGCCGAAAGGACGCCATGGGCAGCATACGTCGCAAAGACGGTCTGGCCGGCTTCCCGAAGCGTGCAGAAAGCGAATACGACACCTTCGGCGTGGGCCACTCGAGCACCTCCATCAGCGCTGCACTGGGCATGGCCGTTGCTGCAAGACTGCAACAGACCGGCCGTAAAAGCATCGCCGTTATTGGTGACGGCGCCATGACCGCTGGCATGGCCTTTGAAGCCCTGAACCACGCCGGTCACCTGCACGCCGACATGCTGGTGATCCTGAACGACAACGACATGTCGATCTCCCGGAATGTTGGCGGACTGTCCAACTACTTTGCCAAGCTGCTGTCCAGCCGCACCTACAACCAGGTTCGCGACAGCAGCAAGAAGGTTCTTCAGGGAGCGCCACACCTTATGGCGCTGGCCAAGAAAACCGAGGAGCACTTCAAGGGCATGATTGCCCCGGGTACCCTGTTCGAAGAATTGGGGTTCAACTACATCGGCCCTATCGATGGTCATGACCTGCCCCTGCTGGTGGAAACCCTGGAGAACATCCGCGAACTTGAGGGTCCGCAGTTTCTCCATGTGGTAACCACCAAGGGCAAGGGCTTTGCGCCGGCTGAAGCCGATCCGATCGGCTACCACGCCATCAACAAGATCGAACCGGTTCCTCCCAGCAAGCCCGAACCGGTCAAGCCGAAACCGGCAAATCCGAAATACGCCAACGTCTTTGGTCAGTGGCTCTGTGATTCCGCCGAGCAGGACGAGCGCGTGGTGGGCATTACCCCGGCCATGTGTGAAGGTTCCGATCTGCTGGCGTTCTCCCAGCGTTTCCCGGAACGCTACTTCGATGTCGCCATCGCCGAACAGCACGCAGTCACGCTGGCCGCAGGGCTCGCCTGTGACGGCGCCAAGCCGGTGGTCGCCATCTACTCGACGTTCCTGCAGCGGGCGTACGATCAACTGATTCACGATGTCGCTATCCAGAACCTGGATGTGCTGTTCGCGATTGATCGCGCAGGCCTGGTCGGTGAAGACGGCCCGACCCACGCTGGCGCTTTCGACATCAGCTACCTGCGCTGCGTGCCGAACATGGTGGTGATGACACCGTCGGACGAAAATGAAACCCGCCAGATGCTCCAGACCGGCATGCTCTACGAAGGACCGGCATCGGTGCGCTACCCCCGTGGCACAGGCCCCGGTGCCGAAATTCAGCAGGAACTGACGCCGCTTGAGATTGGTAAGGGCCGCCGGATTCGCAACGGCAAAGGTGTTGCCATCCTCAACTTTGGCACCCTGCTGGCGCCTGCTCTGGAGGCTGCAGAAGCCATCGGCGCGACGGTCGCAGACATGCGTTTCGTCAAACCCCTGGATGAAGAACTGGTGTTGGAGCTGGCCGAGCAGCATGAACTGCTGGTGACCCTGGAAGAAAACGCCATTGCCGGTGGTGCAGGCAGCGCCGTGACCGAATTCCTGAACAGCCGCCTGGTTACCTTGCCGGTACTTCAACTGGGCCTGCCCGATACCTTTATGGACCACGGCAAGCACGGGGAGCTGCTGGAAGAATGTGGTCTGGATGCCGCAGGTATTGAATCGTCTATCCGCACGCGGATCGAGACCCTGCGCCACCAGAACCTGAAAGCCGTCAAATAGACGGAACACAAACCTGAGAATGCAAAAAGCCCGCGGAGTTCGCGGGCTTTTTCGTATGTGGCGACAAACCCAGCTCAGATTTCGGGATCGTCGTCCTGATGGGTCTCCAGCCAGTGGCCGAGCTTGCTCTGCTTGGTATCGAGGTAGTGTTCATTGTGGGGGTTGCGGCCCACGTGCAGAGGTACCCTTTCCGTAATGTCGATGCCGTAGGAGGAGAGCGCTTTGACCTTGCGGGGATTATTGGTCATCAGCCTCAGGCTCCTGATACCGAGATGCTCCAGCATGTCCTTGCACATGCTGTAGTCACGAAGATCGGCCGCGAAACCCAGACGCTCGTTGGCCTCTACCGTATCCGCGCCCTGATCCTGCAGATGGTAGGCGCGGATCTTGTTCAACAGGCCGATTCCCCGACCCTCCTGACGCAGATACATGAGGATACCCCGACCTTCCCGGGCAATGCTGCGCAGCGCCTCTTCCAGCTGGTAGCCGCAATCACACCGCATGCTATAGAGGGCGTCGCCGGTCAGACATTCGGAATGCGTGCGGGCCAGCATGGGTTCGTCGCTATCCAGGTCACCGAGAGTCAGGGCAACGTGTTCCTTTCCGGTGTCCGGTTCTTCAAAGCCGTGCATATCAAATACCCCGAACGGGGTCGGCAACCGGCAGGTCTGGATGTAACGAACAGCCACAGTGTTTCCTCGTGGTTCAGTCAATCGGGCCGCGCATTCTATCACGGGCCCGCCCGCTTGGCGTAGTCTCGGCACTGTCGCTCCTCCGGAGTGGTCTTGGTAACCAACACTTACGAGCGCGGCGGTCCGCCAGATCAGGCTTTATCGGCGACCCAGTGGCCACTGCGGCCGCCTTTCTTCTCCAGCAGACGCACGGAATCAATCTCCATGCCACGATCGACCGCCTTGCACATGTCGTACAGCGTCAGTGCCGCCACGCTTGCCGCGGTTAACGCCTCCATCTCGACACCGGTCTGGCCGGAAAGTTTGCAGCGGGTCAGGATATGTACAGATGCCCCGTCGTCGCCCGGAGTCAGTTCAACTTTCACTGACGTCAGGTTCAGCGCATGACACAAGGGAATCAGATCATGGGTTTTCTTTGCGGCCATGATACCGGCGATGCGGGCAACAGCCAGGACATCCCCTTTGGGATGCTCACCCTCAATAATCATGTTCAGGGTTTCCGGCGCCATGCGGATGGTAGCTTCAGCGCGGGCCTCGCGTTCGGTGGCCGCCTTGTCGGTCACATCCACCATGCGGGCTTCGCCCTTGTCGTCGAGATGGGTCAGTTTACTCACGGTCTCTCCCGGAATCGGTTGTGCAAGATGGTGAAAAATGCAGGAACGACAGCATAACAGACATGGCCACGGCGTCGCTGACAAGTATCAGCTTTGCGGCCACCAGAAGCGGATTCCGGCGATGCCCTGACCGCCCCGCTGGCGAGCCTCGCGGAGATCGCCGGGCGACAAACCGCCCAGGGCAAATACCGGAAGCACCGCTTCCGACACCAGGTCGGCAAAGACCGACCATCCCAGGGTCGGCGCACCCGGATGGCTTTCGGTCGGCTGGACTGGCCCCAGGGTCACGTAGTCCGCTCCGATAGCCGTCGCATGATCGATTTCCTGCCTGTCATGGCAGGAAACCCCCAGCCAGACATCTTCCGGAACCGGTCTGGCCGAGAGTTTGTTCGCCTCGCGCCAGGGCAGGTGCAGCCCACGGGCGCCGGGTATGGCGCGGAATACCTCCGGTCCACCGTGCACAATCAGGGCGGCTCTGGCCTTTTCACAAACCGGCAACGCGTTCGCCGCCAACTCCCGATAGGCCGGCGGTCTCAACGCCGGAGCCCGGAGCAGTACCAGCGGTGGTCGAGCGGCGCTCAGACCCTCCTGAAGGTGCGCAAGGGTTGGCTCCAGGCCATTCTCGGAACCGGTGATTGCCAACTGCCGGGGCAAACGCAGAGCGCGAATGATCGGCCGGTTGGCGGCGGGGAAATCCTCATCCCGAAGCTGCTCCGGGGTCAGCCATTCCACGGGCTGCCCCTCACATCCCCTTGCTTCGCCCCCGGCAGAACTGGTTTCCCAGACGTCCAGGAAAACCCGCTTGTCGCCATAATCGTGCCGAATACCGATAACAGGCTCCAGGGAACCCGCCGGCACGTGAAGACCGGTTTCCTCGGCAATTTCGCGCACAAGCGCCGCCTGAACCGTCTCGCCAGGCTCCACCTTGCCACCGGGAAACTCCAGTAAGCCCCCTTGGTGAACGTGGTCTGGCCGTCGGGCGATCAGCACACGGCCATCACGGACGATGACCGCCACGGCAACGTGAACCTCTTTGACCGGCGTCTCTCTGGCAGACATGCTCAGGTACGATACTCGGCGTTGATAGTCACGTAATCGTGGGAGAAATCACAGGTCCACACGGTTTCCCGAACATCACCCCGCTTGAGGTCGATGGCAATGGTGATCTCTTCCCGGTCCATCACGGCCTGCCCGCGGGCTTCCGAGTAATCCTCGGCCCGGCCACCGTTGCGGACCAGGCAGACATCGCCCAGATAGATTTCAAGGGCATTGAGGTCCAGTCCTTCGACACCGGCGCGACCAACCGCCGCCAGAATCCGGCCCCAATTCGGGTCCGAGGCGAACAGTGCGGTCTTGACCAACGGCGAATGCGCCACGGTATAGGCAACGTCCAGAGCCTCCTGCTGACCGGCCGCTCCGCTGACGTCGATGGTGACAAACTTGGTTGCTCCTTCGCCGTCGCGGACAATGGCGTGGGCCAGTTCCAGATAGATTGCCTGCAAGGCCTCCCGCAGCTTCGGCAGCGCCGCGCTGGAGGCCGTGATCTCGGGGCCGGAATACTGGCCGCTGGCCATCAGCATGCAGGCGTCATTGGTAGAGGTGTCGCCATCGATAGTGATGCGGTTGAAGGACTTTTCCCCCAGTTCCGAGGCAAGCGTCTGCAGCAGTTCCGGCGCAATCCGGGCATCGGTGGCAATAAACCCGAGCATGGTCGCCATGTTCGGGCGGATCATACCCGCACCCTTGCTGATGCCAGAGATGGTGACCGTGTGACCGTCCAGCTCCACCTGACAGGAGGCGCCTTTTGGGCGGGTGTCCGTGGTCATGATGCCGCTGGCGGCCTCTGCCCAGCGGTTCTCGGCGGTGTTCGCCAGGGCGTCCGGAAGGGCGCCGACAATTTTCTGCACCGGCAGCGGCTCGCCAATCACGCCCGTGGAAAACGGCAGGATCTCGGCTTCGGCAACGCCCGCCTGGCTTGCCAGAGCCTGGCAGCAGGCCACCGCATCCCGCATGCCCTGCTCACCGGTGCCGGCATTGGCATTACCGGTATTGATCAGCAGATACCGGGGCGAGGTCTCGGCCAGATGTCGGCGGCTGAGAGTAACCGGCGCCGCGCAGAACTGGTTTTTCGTGAAAATCCCGGCAACCCGGCTTTCCGGGGCCAGCTCAAATACAACCACGTCCTTCCGTCCCGGCTTCTTGATGCCTGCACTGGCTATACCGATCTTAACCCCCGCCACCGGGTGAAACTCAGGTAAGGTTCCCGGACCTACCGCCATTCTGCCACTCCTCTTGTCTGGGGTTGCGCTCGAAGTACCGCACAACCCGCTGGAAACGAAAAAACCCGCAGTCCACCAGTCGTGGCTGGCAGATTGCGGGTTCCGATGGTGCAGTCAGTAGTCTGTATTAGCTGACCTTGCCATGACACTGCTTGTACTTCTTGCCGGACCCGCAGGGGCAGGGTTCATTTCGACCCACCTTGCGCTCCTGTCGAACGAAGGTTTCGGGGGTCGACTGGCGGGAATCGTCAGCGTTGCCCTCGCCCTGACTCTGGGCCGTGGCGCTGGTCTCATCGTGGCGCAGGCGAGCCTTGGCAAGCTCTTCTTCGAGTTCCTGCTTGCGACGGCGCTCGACTTCTTCCATTTCTTCACGGCTCTGGACACGAACATGGCAGAGTACGCGGGTGACGTCCCGTTTCATGGTATCAAGCATGGTTTCAAACAGGTTGAACGCCTCGCGCTTGTACTCCTGCTTGGGGTTCTTCTGGGCATAACCCCGCAGATGGATGCCCCGGCGCAGATGGTCCATGTTGGAAAGATGCTCTTTCCAGAGGGTATCCAACACCTGCAGGAAGACCTGCTTTTCGAACTTGCGCATGGCCTCTGAGCCGGCGATTTCTTCCTTGGCTTCGTAGGCGGCGACAATCTCGTCCAGAATCTTCTGGCGCAGGTTTTCCTCATACAGCTTGTTATCTTCTTCCAGCCACTTCTGTACTGGAAGATCAATGGCCATCTCGGACTGGAGCTGTGCTTCCAGACCAGTGATGTCCCACTGTTCGGGCATGCTCTGGGGCGGGATGTATTCACTGATCAGCGAATCGACAACGTCCTCCCGGATGGTCTTGACCATGTCCGAGATATCGTTTGAGGACATGACCTCATTACGCTGGTCGTAGATGACCGTCCGCTGATCGTTGGCCACGTCGTCGTATTCCAGCAGCGTCTTCCGCATATCGAAGTTGCGGCCTTCGACCTTGCGCTGGGATTTCTCGATCGCATTGGTCACCATACGGTGTTCAATGGCCTCACCCTTTTTCATGCCCATTGCCTGCATCAGGCTCTTGACCCGGTCAGGTGCGAAGATACGCATGAGGTTGTCTTCCAGGGACAGGAAGAACCGTGAGGAACCGGGATCGCCCTGGCGACCGGCACGGCCACGAAGCTGGTTATCAATCCGGCGGGATTCGTGACGCTCGGTACCAATGATGTGCAGGCCACCGGCCTCAAGAACCTGATTGTGGCGCTCGGTCCATTCCGCCTTGACCCGGGCAACCTCCTCTTCCGAGGGATTCTCCATGGCGGCGACTTCGTGCTCCCAGTTACCGCCGAGTACGATATCGGTACCACGACCGGCCATGTTGGTGGCGATGGTGACTGCGCCCGGCCGGCCCGCCTGAGCAATGATATGGGCTTCGGATTCGTGCTGCTTGGCGTTCAGGATCTTGTGTTCGATCCGCGCCTTCTTGAGCAGCACAGAAAGAAGCTCGGAAGCCTCGATAGACGCGGTACCCACGAGGATCGGGCGCCCTTCGGCGGTGACATCCTTGATCTCATCAATGATCGCGTGGAATTTCTCTTCCTGAGTCAGATACACCAGATCGTTGTAGTCAGTCCGCTGAATCGGCTTGTTGGGCGGAATGACCACCACGTCGAGGCCGTAGATCTGACGGAATTCGAAAGCTTCGGTGTCTGCGGTACCGGTCATGCCGGCCAGCTTGTCGTAAAGCCGGAAATAATTCTGGAACGTCGTGGACGCGAGAGTCTGACTTTCGGCCTGGATCTTGACGCCTTCTTTGGCCTCAACCGCCTGATGTAGGCCTTCGCTCCAGCGGCGCCCCGGCATGGTACGGCCGGTATGCTCGTCCACGATGACCACCTGGCCGCCCTGAACAATGTAATCCACGTCTTTCTGGAACAGATGGTGGGCCCGCAGTGCCGAGTGCACGTGGTGCAGCAGGCTGAGGTTGGCCGCTGAATACAGGCTCTCTCCTTCCTTCAGAAGGCCACGCTCAAGCAGCAATTCTTCAACTTTCTCGTGACCGCCCTCGGTCAATTCCACCTGGCGGGATTTTTCGTCGATGGTGAAGTCGCCGGTAGGCTCACCCTCTTCAGGCACCTCACCTTTTTCCAAGCCCGGAATCAGCTCATTGATGGCCTGGTACAGTTTTGAACTGTCCTCAGCCGCACCCGAGATGATCAGCGGCGTTCTGGCCTCATCGATCAGTATCGAGTCCACTTCGTCCACGATCGCGTAGTTCAGCCCGCGCTGGACCTTGTCCTCGGTACTGAACGCCATGTTGTCACGCAGATAGTCGAAGCCAAATTCGTTGTTGGTACCGTAGGTAATATCCGCCTGATACGCCGCGCGCTTTTCTTCCGCCGGCTGGCCCGAGGCCACTACACCCACCTGCATGCCCAGGAACCGGTAGAGCTTACCCATCCACTCGGCATCACGGCGGGCCAGGTAATCGTTCACGGTAACCACGTGGACGCCTTTGCCGGGCAGCGCGTTCAGATACACCGCAGCAGTGGCAACCAGAGTTTTACCCTCACCGGTTTTCATTTCCGCGATACGGCCTTCGTGCAGGGTGATACCACCGATCAGCTGGACGTCGTAATGGCGCATTCCCATAACGCGACGGCCTGCTTCACGCACGGTCGCGAAGGCTTCAGGCAGCAGGGCGTCGAGGGATTCGCCTTCATCAAGCCGGCGACGGAACTCCGCGGTCTTACCTTGCAACTCGGAGTCGGACAGATTGCCATACTGCTCTTCAAGCTCATTGATGCGTATGACAGATTTACGCATTCTCTTGATTTCTCTGGCGTTTTTACTGCCGAACATCTTAGTTGCAAGCTTTGTGAACATAGACCACTGCTTCTTTGATTAAACGGAGGAAGCCGGCATTCTAACCTTATTTTGTAACAGGACAAAAGGCAGGCCTCACACAGGCGCAAGAAGTCGCCGGTGAGGCACCGGATTCACAGATAAAAACCGGCCCAGAGCCGGTTGACGGAGAGATTGTGAAAGCTGCGGCGCCGGGACCGGATCAGCGGCTGGCACGCTTGATGTAGGTTTCCGGGTTTTCAGACTTGCCATTCCGGATGACTTCAAAGTGCACGTGAGGCCCGGTGGAACGGCCTGTGCTGCCCATCAGCGCGACTACCTGGCCCTTCTGAACAACATCACCCACTTCCACTTTGATCGTCTTGCAATGAGCATAGCGGGTGATCAGACCATCGCCATGATCGACTTCAACAAGGTTACCGTAGCCATAGCGCTCGCCGGCATAGGTCACCACACCGCCCGCAACCGAGATAATATCGCTGCCATCCTTACCGGCCAGATCAACACCGGCATGCCAGGTCCGCTTGCCGGTAAACGGATCGGACCGGTAACCGTACTTCGAAGACAGCCAGCCCCAGGTGATCGGACGGCCTTCCAGGTACAGCTCATCTTCGAGCCGCTTGCTGGAGGCCAGCTGGTCGAGCAACCGCAGTTGCTGCTCGCGGTCTTCGATTCGCCATTCCATTTCCTCAATCATCCGGGTCAGCTCAGGTGCGGAGAAGGAATCCCCGGACAAGGCATCCTCCGGGCCACCCACCGCAGCAGGCTGATCGAAGTTGAATTCATCGCTGGCCACCAGGCCGGATTCCACAAAACGCTGGCCCAGGGCATCCAGGCGCAATAACCGGCCCTGAATCTCGCCCAGGCGCAGAGTCAATGCATCTACCTGTTGCTGGACGTTCTCTTCAATGTTGGCCAACTCCGCCTTCTGCTCTGCCAGCTTCAGCTGCCACTCGGCCACCAGGTCGGCGTTGGTGGGCTCCCTGGCCTCTACCTGCTCAATCGCCGTCTGGTAACCGGCCCAACCCGCGGCAACCAGCAGGGAAAGCACCAGAAACAGCAGAGCAACAGCAAGCGTACTGTTGATAGACAACACCCGGGATTTTCCGTGGTGTTTGCCAACGAAAATAATGTTCATATCATCATCAGGTTTCATCGTTGAGCCGCAACCGCATCCTGTAGTGTTGCGCCCCGGAAAAATCCGAAGGGGGTCTGCCATCCTTTGGCAACAGCTACATACTGAAAAAATTGCAGCGCCCGGTAGACATACTCATTTATCACAATGTAAAACGAGTGTAATACAGGCACTACGCATAAACCGTGCCGAAGTGTAACCAATCGTAAACGGAGCCGTCGAGTAAAAACGCCGCCATGAAACGCAAAAGCGAGCAAAAAATGACCTTCGACAAGCTGGGCAAGACCCCGGTACTCAAGGATCTAGTGGCAAAGGCCGAACTTCACCGACAGGCAGAGGCAGAAGTTCTCGCAGCCCTACCGCAGGATCTGGTTAAGGGCACACGCTTTGTCAGCTGCAAAGACGGCGAACTGGCTCTGACAGCCGAAACCGCCGGGAAGGCCAGTCAGATCCGGTTCCGCCAGCACGAGATCATGGAAAAGCTTAGAGAGAACGAACTCTTCCGGTTCGTCTGGAAACTGAGGGTCAAGGTTGCGCCGCCACGATTCCGGGAAAAACCGGTGTTCAAGAAAGAGCCCTTGAGTAAAGAAAATGCCCGGCTCCTCAAAGAGGAAGCCGGGCACACGAAGGATAAAGCATTACGCGAGGTTCTCGAAAAACTCGCTAGCCACGTCCGGGATTAAAGCGTCCGGCTTTAACCCGCCGCCAGCACGGGCTTCATGTAGGAAATCGGGGCAGTGGCCTCATCATCAAAGGTAACCACTTCCCAGGCATCCTCTTCTGCCCTGAGCTTGCGCAACAGCTTGTTGTTCAGATCGTGACCGGATTTGATACCGCGGAACTCACCAATCAGGCTGTTACCCAACTGATAAAGGTCACCGATGGCATCAAGCAGCTTGTGCTTCACGAATTCATCGTCATAGCGCAGACCGTCTTCGTTGAGGATCTTGTAGTCATCCACAACGATAGCGTTATCCACACTGCCCCCAAGGGCGAGGTTCATGGCCCGCAATTTCTCGATGTCACGCATGAACCCGAAGGTCCGTGCGCGGCTCACTTCCTTCACAAAGGACGTGCTGGAAAAATCGACGGTGGCAGTCTGGGCGCGGCCTTTGAACACCGGGTGATCAAAGTCGATACCGAAGCTGACCTTGAAGCCTTCGAATGGCAGCAGGGTCGCTTTCTTGTCACCTTCCTCAACCGTGACCTCACGCTTGATGCGGATGAAACGCTTGGGCGCATCCTGCTCGGCAATGCCGGCGGACTGCAGAAGAAACACAAATGGACCGGCAGAGCCGTCCATGATGGGCACTTCCGCGGCGCTAAGCTCGACGAAACAGTTATCAATCCCGAGACCAGCCATGGCCGAGAGCAGATGCTCTACCGTCGCCACACGGACACCGTCTTTTACCAGCGTCGTGGACAGCATGGTCTCACCCACATTTTCCGCAGAAGCACGAATCTCGACCATAGGCTCGAGATCGGTACGGCGGAAGATGATACCGGAGTCCACCGGGGCAGGCTTGAGGGTCAGGTAGACCTTCTCACCCGAGTGCAATCCCACACCGGTGGCACGGATGGTGTTTTTAAGTGTCCGTTGTCTGATCATCGGTACATAATTCCGTCACAAAAAGGCGATATTCTAGGCAAAAATCTGCCCGGAGAATATCAGAAAATAAGACTGAATACCATTTAACCAATCCGTTGTTGCTGAATGTTCATACAGCACGCAACCCATGGCAATCAGTGCACGTTTTTACCGGTTTTCGGGTTCCCTATTTCGCACGGGAACAGGAACCGGATCACAATTGCACGAGATTATCAGTCAGCCTGCCGACGGAGGAATGCGGGAATATCGAGATAGTCGACACCCTGCTCCTCGCTGTCCTTGCTCTGGGCGATAGCCACGTTTCCATTGGAAACGGCCCGGCGACGCAGAACAGCGGGACGGTCCAGCTGGTTGTAATCGGTTTTTCCATCCAGGGTGCGGGTATTGTCCACAACCTTGGTGGGCTTCTCACGATCACCGCCCAGACCGGTCGCAACAACCGTCACCTTCAGTTCGTCGGTCATCTCAGGATCAATGACGGTACCGACGACAACGGTGGCAGAGTCGGAAGCAAACTCACGCACAATGTCGCCAACCTCGGAGAATTCGCCCAGGTTGAGGTCCATACCAGCGGTGATGTTGACCAGAATACCTTTGGCACCCTGCAGGTTGATATCTTCCAGCAGCGGGCTGCGGATGGCGGCTTCGGCCGCTTCGCGGGCACGGTTCTCGCCGGTAGCGCGGGCGGTACCCATCATCGCCATACCCATCTCAGACATAACCGTTTTCACGTCGGCAAAGTCGACGTTGATCATACCGTTACGGGTAATCAGGTCGGCAATACCCTGCACTGCACCCAGAAGCACATCGTTGGCTGCGGCAAATGCGTCCAGCAGGCTGGTTTTCTTGCCCATAACCGCCAACAGTTTTTCATTGGGGATGGTGATCAGGGAGTCGACGCTCTCCTCCAGCTCTTTCAGGCCGGATTCGGCAACACTCATGCGCTTGCCGCCCTCGAACATGAAAGGCTTGGTGACAACGGCAACGGTGAGAATACCCAGTTCACGGGCCACTTCCGCCACGATCGGCGCAGCACCGGTGCCGGTACCACCGCCCATGCCGGCGGTGATGAACACCATATCAGCACCCTTGATGGCTTCGGCGATGCGATCGCGGTCTTCCAGGGCGGACTGACGACCAACCTCAGGATTGGCGCCGGCACCCAGCCCCTTGGTGATATTGCCACCGAGCTGAATGATCTGGCGCGCATCCATATCGGTCAGCGCCTGTGCATCTGTGTTGGCGCAGATGAATTCCACACCTTCGATGTCGCTGTTAAGCATATGGCGAACGGCGTTGCCGCCACCACCGCCTACACCGACGACTTTAATGACAGCGTTTTGCTGGACATTATCGACGAGTTCAAACATTTCCCCTACTCCTTCGTGCTGTTTTCAGCCCTTGTTCCGGGCTGTTTGTTCGAGATTGTGTTTTCGAGATACCTTCGTGTACTACCCGCCCGGCCCCGTCAGAAATGACCGGTAAACCAGGCTTTCATGCGCTCAAACAGCGAGGGTGCATCTTCACCCTTGAGCACCGGTGCCCGCCCCAGATCCATCTGGCGGAAACCATGAATCAACAACCCAACGCCAGTGGCGTAGATCGGATTGTTGACTACCTCCGTCATGCCGGAAACCGCCTGCGGACAGGCCAGCCTTACCGGCATGTGGAAGATCTCTTCGGCCAGCTCCACCACGCCTTCCATGGTGGAGGAACCGCCGGTTATCACGATGCCTGCCGGAATGAGGTCTTCAAATCCGGACCGGCGCAACTCTGACTGAACCAGGGTGAACAGCTCCTCGTAGCGCGGTTCCACCACCTCCGCCAGGGCCTGCCTGGACAGATCGCGCGGCGCGCGATCGCCAACACTGGGCACCTTGATGGTTTCATCCGCACCGGCCAGCTGGGTCAGTGCACAGGCATACTTGATCTTGATTTCTTCAGCATTCTGGGTCGGTGTGCGCAGCGCCATGGCAATGTCGTTGGTCACCTGGTCGCCGGCGATCGGAATCACCGCCGTGTGCCGGATAGCACCGCCGGTAAACACCGCAATATCCGTGGTGCCACCACCGATATCCACCACGCAGACACCCAGCTCTTTCTCATCCTCGGTGAGAATGGCGTGGCTGGATGCCAGCTGCTCCAGGATGATGTCATCCACCTCAAGCCCGCAGCGCTTCACGCATTTCTCTATGTTCTGGGCAGCATTGACCGCGCAGGTCACCAGATGAACCTTTGCCTCCAGGCGCACACCGGACATGCCCATGGGTTCCTTGATGCCTTCCTGGCTGTCGATCACGAACTCCTGGGGCAGAATATGGAGAATCTTCTGGTCTGCAGGAATCGCAACCGCCTGGGCGGCGTCAATGACCCGGTCTATATCGGCCTGGGTGACCTCACGGTCACGGATTGCAACAATGCCGTGGGAATTCAGGCTCTTGATGTGGCTGCCGGCAATACCCGCATACACCGAGTGAATGCGGCACCCGGCCATCAATTCCGCCTCTTCCACCGCGCGCTGAATTGCCTGGACGGTGGTTTCAATATTCACCACCACTCCACGCTTGAGGCCCCGGGAAGGATGGGAACCAATGCCCACCACTTCGATGGTGCCGTCCATCTTGCGCTTGCCGACAATCGCAACCACCTTCGAGGTTCCGATATCGAGGCCGACAATCATGTTTTCCGTTTCAACCGATGACATGTGTTCCACCAAACCGTAGGTCTGAATTAACCGTTGCTATGATTTTGGGCTGGAGGCTGTCTCGACAGCCTTCCACTTGACCGCCACACCGTTGGTGTAGCGGGCATCTACCCGACTGACTTCGTCCGACCTTGCTGCCAGTCGGTTTTCATAAACCGTGATAAACCGATCAAACCGTTGCGCCACCTGATCGCGGCCAAGCACCACCTCGATGCCGTTGGCCAGCTGCAGGGTCCACGCACCCCGGTGTTCCAGCGTCAGGCCTGAAAATCCAAGCCCCCGGGCGACCAGCTTGTCGCTCATGTCCCGCGCCATATCGATCACATCCCGCACCCTTTCATCCGGCCCTGCGAGTCGTGGCAACCGACCCGCAACTTCGGGATTCGCCGGCGCGAACAGCTCACCGGTGCGGCTTACGAGACGTCCATCGGTCCAGTAAGCCAGGGGTTTCTTCTCCCTGATATCGATCACCAGGCGATCCGGCCATACCCGACGCACCGCCGCGGACGCAACCCAGGGCCGACGTTCCAGGCTGTCTTTGATTTCCGAAAGATCCGTGGCGAAATAGCTCTTGCCGATCCAGTCGCCAGCGGCGCGCTCAATGGCGACCCGGCTATCGCCCACAAATTCTCCCTTCACATCGACGGCAAGGATCTGCTGATCCATGGCGCCCAGCACCTTGCCAGTGCCCCAGGGCACCAGTGCAGCCAACAGCACAATCACCGCGCCCATGCCCACCTGGAGCCAGGGTACAGCTGCCAGCACACCCTTCAACACGCCAAACCGGTCCCGCTCGGGACCGAGGGACGTTGCCCCCCGGCGTCGCGGGGGCTCGGACGGAATCGCCCGGCTCCGGATCAGCAGTGTTTCAAGCATTGGCGCCCTCCAGACTGTCTTTCAGTATCCGGACCACCAGCTCTTCGAAGCTGATGCCTGCGGCCTTTGCAGCCATGGGCACAAGACTGTGGTCCGTCATACCGGGCACGGTATTGACCTCCAGCAGCCAGAACTTGCCGTCGCTGTCCTGCATGATGTCGACCCGGCCCCAGGTCCGACAGCCAACAACCCGGAAGGCCTCCAGTGCCAGGTGCTGAAGACGGACTTCGTCTTCAGGCGCCAGACCACAGGGAATGCGATACCGGGTATCGTCTGCCAGGTACTTGGCCTCGTAATCGTAAAAAACGTGCTCGGTGCTTGCGCTCAGGCCAATGGCCGGAAGCGCCCGATCCTGCAACAGACTGACGGTGAACTCCGGCCCTTCGATCCACTCCTCCACCAGCACCAGATTGTCCAGCGCGGCGGCGGCTTCGTAGGCGTCAGCCAGTTCGGCCGCCGTGTGTACCTTGCGGATGCCGATGCTGGAGCCTTCCCGGGAAGGTTTCACACTCAAGGGCGCCCGCAGTTCACCAATGATCTGTTCGGCCTGATCTGCTCCGGACATGGTGCGGAACTTCGGCGTTGGCAGGCCACAGCCTTCGAACACGTACTTGGTTCTCAGCTTGTCCATGGCCAGTGCCGAGGCCAGCACATCGCTGCCGGTGTAGGGAATACCGGCCTGCGAAAGGATGGCCTGCAAGGTACCGTCCTCGCCTCCACGACCATGCAGCGCGATGAACACCCGGTCAAAATCAGGGTTGTCGACGGTTCTCAGCAGGCAGCCGCGGACGTCCACGGCAAACGCATCCACGCCGGCTGACACCAGCGCCGCCAGTACCGCCTTGCCGCTTTTCAGGGACACTTCCCTTTCAGCGGAATCTCCACCCATGAACACGGCCACCCGACCGAGCGACCGAACGAGCTCCGGTTCGGCCTGATAAGCCTGTGGTTCCCCATGATGCATGTCACTCACCAGCTATCACTCCCGCGGCTGCCAGCCGCGCTGCCACGCCGCCAATATCGCCGGCGCCCTGGGTTATCAGCAGATCACCGTCCTGCAGCACATTGGCCAGCAGGGACTCGATTTCCAGGTTGTCCTCAACAAATACCGGTTCCACCTGCCCCCGCTGGCGAATACTGCGGCACAGGGCCCGACCATCGGCCCCCGGAATCGCCGGTTCGCCGGCGGAATACACGTCCATTAAAAGCAGGCCGTCCACTTCCGAAAGCACCCGGACAAAGTCTTCATAAAGGTCGCGGGTCCGCGTAAAGCGGTGCGGCTGGTAAAGCATGACCAGACGCCGATCGGGCCAGGCATCATGTGCAGCCCGGATAACAGCCTCTACCTCCGTCGGGTGGTGACCGTAATCGTCCACCAGGGTGACCGTGCCCTTGGGGGTCTGGTAATCGCCGTAGACCTGGAACCGGCGACCGACACCGGCAAATCCGGCCAGCCCGCGGCAGATTGCATCATCGGCGACGCCTTCGTCTGTGGCCACGGCTATGGCCGCCAGCGCGTTCAGCACGTTATGACGGCCCGGCATTTTCAGCTCGACCGCGAGGTCGCTGCGCCCGGCCGGACGCTTCACCACAAAGTGGGTCCGCAAACCGTCGGAATTGATACTCTCGGCCCGGTAATCCGCCTCCGGGTTGTCAATTCCGTAGGTGATGATGGCGCGGGATATCCGGGGGATGATCTCCTGAACGTAACCGTCATCGACGCACATCACCGCAACACCGTAAAACGGCAGGTTGTGCAGAAAGTCCACAAAGGTCTGCTTCAGCTTCTCGACATCGCCGCCATAGGTATCCATATGGTCCGCTTCGATGTTGGTTACCAACGAAATCACCGGCGTCAGATGCAGGAAGGACGCATCACTCTCGTCTGCCTCCGCCACCAGATAGCGGGAACCGCCCAACTGAGCGTTGGTGCCGGCGCTGTTCAGCTTGCCGCCAATCACGAAAGTCGGGTCCAGGCCCGCCTCACCCAGAATGGATGCGATCAGGCTGGTGGTTGTGGTCTTGCCATGGGTTCCAGCGACGGCGATGCCGTGGCGATAGCGCATGATTTCCGCGAGCATTTCTGCCCTGGGCACGATCGGCACCCGACGACTGCGGGCCGCCACGACTTCCGGGTTTTCCGCAGACACCGCTGAAGACACCACAACCACATCGGCACTGGCGCTGTTCTCTTCCCGGTGACCGATCTGCACTTCTACGCCCATACCCTTGAGACGATCGGTAACCGCCCCTTCTTTCAGATCCGATCCGGAAACGTCGTAGCCCTGATTCTTGAGAACCTCGGCGATGCCGCTCATCCCCGCACCACCAATCCCCACAAAGTGGATGTGACGGATCCGGCGCATTTCAGGCACCTGATAGACCAGGGGCGGATTATTTGCATCAGCCATTGGCGGCCTCCAGACAGTAATTCACGACTCTCTCCGTTGCATCAGGGCGGGCCAATGTTCGGGCGGCCTTCGCCATTTCGTTTACCCGGTCACGATTCCGGGCCAGATCACCCAGGGTTTCCGCAAGCACCGCCGGGGTCATTTTTGCCTGTGGAATCAGAATGGCTGCCTTCGCCGACACCATTTGTTGCCCGTTTTTCGTCTGGTGATCATCCACGGCGTGGGGAAAAGGCACCAGGACAGCGCCGATACCCGCGGCGCACAATTCCGAAACGGTCAACGCGCCTGCCCGGCACAGCACCAGGTCGGCCCACTGATAGGCCTCGGCCATGTCCTTGATGAACGGCTCAACGGCCGCCTCCACGCCATGCTCCTCATAGGCCTGCTTCGCCGCCTCGGCATGGCGCTCACCACACTGGTGGCGGACCACGGGCCGGTCACCTTCCGGCAACATCGCCAGCGCCTCGGGGAGCTGCTCATTAAAGACCTGCGCGCCGAGACTGCCGCCGATCACCAGCAATCTGAGAGCACCTTCACGGTCCGCCAGGCGCCTTTCCGGAACAGGCAAGGCCGCGAGGTCTTCCCGCACCGGATTGCCGGTACAGCGGGTAACCACTTTCGGCCCGAAGCTACCCGGAAAAGCCTCCAGCACGGTTTCTGCAAACCTGACCAGGATGCGGTTGGTCATTCCGGCGATGGCGTTCTGTTCATGAATCACCAGCGGCGTACGGTTCAGCCAGGCGGCAACACCACCGGGCCCGGTAACAAATCCGCCCATGCCTACAACGCAATCCGGGCGAACCCGGCGCAGGATGGTGAAGGCTTCACCCAGCGCCCGCATCAGCCGGAACGGCGCCAGCAAGAGAGCGAGCTTACCCTTGCCCCGCAAACCGGAAATATGAATCAGTGACAGCGGGATATCGGTTTCGCCGATCAGCCTCTGTTCCATTCCGCCACTGGCTCCGAGCCAGTACACCTGGTGGCCACGAGCCTCAAGCGCCCGAGCCGTTGCCAGGGCCGGGAACACGTGCCCGCCGGTACCGCCGGCCATCATCAGGAAGCGACGCTGTTCAGTCATACACCGCACCTCCCCGCGTCTTCGGACCGGTCTTCTCTCGGGCCAGCTTTTCCTGATCCAGGCGCTCCATTTCCACACGGGCAAGAACGCCAATGCAGATACAGGTAATCATCAGACTGGATCCACCGTAGCTCACCAGCGGCAGAGTCAGCCCCTTGGTGGGCAGAAGCCCGGTGCTGACCGCCATGTTGATGCCTGCCTGCAGGCCAATCAGCAGGGTCAGCCCATAGGCAAAACACGCGCCGAACGGCATGTCCGCCTTCTCGGCCCGGCGGGCAATGACGAATCCGGTCACCACCAGCAGGGTGAACAGACTGAGTACCAGCAAGGATCCCAGGAGACCGAATTCCTCAGCGATAATGGCGAAGATAAAGTCGGTGTGGGCCTCCGGCAGATAGAACAGCTTCTGGATGGAGTTACCCAGGCCGACACCACCCCAGTCTCCGCGACCGAAGGCAATCAGGGACTGGGTCAACTGGTAACCGCTGTCGAACTGGTCTTTCCAGGGATCGAGATAGCTGACAACCCGTTTCAGACGGTAAGGCTGGGTAACGATCAGAATGGCACCCAGGACCACCAGCGTGCCGATCAGGGGCACGAACCGGCTCAGCCGGACACCGCTCAGGAAAATCATCCCCGCCGCTGCCGTCACCAACACCACAGTGGCACCGAAGTCCGGCTGAATAACCAGCAGAACCGATGCCAAACCGAGGACGACCAACGGCTTCAGGAAACCAGGCCAGGTATTGAGCAGTTCATCCCGGCGACGGACCACGTAGCCGGCCAGGTAGGCAATCAGGCAGAGTTTCGCCACTTCCGAGACCTGGACGTTGAACAGGCCGAATGGAATCCAGCGGGTGGAGCCGTTCACGGTACGGCCCAGGGGCGTCAACACGAGAACCAGGACCAACAGACCGATGCCCAGCAGCAGCCAGCCGCTGCGCTCCCACCAGGCCACCGGCACGTTCACCGCTACCAGGGCCAGCAGGCAACCAAGACCGGCAAACATCAGCTGACGGATCACATAGTGGTAGCTGTTACCCATGGTTTCGGCAGCCATATCCATGGACGCCGAGGAAATCATGACCACACCCATCACCAACAATGCCACGGAGCTGATCACCAACATCGGCAGGGGCTGTATCTCGCCCAGCCACGGGTTCCGGTTCTGGAGTGGAAGATCTGCGTGCATCACAGGGCCTCCACCAGAGAACGAAACTGGTCACCGCGATCAAGATAGTCGCGGAACATGTCAAAGCTGGCGCATGCCGGCGAGAGCAACACCCGGTCTCCGGGCATGGCCAGTTCGGCAGAGCGGGAAACCGCCTCGGCAAGGCTACCTACCCGGTGTACCGGAATACCGCTGCCCAGCACATCGGCGATGGCCGGCGCATCACGCCCGATCAGCAGCACGGCCCGGCAATGCAGGGCGATGGGCGCTTCCAGGGCGGTAAAATCAGCCCCTTTGCCATCACCACCGGCAATCAGCACCACTCTGCCCTTGTCCGGGGCAAGGCTTTCAATAGCGGCGACCGTGGCGCCGACATTGGTTCCCTTGGAATCGTTGATGAAGTCCACATCCTTCAGCCGGCGCACGAATTCACAGCGATGCGGCAGCCCCGGAAATTCCCGCGCTACCCTGAGCATCACATCCATGGGCAGCCCGGCGGCATGGCCCAGTGCCAGAGCAGCCATCACGTTGCTGATGTTGTGATGACCCATCAGCTTCAACTCGCTGGCCAGCAAGAGGTTATCAAACCCGAAGGTAATCCAGGTGCCCTGGTCATCGTCCCGGGTGCTGAACGTCTCCGGATTCACCCGATGGAAGCCGAAACACAGGAACCTCAGGTTGTCCCTTGCCATGGGTGTGCTCAAGGCATCGTCCAGATTAACAATGGCGTTCTTGCAACCCCGGAATATCCGCTGCTTGGCCTGGAAATACGCCATCTTGTTGGGGTAACGGTCCATGTGGTCGTCACTGAGGTTGAGCACCGTTGCCGCAAGGGCGTTCAGCTCGTCCGTGGTCTCAAGCTGGAAACTCGAAAGCTCGAGCACATACAGGTCTGCGCCCTGGCCAAGAAGATCAAGGGCCGGGGTACCGATATTGCCGCCAACGGCGACGTTCCGGCCCGCCGCTCTGGCCATCTCACCCACCAGTGTGGTGACGGTGGTTTTGCCATTGGAGCCAGTGATCGCGACGATCGGCGCATCGGCAGCCTCGGCGAACAGATCAATGTCACCCCGGATTCTTGCTCCCTGGCGGGCGGCAGCTGCAATGGCTGGTTCGGCAATGCTGATTCCCGGGCTGACCACCAGTTCGTTGAAACCGGCAAACAGCTCTGCGTCAAAGGTCCCGAGGTGTACCGGAATATCCGGCCAACCGACCTTCAGCTGATCAAGACCCGGAGGAGCCGTGCGGCTATCGGCCACAGCAACGTCCCGCCCCTGTTCGGACAGATAGCGCACGCAGGAAAGCCCGGTTTTACCGAGCCCTACGATCAGTGTGCGACGATCCGAAACAATGACACTCATAGTTGCAGCGCTTTCCTATCTCAGTTTCAGACTGGCAATGCCAATCAGGACCAGAACGACCGTGATAACCCAGAACCGGACAATCACTCGTGGCTCCGGCCAGCCTTTCAGTTCAAAGTGGTGATGCAGCGGCGCCATGCGGAATATCCGCCGCCCGGTCAGACGGAAGGACGCTACCTGCAGGATCACCGACACGGTTTCCATCACGAACACACCGCCCATGATGAACAGCACTATTTCCTGGCGAACAATCACCGCGACCACACCCAGGGCGGCACCGAGGGCCAAGGCGCCCACATCCCCCATGAAAACCTGAGCCGGGTAGGTGTTGAACCAGAGGAAACCAAGCCCGGCGCCAACGAGTGCGCCGCAGAATACGATAAGCTCCCCGGTGCCCGGGAGATGCGGGATCAACAGGTAATTGGCGAACTGGGCGTGGCCGGACAGGTAAGCGAAGATACCAAGCGCTCCGGCGACCATCACCGTTGGCATGATTGCCAGACCATCCAGGCCGTCGGTCAGGTTGACGGCGTTGCTGCTGCCAACGATCACGAAATAGGTGAGCAGAATGAACAGCACCGGGCCAAGGGTGAGGGATACCTGCTTTACAAAGGGCACATACAGAGACGTCTCCTGGGGCAAGGCGGAACTGAAGAACAACACTACAGCCGCCGTAGCGCCGATAACCGACTGCCAAAAATACTTCCAGCGGGCCGGCAGGCCCCGCGGGTTACGTTCCACGACTTTGCGATAGTCATCAACCCAACCGATTGCGCCGAACAGGAGCGTCACCAGCAGGGTGACCCAGACGTAGCGGTTACCAAGATCCGCCCAGAGCAGCGTACTGATGCCAATGGCCACCAGGATCAGTGCGCCACCCATAGTCGGGGTGCCAGCTTTGCTGAGATGGGTTTGCGGACCGTCATCTCTCACCGCCTGACCAATCTGGTACTGGCTCAGCTTGCGGATCATCACGGGGCCGA
The DNA here is from genome assembly GCF_056857715.1 of Marinobacter sp. L-13. Classification (NCBI taxonomy): domain Bacteria; kingdom Pseudomonadati; phylum Pseudomonadota; class Gammaproteobacteria; order Pseudomonadales; family Marinobacteraceae; genus Marinobacter; species Marinobacter sp. L-13. The sequence goes on from NZ_JBSXNQ010000062.1 coordinate 102,151, forward strand.
TGATCAGCGAAATCAGCAGCGCGGTGAGTGTGCCCAGAATTCCACGCAGGGTCAGGTACTGAAACACCGTCAGTGCGGAGAAATACTGTGATAGGACCTCTGTCAGCCAGAGCAGCATGAGTTATTCACCTTTTCTTTAATTCCCTCCACCACACGCTCCATGGCGGAACTGCGAGAACCCTTGACCAGCACTGTCAATGGTGTGTTTTTATCCCCAATCGCCGATTCAACGGCCTGCTCATGGCTCAGCCCGAGTTCCGTGGACTCGCCAAACCCGTCGGCATAACCTTCACAACCCGGCCCCACGGTAATCAGTCGATCGATACCATGCTCCCGGGCGCACACTCCAACTTCCCTGTGCAACGCATTTGCCTTGGCGCCAAGCTCTGCCATGGCACCGAGTACAGCAATCTTCTGACCTGCACGGCCGGCCAGCACGCCGAGCGCGGCTTTCATGGACGACGGGTTGGCGTTGTAACTGTCGTCAATCAGCGTCATTTCCGGCGACAACTCCAAGACCTGAAGCCGCCCTTTCACCGGCGCAACACTGGCCAGCCCTGCAACAATCGCCTGATCACTGGCACCCAACTCACGGGTTGCCGCGATGGCAAGCAGCATGTTGGTGATGTTGTGATCGCCCTCCAGGCCCAGCGTGACCCTGCATAGCCAGCCGTTCGGGCCGCTGACCTGAAAGGTTCTGGTTCCGGCGTCCTGGCCCTCAATGACTGCGTGATAATCCGCCTCGGCGCCGAGACGGCTGACACCTGCGACGCGGCGGGCCCCGGCTCGGGTGCGCCACTGCGCGAAGGCCGGATCGTCACCGTTGAGCACCATCAGCCCGTCTGACGCGACGCCGTCAATGATTTCGCCCTTGGCCAGGACAATGTTCTCGTAGCTGCCAAACCCTTCCAGATGGGCCTCGCCAGCATTGGTGAGAATGGCAACGCGGGGCTTTGCCAGGGCGACGGTATGGGCAATTTCACCCAGCCCACTGGCACCCAGTTCAATCACGCCGTACTGGTGTTCCGGAGAAAGGCCGAACAGCGTAAGCGGAACGCCGATGTGATTGTTCAGGTTGCCTTTCGTTGACAGCGTCTTGCCCATCTGCGACAGAATGGCGGCGCACATTTCCTTGACGGTGGTCTTGCCGCTGCTGCCAGTGATCGCGAGGATGGCCGCTGTGCTTTCTTCACGGTTGGCGGCCGCTAGCCGGGCAAGGGCCTCCAGTGTGTCATTCACTACCAACTGAGGCAGAGCCAGGTTGGTATCAGACGTATCGACCACCAGGCCAACTGCGCCTTTATCCATGGCCTGTTGCAGGAAACGGTGGCCATCGAAATTTTCGCCGCGCAGGGCCACAAACAGCTGGCCAGGCTCGAGGGTGCGGGTATCAGTGGAAACCCCGGCGAAGCTCACCGACGCAAGGTCGCCCGAAGCGCACTGGGCGCCCAGCCAACCCTTGGCTTCCGCCAGCGAAAAGGCGCGCATCATGCCACACCCCCATTGAGTTTCAAGACGTGGCGAACCTGCTCCGCATCACTGAACGGGTATTTCTGGCCGGCGATTTCCTGATAAGCCTCGTGGCCTTTCCCTGCGATCAGAACTACGTCGTTTGGCGTGGCCGAGCGGATCGTCGACTGAATGGCCTCGGCCCGGTCATGGATAACAGAGACCCGGGCAGCGTCCGTGAAACCGGCGAGGATGTGCCGCGCAATTGTTTCGGGGTCCTCACTGCGGGGATTGTCATCAGTAACGACCACCCGATCTGCAAGCCTCTCGGCTTCCCGGGCCATTTCCGGACGTTTACCGGCATCACGGTCACCGCCGCAACCAAACACGCACACCAGTTCACCGGTAACGTGCGGACGCAGTGCTGTCAGAGCATTGGCGAGGGCATCCGGGGTGTGGGCGTAATCGACCACCACCCTGACACCATTAGCACCCACAAACCGCTCCAGCCTGCCCGGTGGCTGTGTGAGCCGACCCACAGCCTGCTGCACGCGCTCGATCGGCACGCCAAGCGTCAGAACCGTTGCCATAGCCGCCAACACATTGCTCGCGTTGAAACTTCCCATCAGCGGAACCGAGACAACAAACCGGCTCCACTCGCCATCGACCTCAGCTTCAAAGCCTTCGTCGGTTGGTCGGAATTCCCGTAACCAGAGCTCGGTCTGGGCCTCGTGCAGGCTGTAGCGCACGCGATCACATTTGCCGTCCAGCTGTTCGAAGAGCTGTCGACCAAATGGATCGTCAAAGTTGATTACCGAAAAATGCAGCTCTTCACGCTGGAAAAGCTGCGCCTTGGCGGCACCATAGGCTTCCATGGAACCGTGATAATCCAGATGATCCCGGGTCAGATTCGTGAATACAGCGCCGGTCATCGAGAGGTTATCCACGCGGCCCTGATCAAGGGCATGGGAGGACACCTCCATCACGGCTGCCCGACCTTCCTGTTTCACGATCCGGGACAGCACCCGGTTAACCTGAACCGCATCCGGTGTCGTATGCGTCGCAGGCTGCAGGGCGCCGGGCATGCCATAGCCCAGGGTGCCGAGGATGCCGCAGGGCGTTCCCGTTTCCTTGAGCAGCTGTGCGACATACTGGCAGACCGACGTCTTGCCATTGGTTCCGGTCACGCCAATCAGGCGAAGTCGTTGCGACGGATGCTCGAAAAAGCGATCAGCGATTCGCCCCACCAGACTGCGTAGGCCAGCGACAGGTACGATCAAGGCACCGTGGTGTTCGGTGCACTCTCCCGCCTGCTGCGCTTCCAGGAGGATGACCGTTGCGCCCGCTGCAATGGCCTTATCGACATAGAAGTCAGCCGGCGTTCGGGCGCCCGAGAGGGCGATAAAGGCATCGCCGGAGGCGACTTCCCGACTGTCGGTTTTCAGTCCGTGGATGGTCACGTCGAACACCGACGGAACCGCTACGATACCCTGCAATAACGTGCTGAGAGATGTGATGCACATAGGCCTACCCTCGCTCTCCGGATGCAGAAGCAGCCATTTCGGCCTCTCCCACTTCCAGTTCAGGCTTCACATTCAACAGTCGCAGTGCGTCACTCATTACCCGTGAGAATACTGGCGCGGCCACTTCACCACCGTAGTATTCTCCGGACTGCGGCGCATCAACGGCCACAACCGTAACCAGCCTGGGGTTATCAATAGGCGCCATACCGGCAAAAATCGCCTTGTACTGGCTATCCTCGTAACCCTGGGCCCCAACAAGATGAACAGTCCCGGTCTTGCCGCCGGCCGAGTAGAATCCAGGCTGTGCCCGCTTACCGGTACCCCTTGAAACGGCCTCGCGCAGCATATTGCGAACCTGGAGGGTGACCTGCTCCGAGAGCACTCGCTGCCCCTCCGGCTTCTTGTTCTGCCGGACCAGGCTCAGGGGATAGCGCACGCCACCATTGGCGATCACCATATAGGCCTGGGCCAGTTGAAGAGCGTTCACGCTCATACCGTATCCGTAGGACAGTGTCGCCTCTTCCACGGGGCGCCACTTGGGCGGCGATGGCAATACACCCACGGCTTCGCCGGGAAAACCGATCCCCGTTGGCTGGCCAAGCCCCAGACGGGCGTAGAGATCACGAATCACATCGCCGCCAAGGTCGGTAGCAATCCGGCTGATTCCGACGTTGCTGGACTTGACGATGATCTCGGTCATATCCATGACGCCATAGTTGCGATGATCCCGGATGGTGAAACGACCGAAACGGCGAAAACCCGGGTTGGTATCAATGGTGCTGTTAACCGAGTAGCTGCCGGATTCCAGCGCCGCCGCCATGGTGATCGGCTTCATGGTTGAGCCTGGCTCGAACAGGTCGGTGATAGCCTTGTTTCGAAGATTTTCCGCTGCGAGCTGACTGCGGTCATTGGGGTTATAGGACCCCTGGTTGACCATCGCCAGGACCTCACCGGTATCAACGTCGAGCATGACCAGCGTACCCCCTCTGGCATTATGAGCCGCCACCACAGCCTTGAGTTCCCGATAGGCCAGGTACTGGAGGCGCAGGTCGATGCTGAGGGCGAGGTTCTGGCCGGGGCTGGCATCGCGAATCAGGGTCAGATCCTTGATAACCCGGCCGCGGTTGTCTTTCAGGACCCGCTTCCGGCCGGTTTCACCGGACAGCCACTGGTTGTAGGCGAGCTCGATCCCTTCCTGCCCGCGTTCGTCGATGTCGGTGAAGCCCACAACGTGAGCAGTCACTTCGCCGGCGGGGTAATAGCGACGGTACTCCTGACGGGTGTATATCCCGTCAATCTCCAATTCGAGAACCTTTCTGGCCAGATCCGGCTGAACCTTGCGGCGCAGATAGATGAATTCCCGCCCGGAGTATTCTTCGAGACGCTGCCGAAGAGAGGCTTCATTGATATCGAGCAGCCGCGCAAGGTTGGTGAGTCGCGCCTCGGAGGGATTGGCTTCAGAAGGATTCGCCCAGATGGTCTGCACTGGCGTGCTGACGGCCAGAGGCTCGTCATAACGATCGGTGACAACACCACGATGAGCATCAATACTCTCAACCCGGATCGTACGGACATCACCCTGCTTGCGCAGGAAATCATTATCTACGACATGGAGATCGACCAGGCGCCAGCCAAGCACACCCACCACCAGGAGAAAGACGCCCACGACGGAGCCAAAGCGCCAGGCTGCCAGCCCGGACGCCAAACGCTGCCCCCATGTTGTCTTCTTTCCCTGATCGGACACGTCGATCACCCTGAATCGTTGTTGTTCTCGTTGATTACCGGCTGGTAACCGGCGACATCAGTGGCACCAGCACAATATCCTGACGTCCCGGCACCACCATGCCGAAACGCTCAGCCGCCAGCTTTTCGACCCGGCCATGAGCGCTTAACGCACTCTGCTCGAGCAGAAGCTGGCTCCATTCGCTCTGATAACGGTCGCGCTCGGACTGAAGTTGCGACAGCGTGTTGAAAAGCTCCCGGTTCTCGTGGGCACTGACCACCACGCCAATAGAGGAAGCCAGCAACACGGCGACCAGACCAAGCGAGACAAGCACCTTGCCCTGCTTCGTGGCAGCGAAAACCTGCCTTGAGATACGGACCGCGGTTGCAACACCGTCCCGGACCTTCTGCTTGTTGAGCTTCGCCGTTTTTACCGGCTCTTCAATGGCAACAGCGCCCATGGTTACGCGCTCCCCTGCGAGTTTTTCCTGATATCGGTGCGTTCGAGCACCCGCATGACTGCGCTGCGGGCACGTACGTTGTCACTTACTTCTTCGGCGCCGGCCTTGCTGGCTTTGCCAACGAGCCGGAAATCCGAGGCTTCCTGTTCCGCGGTTACGGGCACCCCTTTGGGCAGCTGTGGCCCGCGCGCCAGATCCCTCATGAACCGCTTGACCAACCGGTCTTCCAGCGAATGAAAACTGATGACCACCAGACGCCCTCCAGGAGCGAGGTGGTCAACAGCAGACTGAAGACCCACTTCGAGATCTTCCAGCTCCCGGTTGATAAAAATCCGGATTGCCTGGAAGGTCCGGGTAGCCGGATGCTTGTGCTTTTCCTTTTTCGGGACCGCCTCGCTGACCAACTCTGCCAACTGGCGAGTGGTTTCGACGGGCGCTTCCTGCCGACGCTCGACCAGTAGCCGGGCAATGCGCCGCGAGAATTTCTCTTCGCCGTAACGGAAAATCACGTTTGCGATATCCGACTCGTCCGCTGTTGCAAGCCATTCGGCGGCGCTGGGCGATTGTTCGGTATTCATGCGCATGTCCAGTGGACCATCACGCATGAAACTGAATCCACGGGAGGCATCATCAAGCTGCGGCGATGACACGCCGAGATCCAGCAACACACCATTCACTGTCTGCCAACCCTGACCGACCACCGCAGCGCCCAGCTCCGCAAACGAACCGTGGAAACTGTGGAACCGGTTATCCTGGGCTTCCAATTCCTTCGCCGCGCGTATCGCCTCGGGATCCTTGTCGATACCCAGCAACCGCGCCGACGGGCCGAGGCGACCGAGAATCAGGCGGCTGTGACCACCCCGCCCAAAGGTGCCATCCACGTAATAACCGTCGGGGTCGTTGACCAGATAGTCGACCGCCGAATCCAGGAGCACCGAGCGATGCGAGTACGCTGCCCCGGCCTCCTGGTTGCGATCGGTGGTCATAAGGACAGCGCCTCCATCTCGGGCGGCATGTCTTCGTCATCAGAGGATTCATCCAGCCAGGCAAACCAGCGCTCTTCACTCCAGAGCTCTAGCTTCTTGCCTTGCCCGATCAACATCAGCTTTTTCTCCAGATGGGCATAGCTTCTAAGGGTTGGCGGAATCAGAATGCGCCCGGCCGAATCCAGCTCCATGGGCGCAGCATTACCCAGGATCAGGCGCTGCAGCCGCCGGGCCGCCTTATTCATGTTGGGAAGCGCCTCGATTTTAGGACGTAGAACTTCCCATTCGGGCTCCGGATAGACCAGCAGACACCGCTCCTCGTCAGCGTTTGCTGTCAATACAATGCGCCCACCACAGGCCTGCGCGAGCTCTTCGCGTACCTTGGAGGGGATCGCCAGGCGACCCTTCGCATCCATATTGATGGCATGACTGCCGAGAAAATTACTCATTTACGCTGTCTCTGGGTGCCCGATATCCACAAAAAACCACTAGAAACCACTTTTTCCCACTTCTGCACACTATAGAAACACGCAATACACAATGCAAGCGCCGCAAACAGCGCCACACTTGCAAAAGTTCCTTTTATGACAAGAGGTTACGGAGGCGGATTCGATGAAATGGTGAGATTACGGAAAAGAAAAGAAGTAAAATCAAATACCTGCAAAAAAGTCTGAAGACTGCAAGTGAGGTTTAAGATTTTTTGGCTATAAAGGACATCTGTTGAGAATGACGAATGTCACAGGAAGGGAAAAGAGCGAGCTCGCCGATAAGCCGGGTTCTGTCTTGGACAGTCATTCATCTAGGGTCTGCGTCACCACAGACCTCAAGCAACCTACCCGAATCCAGCGCGGGCCACGCCATTGGATTCCTATTTGGTCTTGCTCCAGGTGGGGTTTACCATCGCCGTGGACTGTTGCCAGCCACGCGGTGCGCTCTTACCGCACCGTTTCACCCTTACCGGCGCCCGAGGGCGCTTAGGCGGTATACTTTCTGTTGCACTTTCCGTCGGCTCGCGCCGCCCAGGCGTTACCTGGCACCTTGCCCTGTGGAGCCCGGACTTTCCTCCCCCGGAAAACCGGCGGCGACTGTCTGGCGAGCTCGGGCGAGACAATACTCCTGCGCTCAGAGCCTTGCAAGGGAAAACGCCACTGTACTCAGCTGTCTTTCAGCGCCAGTGCGCGCTGGTACAGCTCATTCTTCGACAGACCGGTCAGCTCCGAGGCCATTTTGGCGACCTTCTTCACCGGAAGCTCTGCCAGCAAAACCCGAAGCACACGGTCCACATCCATGGTAGCCGCGTCATCATTACCAGGTTGCGCCATCGCACCTCGAACCATGACCACGAACTCCCCACGGGTTCCGTGGGGATCCTGCTCCAACTCTGCCAGAACCTCCGCAATCGAACCGGAATAGAAGGTTTCGAAGGTCTTGGTGATTTCCCGCCCCAGAACCATCTCACGATCCTCGCCCAGCACCTCGGCAATATCCCGTACCGACTCCAGAATCCTGTGCGGCGATTCATAGAACACCAGAGTGGCCGGCTCACTGGCCAGCGGCTCAAGACTGGCCCTGCGACCCGAGCGCTTGGCAGGCAGAAATCCCACGTACAGAAAGCGATCCGTCGGCAGGCCGGCCGCGCTCAGAGCCACTACCAGTGCACAGGGCCCCGGAATCGGGCTCACCCGATACCCCGCAGCCCTGGCGTCGCGCACCAGCACGTATCCGGGATCGGAGATAAGCGGTGTACCGGCGTCGGAGATCAGCGCCACATCGCGCCCGGCCTTAAGCTCAGCGAGGATTCCGGCTGCGCGATCTTTTTCGTTATGGTCATGCAATGCGATCATTCGCTTCTGAATGCCCAGATGGCTCAATAGCCGGCCACTGTGGCGCGTATCCTCTGCCGCGACCACATCCACGTGGGCGAGGGTCCGGGTTGCTCTTGGAGATAGATCATCAAGGTTGCCAATCGGGGTGGCAACAACATAAAGAGTGCCGCCCGGTTCATCCCTGCGGCTATCGGACGACGGGTAATCGCTGACCTCGTTTTTCAAAGCGTGTGCCTCTGTGATGGGGTATCCGGGAGCGTGACAGTTACGTCATGTGAATTAACCCCGGAGCTGTTAAACTTGCCAGCGTTAGTCTGGCGCTACAAGCCCAATCATCCGGAGTATGTCGAGCCTGCCATGTTAAATATCCGTATTCATCAACGAGCCCTGGCCAGCGTATTTACTGCCGCCCTTTTGTCGGCGGGCTGCGCCACCGTCAATCTCGAAACCCACGTCGCGCAAACGGCCGACCAGGCCCTCGAGCTTGCCGGCAACGAAGATAATATCGAGACCGCCCAGGCCTACCTCCTCCGGATCGCCAGCAGGTTTCAGGACCAGGGCAACCACGTGGCAGCACGAACGCTACTTCAAAGTTCGCAGCTGGCGCAACCGGCTGCGGACCTTGGCAACCAGAAACTCCTGCTAGCCATGGCAAGCGCCAAGGCCCTTGAGGACGAATCCTGGGCAGAGGCGCTTGCCGCCGAACTCACGCCGTCGACCTTTATAGAGTACCCGGCCGACCTGATGGCCCGGGCCGCCAACCTGCAGGCGGACACTTATGACCTGGCGGGCAAGCCGATGCCTGCGGCCATGACCCTTATCCTGCTGGCCCAGACGGATAACACCGCGGATGCGCAACAGATTCATAACCGCATCTGGTCCCTGCTGGAGAAGGTACCGGGCACCGAGCTGAGCTCGGCCTCTGCCGAAGCGATTGGCTATGAGGCCCAGGGCTGGCTGGAGCTGGCAAACCTGGTGCGCACTGCAGAAACCGGCATAGACGAGCAGGGCCGACTCATCCGGGGTTGGCAAAACAACTGGCCCGGCCATCCTGCCGCCCAGATTCTGCCCTCGGAACTCCAACTGATCGCCACACTGGCGGACAGCCGTCCGGAAAAAATCGCTCTTGCCCTGCCTCTCCAGGGCCCGCTGGCAACGGCGGGCAAGGCCATCCGGGATGGCTTTCTGGCAGCGTACTACCTGGATGACACTGCTGACCGGGGCAAAACCGACATTCGGATCTTTGATACCGCCGGCACGTCTTTCAGCGAACTTTACAAGCAGCTATCGGAACAGGATATCGACCTGATTGTCGGCCCCCTGGAAAAAGAGGCACTGGCCGGACTGGGTTCCATGAATACGCTGCCCGTACCCGCTCTCGGGCTGAATTACCTGCCGGCGGATACCAAGCCTGCTGACGGACTCTACCAGTTCGGTCTCTCGGCAGAGGACGAGGCCCGGCAAATTGCCGACCGGCTTGCCGCAGAACAGCTGCGGCAGGTTCTGGTGCTTATCCCCGGCGGCGAATGGGGCGATCGCGTTGAGGCTGCGTTGCTGAAACGCATGGCGTCCCATGAAGGGGTTGCCCTGGATATCGAGCGCTTCTATCGGGAAGACAACCTCAGGGCGGTAACGGCTGACCTGCTGGGCATTACCGTTTCCCGCGACCGGGCCATCCAGGTTGAACGCACCATTGGCATGAATGTCGAATTCGAGCCGCGTCGCCGGCAGGATGCCGACGCCATCGTCATGGTGGCAGAGCCCACTGTCGCCCGACAGTTCAAACCGCTTTTCGCCTTCTATTTCGGCGGGGACCTGCCTGTGTACTCGCCTTCCATTATCTATGAGGGCACACCCGCACCTTCACGGGACCGTGACCTGAACGGCGTTATTTTCACTGATATTCCCTGGGTACTGGGCGACGACAATGAGCTGCGTACGCGAGCTACCGAAAATCTGTCCGGAACCCGTGGCCAGCCCGGGCGCCTTTTCGCCATGGGCGCCGATGCGTGGCACCTGAGCAAACGCCTGCCGTTGCTGAAACAGGTTGAAAGCGCCTCGATATCAGGCCAAACAGGTGTGCTGACCATGACGCCCGAGGGCAGCATCCATCGGGAACAACTCTGGACCCAGTTCCGCAACGGCGCCCCTGAACTCATTCCTGAACCGGTAACCGAAGAGGGAGAGATGGAAGGCGCTCAAGAGGAAGCCCCACCTCTCAGCGAATAACACCAACGGAGAAAAACAGTAGCCATGGATGGCACCAAAACCCTGGGTAACCACTTCGAGGGCGTTGCAGCCCGTTACCTCGCCAGTCGGGGCGTCCGGATTATTGGGCGCAACGTCTACAATCGCGGCGGCGAGATTGATCTCGTCGGACAGGAAGGTGAGACTCTCGTATTCTTCGAGGTCCGCTATCGGGGCGCTGGCAGCCTTGTAGATCCTGCAAGCTCCATCAATTACCCCAAACAGAAACGCCTGATTCGTGCAGTCTCGTTTTACCTGCACAGGCACGGGCTCTGGAACAGTCTCTCACGGATAGATGTGGTTGCCATCAGCCCGGGTACCGTCAAAAAATACCGGGTACAATGGATCAGGAATGCAATTCTGGCAGGATAGTGATACCGAAAATGACCGACACCGAACACCAGATCAACCAGTGGTTCGCAAGCCATATGGAGCATACCGCGCAGGCCGCGAGTACGGCCGGCCCTGCTATCGAGGAGGTTGCCAATGCCTTCGTGGAAACTCTGCTCCAGGACGGGAAAATAGTTACCTGCGCCAACGGTAATGCCAACATTCTGGCCCAGTACTTCTGTACCGCGCTTCTGAACCGTTTCGAACAGGACAGGCCGGCACTGCCCGCCATCAATCTCGGCGCCGACGCAACGACCTATTCGGCCATCTGCCGGGATAACCGTTTCAACGATACCTTCTCGCGTCAGGTCCGGGCGATTGGCAAACCCGGGGATCTGTTGTTCGTGATCGTCGACGATGGCCACAAGGCAAATCTTATCCAGGCTATCCAGGTTGCCCATGATCGGGAAATGAGTGTTGTGGTTCTTAGTGCCAGGGAGAAATCGGACATAACCTCTTTGTTGCATCCAGAGGACCACGAAATCGCCCTGAACGATCTCAGTCCCACGGAGGCTACACCTCTGCTGCTGCTCATCATCAATGCCCTTTGCGGGCTTATCGACGCAAAAATCTTCGGGGGATAAAAAAAGCCAGCGTAAGCTGGCTTTTCAAAACGAGTGCGCTGGCGTTATTTCACAACCTTGAGGGTAGGCCTGCCAGAGGGGCGATCCTCCTGACCAGGTGACGCCTGCTCACCATCGCGCTCCTTCGAGGTACCGTCAGGATCGGGAGAGCCCGGCTCACTGCCGAAGACCATGCCCTCGCCGTTTTCCTTGGCGTAGATTGCCATCACCGCCTGCAACGGAATAAACACCTGCATGGGCACGCCACCGAAACGGGCACTGAATTCCAGCGCTCCATTCCCGATGACCAGGCCGCGCACGGCGCCCGGGCTGATATTCAGCACAATCTGCCCGTTCGCGACATGCTCTGTCGGCACCTGCACACCCTGAATGCCTGCGTCCACCACAATGTAGGGGGTACAGTCATTGTCCAGAATCCACTCATTGAATGCTCGTACCAGGTACGGACGGCTGGACGTCATGGTGTTTTTACTCTCAGCCACTGCCACTCTCCTGCTCCGGCAAGCGGAACGTTACCAAATCAGCTGCGAATGTCTTCTTCCAGATCTGACAGGCTTGCCTTGAAGCCATCCCGACTGAAGATGCTCTCCATGTACTTCTGCAGCGGCTTGGCCTGCTTCTCATTCAGCTCAATACCCAGCGACGGAAGACGCCACAGGATGGGAGCAATGCAACAGTCCACAATGGTGAACTCTTCAGACAGGAAAAACGGCATCTCACCAAACAGCGGCGCCGTTGCCAACAGACTTTCCTTCAGCTCTTTGCGAGCTGTGTCTGACGCCTTGGCATTCGGCTGAGCCAGAATCTGGTCGACCAGGCCACACCAGTCTTTCTGGATCCGATGGATCATCAGACGGCTGTTGGCTCGCGCCACAGGATACACCGGCAATAAAGGCGGATGCGGGAAACGCTCGTCGAGGTATTCCATCATGATGTTGGGCTCATAGAGCACAAGATCACGATCTACCAGCGTCGGCAGGGCGTTGTATGGGTTCAGGTCCGCCAGTTCAGCCGGCGGGTTATCCGGATCCACATCAACGATATCGACGGTAACACCCTTCTCTGCCAGCACAATACGCACCCTGTGGCTGTAATGGCTGGCCGGATCCGAGAAAAACGTCATTGATGACCGCTTGGTCACAACGCCCATAGAACTACCTCACGAGTAAACAAACCGAAATGATCCTGAAAAAACGCAAAAATCCAGCGGGCCGGTTATGCCCGCTGGAACTCAGGGGACGGGATTATACCCTATTTCTCAGTGTACGTCCTTCCAGTACTCACGATTGAGCAGGTAAGCGAACACGAAGAAGATGGCCACAAAGATCAGAACAAAGATCCCCAGACGCTCACGCTCGAGCTTGACCGGATCCGCCATGTACGACATGAAGTTGGTCAGGTCGTACATCGCCTGGTCGAAGTCGGCTCCAGACATGCTGCCTTCGATTGCGTACTCCGGGCAAGCATCCGCGTTGTTGATATTCCCACTCAACGGCTCAACGCTGGCCGGCGTTCCGATTTTCGGTTCAACGGCACAGAGGCCCTGCAAACCAACCAGAACATGGGGCATACCGACATTCGGGAATACCACGTTATTGACGCCCAGCGGACGGGACTCGTCCTTGTAGAAACCGCGGAGGTAGGAATATACCCACGCTTCGCCACGCAGACGGGTTTCGAGCGTAAGATCCGGTGGCGGAGCACCGAACCAGTCAGCCGCCATGTCTTTGTTCATGGAGTTTTTCATCAGCTCGCCAATTTTGGCGCCGGTGAAGATCAGGTTTTCCTCATACAGCTCATCGGGAATTTCGAGATCCTCAGCCACACGCTTGTAGCGCGCGTACTCCATGGAATGACAACCCATGCAATAGTTGGTAAAGGTTGCCGCTCCGCGCTGGAGAGATGCCTTGTCAGAGTGATCTGACTCAAAGCTGTCCAGCGGCACGGTTGAACCCGCTGCCAGCCCGAGAGCTGGCAGGACCGCGATGAAAAGACCAAAAATCAGCTTTCTCATTATCCTGTCACCCTCTCTGGAACTGGCTTGGTTTTCTCCATACGCGTATAGATCGGCATAAGGATGAAGTAGAGGAAGTACACCACCGTCAGAACCTGGGCAACCATGGTGCGACCTTCAGTTGCCGGCACCAGGCCAAGGTAGCCAAGCACCACAAAGCTGATCGCGAAAACTGCCAGGGCAATACGGCTCAACCAACCCTTGTAGCGCATTGAACGGACCGGGCTCTTGTCCAGCCAGGGCAGCACGAACAGGATAGCGATCGCCGCACCCATCACCACAACACCCCAGAACTTGGCATCCAGACCGAACAGGTCAATGGTTACCGCACGCAGCATTGCGTAGAAAGGCGTGAAGTACCAGACCGGTGCAATGTGATTTGGTGTTTTCAGCGGGTTTGCCGGTTCGAAGTTCGGTTTTTCAATAAACAGCCCACCGCCTTCGGGGAAGAAGAACACCACGATGAAGAAGATAAAGAAGAAAACACCGACGCCCATCAGGTCGTGCACAGTGTAGTAAGGATGGAATGGGATGCCGTCTTTCGGAATGCCGTTTTCATCCTTGTTTTTCTTGATATCAATACCGTCAGGGTTGTTGGAACCAACCTCGTGCAGCGCAAGGATGTGCAGCACAACCAGACCAAGCAGAACGATCGGCAGCGCCACCACATGCAATGCGAAGAAGCGGTTCAGGGTAATGCCGGAAATCAGGTAATCGCCACGAATCCACAGTGACAGATCTTCACCAATGACCGGAATAGCACCAAACAGGTTAACGATAACCTGCGCACCCCAGTAGGACATCTGGCCCCACGGCAGGAGATAGCCCATGAACGCTTCAGCCATCAGGATCAGGTAGATCAGCATACCGAAGATCCAGATCAGCTCACGCGGCTTTTGATAGGAGCCATACATCAGCCCCCGGAACATGTGGAGATACACCACTACGAAGAATGCCGAAGCACCACTAGAGTGCAGGTAACGGAGCAACCAACCCCATTCCACATCACGCATGATGTATTCGACGGAGGCAAACGCGCCTTCCGCCGACGGGTTATAGCTCATAGTGAGCCAGATACCGGTCACCAGCTGGTTAACCAGTACCAGCATCGCCAGTGATCCGAAGAAGTACCAGATGTTGAAGTTTTTCGGAGCATAGTACTTGCCCAGATGCTTGTTCCAGGCTTCGATGACCGGAAGGCGCTCGTCCACCCAGTGAAGTAATTTGCTCATTACGCTGCCTCCGGATCAAGACCAATCGTGAGGGTCGAATCATCGTCGAAACGGTACGGCGGAACCACAAGGTTTGTGGGTGCTGGCTGTGCCTCGTATACCCTTCCTGCCATGTCGTAGCGGGAACCATGACAAGGACAGAAGAGACCGCCCAGCCACTCATCACCCAGGTCTGCCGGTGCAACTTCCGGCCGGTAGGACGGAACACAACCGAGGTGCGTACACAGCCCGACCAACACAGCAAATTCCGGCTTCAGCGACCGGAGTATGCCGTCGATGTACTCAGGTTGTTGCGGCACTTCCGAGTTCGGATCTTTCACCCGATCGTTAAGCTTTTCGATGTTCTCATTCATCTCGTCGGTACGGCGAATGATCCAAACCGGCTGACCCCGCCATTCAACGGTGATCTGCTGACCCGGTTCAATCTTGCTGATATTGACGGTTACCGGTGCACCGGCTGCTTCCGCTTTTGCACTGGGGTTCCACGACCCCAGGAACGGAACCGCCGCACCGACGACGCCGACTCCACCCACCACAGACGTAGCACCGATCAGAAACCGGCGCCGGCCTTGGCTAACGTCGCCATTATTCATTATGGTCTTCTCCCATCAGGCGATGCCACCGCCCGCAACACAGCCGACAATGCGCATCAAAAGGACTTCACAACCCAAAAATATAAGCGTCCAAATGGTAATGAAATTACCAGAGGCTTACAAGTCAGAAAGCCGCCGCTGGCGCCTCACCCCTGCTCCAGATCAATTTGCTGACAGATCACTCGAACATAAAAAAACCCGACCGAAAAGGGCCGGGTTTTCCAGGATCCTGCTCCAGCGAAATTAACGCTTGGAGTACTGAGGACGCTTACGCGCCTTGCGCAGACCCACTTTCTTACGCTCAACTTCACGTGCATCACGGGTAACATAACCCGCTTTACGCAGCGCCGGGCGCAGAGTTTCGTCGTAATCCATCAGAGCGCGGGTCAGACCGTGGCGAATTGCGCCGGCCTGGCCACTGACACCACCACCCTTAACGGTAATGTTGATATCAAAACGATCGGTAGACTCGGCAACCACGAGGGGCTGACGAACGATCATGCGCAGGGTTTCGCGACCGAAGAAATCTTCGATGGTGCGACCGTTGATGGAGATGTTACCGCTTCCCGGCTTGATAAAAACCCGAGCCGTGGATGTCTTGCGGCGACCAGTACCGTAATTTTGTGCTACAGACATATCCGCCTTCCGTTAAATGTCGAGTTCTTTGGGCTGCTGGGCTGCGTGAGGGTGCTCAGCGCCGGCATAGATTTTCAGCTTCTTGAACATGGCGCGACCGAGCGGTCCCTTCGGAAGCATGCCTTTGACAGACTTCTGGATGATTTGCTCGGGTGCCTTGTCGACCAGCTTCTCGAAGTTGATGGATTTGATTCCACCCGGAAAGCCGGTATGACTGTAGTACATCTTGTCAGATGCTTTCTTGCCGGTAACCCGCACCTGGCTGGCGTTGATCACTACAATGTAATCGCCAGTGTCTACGTGGGGGGTGTACTCAGGCTTATGCTTGCCCCGCAGACGAAGGGCGATTTCGGTTGACAGACGACCCAGCGTCTTGCCGGCTGCGTCTACAACGTACCAGTCACGTTTTACTGTTTCTGGTTTCGCACTCAGAGTCTTCATTGATTCCGCCTTGAACGCTATATAAGAAACGTTAAAAACCACCGCCGGTAAATGCAAGGCATCCGGAGGGGGTTCCATACCTGTGTTGCGTTGCCATCATTCGGGGCTGAGATAATGACATCGCCTTGAAAAGCCAGGGCGCGAAGTATACTCGAACCACCCAGGAAAGCCAACCCTGTGTCGATTCGTTTCGTTATTCCCCTATACCGGCAGTCGCCCAACCGTACAGCCCCGACACGTTATCCAGAAGCGCCGGCGCCAGATGCTCCGGCGACGTGCCACGGAGCTCCGCGAGCGCGTCCAGAATATCCGGCAGATAGCGTGGGGAGTTCTCTCCCTGTGGCACGCCTTCCGGCGCCATGTCCGGGGCGTCTGTCTCAAGCACCAGCGCCTCCAGTGGCAATTTTGCGACTGCGTCGCGGGTCTTTCGGGCCCTGGGATGGGTGATCACACCCCCTACCCCGATAAAGCACCCAAGATCGACCAGCTTTGCAGCCTGCTGGAAGCTTCCGCTGAATCCGTGAATCAGTGCTCGACCCTGCCACTGGCGACGATTGAGCACACCGTGAACTTCGTCATGGGTCTTGACGGAGTGGATCACCAGCGGCAAATTCAGTTCGTCAGCCAGCGCCACCTGGGCTTCAAACCAGGGCAACTGCGCTTCGAGACTTCCCCGGATTCGATCGAGTCCGCATTCACCGATTGCCACACAGCGGTCGGGACGACCCTCCAGCAATCGGCGGAGCTGAGTCAGATCTTCTTCAGAATGCTCTTCCACAAACCAGGGGTGAATGCCGAGACAGTAAAACAGACCATCATGAGCCAGCGCTGTCTCGCGGACGCGGTCCCAGTCCGCTCGCCGGACACCGGGTATCACCAGCCCCCGGAGTCCGCGCGATCGGCCCTGCTCAAGCTCTTTATCGCGGCGGCCATCGAACTGGGGAAAATCGAAATGGCAATGGGCGTCGATCAGCTGCACAGTCACCTCCGCCCGGAACCGTTAATGCTCCCGGGTCTTGTGGAACTGGATGTCCGGATACCGCTCCTGGGCCAGGTTCAGGTTGACCATGGTCGGAGCAATGTAGGCCAGCCTGTCACTCCCATCGAGGGCCAGGTTGTCGTTATTCTTGCGCTGGAACTCATCAAGTTTGCGCTCATCGCTGCAGGTGACCCACCGCGCAGTAGCTACGTTAATTGGCTCGTAGATGGCCTCCACCTTGTATTCGCTTTTCAAGCGACTGACCACCACATCGAACTGCAGCACACCGACCGCCCCGACGATGAGATCGTTATTCCGAAGCGGCCTGAACACCTGGACGGCACCCTCTTCGGACAGCTGTATCAGCCCTTTCTGGAGCTGCTTGGCCTTGAGCGGATCCTTCAGGCGAATCCGGCGGAACAATTCGGGCGCAAAGTTGGGGATGCCGGTGAACTTCATGTCGTCGCCAGCAGTAAAGGTATCACCCAACTGAATGGTGCCATGGTTGTGCAGGCCGATAATATCGCCGGCAAACGCCTGCTCGGCGTGTTCGCGGTCGCCGGCCATGAACGTCAGCGCGTCGGAAAACCGGACTTCCTTGCCAATACGGACATGACGAGCCTTCATACCCTGGTTGTAACTGCCGGAGACAATGCGGAGGAAGGCAACACGGTCACGATGCTGTGGATCCATATTTGCCTGAATCTTGAATACGAAGCCCGAGAACCCGTCCTCGGCCGGCTGGACCAGTCTCTGGTCGGTTTCCCGCGGTTGCGGCGCCGGGGCCCACTCCACCAGACCATCGAGCATGTGGTCCACGCCGAAGTTACCCAGTGCGGTACCAAAGAAGACTGGCGTCAGTTCACCGGCAAGAAAAGCTTCTTGATCAAACTCGTGGGACGCGCCTTTGACCAGCTCAATTTCATCACGCAGATCGCCGGCGTAAGCGCCAATCGCCTGATCAAGCTCGGGATTGTCCAGCCCCGAGATAACGCGCTTGTCCTGAATCATATGGCCCTGGCCGGACTGATACAGAATAACCTCGTCCCGAAGCAGGTGATAAACCCCTTTGAAGCTCTTGCCCATACCGATGGGCCAGGTGATCGGTGCACAGGCAATTTTCAGAACTTCCTCAACCTCGTCCATCAGCTCCACCGGATCCCGGGTGTCCCGATCCAGCTTGTTCATGAACGTGATAATCGGCGTATCCCGCAGCCGGGTAACCTCCATCAGTTTGATGGTCCGTTCCTCGACACCCTTGGCGCTGTCAATAACCATCAGACAGGAGTCCACCGCCGTGAGCGTGCGGTAGGTGTCCTCCGAGAAGTCTTCGTGGCCCGGCGTATCCAGCAGGTTCACCAGCTTGCCACCATAAGGAAACTGCATGACGGAGGTGGTTACCGAAATACCCCGCTCTTTCTCCATTTCCATCCAGTCGGACTTGGCGTGCTGGCCAGACTTCTTTCCCTTGACGGTACCGGCCTTCTGGATTGCCTGCCCGAACAATAGCACCTTCTCGGTAATCGTGGTCTTACCGGCATCCGGGTGCGAGATAATGGCGAAGGTGCGGCGCTTGGCCACTTCCTGGGAAAGGTTAGACATAATCGAAAAGCAACCTGAATCTGAAGTTCTGGAAAAGGCGGCCATTATAGGCCCTATGCCGCTGTGACGCTAACTCGCACTGCAGTGATCACTGGCCGAGGGCAAGCATCAGGACCCGGGCATCCTCCCGCCCACTGGCAGACGGATAATACCCGGGGCGCTGGCCGATCTCGTGAAAGCCTTCATTCTGGTACAACGCGATAGCGGCATGATTGCTGTCCCTTACTTCGAGCAACAGCTGAGCCATACCTTCATGAGCTGCGGTTGCCAGAACATGCCTCAGAAGATAGCGCCCCACCCCCTCACCGCGGGCTCTCGGGTGGACGCAGATATTCAGCAAATGCGCTTCATCAACCATGTAGGCCACGACAGCGTACGCGGTGAGTTTGCCCCCATGGCAGGCACCCCAGAGCCGGTAGTTGTCCTTGAAACAATCCAGAAACACCGATTCGCTCCAGGGGTGCGAATAACCCTGGCGCTCTATATCGAGCACATCCGGGACATCCTCGGGCACCAGGGGGCGCACAATAAGATCGGCATCAAGAACTTTTTGGTAGGTTTCCGGATAAGGCATTAACGGGCGACCAGAGGCCGTATCTGTTGCCACAGGGAGCGCTTCAATGTCGGGTTGCCGGCAATCTCAGCAAGGGTGTGCGGAAACCGGACTGCTGCGTCGTGTCCAAGGGCTTCGCTCAGCCAGCTTTTTTCTGCATCCTCTCCACCCTGCAAGACGACAACCTGCTGACGTTCCAGGCCCGACAGAACACTGCGCATCACCTCAACAAAGTCATGGCCGGAGTTCCCGGGCACCAACAGATTGTTGAAGATAGGCCAGGAGACTTGCCCGAGCACTTGAGGCTGCTCCTCACCAAGGCTCTTGAGAATATTCAGTGCGAGGGTTTCCTGCAGTCGACTGCTGGCATCCGCAGACATACCTCCGATCAGTACCGCCCTGGTTCCCGCCCAGATCATGACGTTAACGTTTTCAGAGGGAATCCCGGCAGGCTGCTCTGACATGTCCTCTGGCGCTGCGGGCTCCGGAGAGTTCGCAGCGTCATCCGACACGGCAGGCGATTGGGGAGGCTGTCGGGAGGCGTTGCCTGGCGCGACAGCCTCACCTTCCATCAAGGCCTGAAGATCCGCTATTCGGGCCACGCCTTCAGTTCTATCTGGGCCCGTCGGTTTACGCGGCGCAGGGCGACCGGCATCTCTTACCGGACTGGGTATGGTTTCAGAAGTTCCAGGCATTGGCTCCGGAACCTGACTCTCCTCGGGAAACTCAAAATCCGGGCTTGGCGCCGCGCCGGGCAACGGTTGCCGGGCATACCACATGCGTATCCCCGCTGCTCCCAGATAAAACTGACGCTCTGCTTCCGATCCAACCATTACCTTCGCCTGTCGCGACTCACCGAATAACCATTCTCACACATCCGCGACCTGGGGATGCTGTCGAATTCCGCCCTTGCTGATCAGGTTCAGGGCCTCAATGTAAGCCTTGGCGGACGCGATGATGATATCAGTATCAGCACCCACGCCGTTAACGATGCGGCCACCGCGCTCCAGGCGTACCGTCACCTCGCCCTGGGCATCGGTGCCGCTGGTAATGTTGTTTACGGAATACAGCTGGAGATTGCAGCCGGAATCCACCAGAGATTCGATTGCCTTGAACGTGGCATCGACCGGCCCGCTGCCCTCGGCTTCAACCTTGTGCTCTTTGCCGTCTACGCTCAGCGTGAGATTGGCTTTGGGTACGACTCCGGTCTCCGAGCAGACCTGCATACAGACCAGGCCATAACGGCCGTCTTCCTCTTTCTGCCGGGTATCGGTGGCAATCGCCTGAAGATCCTCATCGAAAATCTCATGTTTCAGATCTGCCAGCGCCTTGAACCGTGTAAAGGCCTCATTCAGCTCCGTCTCGGTCTCAAACTGAATTCCGAGCTCCAGCAAACGGGTACGGAAGGCGTTCCGACCGGAGTGTTTGCCCAGGACGAGGCTGTTGGTATGCCAACCAACGTCCTGCGCCCGCATGATCTCATAAGTCTCCCGGTGCTTCAGAACCCCATCCTGGTGTATCCCGGATTCATGGGCAAAGGCATTGGCGCCGACGATAGCCTTGTTGGGCTGTACCGGAAAACCGGTGATTGTAGAAACAAGACGAGACGCCGGCACGATGTGCTGGGCATCAATGCGGGTATCGATATGGAACAGATCCTGGCGGGTACGAACCGCCATGACAATTTCTTCGAGCGCCGCGTTACCGGCCCGCTCACCCAGCCCATTGATGGTGCACTCTACCTGACGGGCTCCCTGGGAAACCGCCGCCAGGGAGTTCGACACAGCCAGACCCAGGTCGTTGTGGCAATGCACTGAAAAAATAGCTTTGTCCGCGTTTGGAATCCGGTTCAACAACTGACGGATGGTTTCACCGAACTGCTCGGGAATGGCATAACCGACCGTATCCGGGATATTGATCGTGCTGGCACCGGCATCGATGGCGGCCTCGATGATCCGGCAGAGGAAGTCCAGTTCGGAACGTCCGGCGTCCTCGCAGGAGAATTCGACGTCGTCGACATGACTCCGCGCGCGTTTCACTGAGCGAACCGCCTGCTCAATCACCTCATCCGGCTGCATCTGCAGCTTGTGCTTCATGTGAATGGGCGACGTGGCTATAAACGTATGAATACGCCCGCGCTGTGCCGGCCGGATAGCTTCTGCCGCGCGATCGATATCCTTGTCGAGCGCCCGGGCTAGACTGCAGATCGTTGAGTCCTTGATGGACTCGGCGATCGCTTTCACCGCCTCGAAATCGCCCTGGCTGGCAATCGCGAATCCTGCCTCAATAACATCCACCCGGAGCTTTTCCAGCGCTTTCGCAATGCGGAGCTTCTCGGCTTTGTTCATGGTGGCACCGGGGCTTTGCTCGCCATCACGGAGCGTTGTATCGAAAATAACCAGGTGATCAGTGGCAGGCATTGGCAGGCTCCATTCTGAGATGTCGTTCGTTATGGGGAGAGTATATCACCGGCCTGCCGTGAGTGAGGCCGTGAATTTCAGGCAATAAAAAACCCCAGCATCGAGGATGCTGGGGTTTTCGGTATTAGGAGCCTGACGATGACCTACTCTCACATGGGCAACGCCACACTACCATCGGCGCTGGTCTGTTTCACTTCTGAGTTCGGGATGGGAT